>JAYUOT010000071.1:0-19146 GCA_043760705.1 Betaproteobacteria bacterium
TCCTTGAATCGGGCGGTCTACTTCGTTGAATTTTTAGCCAATAGCAAGTGCTATTGGCCGCAAAATCCGCCTTGTAGCCCATCCCAATTCAAGGGCCAAGCATTCACGCGATTAAATCCGCGCTTCCCTAGCTCAAACTGGGCCGCTTCTTGAACGCAAAGTTAATCAAGAACTGATGCCCATCCATGCGTCCGAGCTTATAGGTGTCTTCATAGTTAGCAGGTCGCGTGTAATCCCAACTGGAGCTCGCGGGCTTCTCCGAGGGCTGAACGTACACCCGGCCATATCGCATAAATACCGGCGCATGTTGCCTGTAACAGCGACTGGTCAAGACCAAGGTGGATCCGCCATCCGCTTCCACCGCGTGGACAGGGACGTTATCCACCAGACCACCGTCCATGGTCGGCCGACCCTCGCGATACTCAATCGGCGTGAAAGGTGGCGTACAACTTGAGGCCATGATCAAGGAGATCAGCTCGTCCACATTCTTGCAATCCTGAATCCGCACCACCTCGCTCCTGAAACCAAGTTTGCGACCATAGGTCGGATGCAAAGGCTGGGTGGTATGCTTTTCAAAATTGTAGGCGGCCATGCCCGCCAAAACAGCCAAGCGTGGTCCCAACCAACTTGGAATACGCGCAAAGCTAATTCGAATCTCCGGCGCCGTCGTCATCAACCGCTGGTAGTGATCCCCACCCAGCAACACCATGAGCGCTTGTCGATAAATCCGCGCATGAGGGAATACCTTTTCCCCACGGCGTACCAAGTTCCCCCAATACGCATTACGCGCCTCAGGCTTCAGGAGCTCACGGTAATAATCCAGTGCATCGCGCGAATTATTGGCGTACAACAAACAAGCGGTTGCTGCGCCCGCGGACACTCCCGCGATCAGTTTCGGACGCAAGTCAATTTCGGACGCCACGACGTCCCAAAATCCGGCCTGCCACCAACAACGATGCCCACCCCCCGCAAACACGACTTGATCAAACACGCTTACACTTCAACCTGAACATTTAACCCCCGCGAATTTTACGACTATGGCCTTACGCATCATTACGACCGGCGGCACCTTTGACAAACACTACAGCGCAATCGCCGGCTCCTTGGGATTTGCCGATTCTCATCTCGCCGAGATCTCCGCCCGCATCCGATTGGTGGACCCGATCATCACCCAAACCCTGATGCTCATCGACAGCCTCGAAATGCAAGATGCTCATCGCGATAAAATTCTGCAAGCTTGTCAGGCCAGCCCAGAAACCAAGATCGTGATTATCCATGGCACCGACACGATCGCCGAAAGCGGTCGAGTTTTAGGAGCTGCCTTGCTTGACAAAACCATCGTCTTGACCGGTGCCATGGTGCCCTACGAAGTCACCGGCTCCGATGCGCTGTTTAATCTCGGCTTCGCACTCGGCGTTGCAGCGCAAACCCCAAGCGGAGTCTACATTGCCATGAATGCACGGGTTCACCCTTGGCAAACAGTCCGCAAAAACCGCGCGCTAGGTGTTTTCGAAAGTTAAACCTCGTCACAGCATCGTATAAGTGGTCGTGACTTGCGCACATCACTTGCCGTCCAGCGCTTCAAAATCAATCGCCCCACCGTGTCGGCGGCCGACATCTAGGCCTGACCACACACGCTGCCACTCTCCCGGCAAAGCTTGGCGGAAAAAGGTAATCAAAACACCGCCCCGCCAGGTTCCATGGAAACCAGCTCCAGGTTGAGCGCCTGCACCCAGGGGGCAAACAGGGACTTCAGCATGCTCGCCGCATCTAAGTTCACAATGTTGTTCCCCACAGCCTCACGACCTCCAGCAAGATTTCCGACCTATTTATGTGCTTCGTTCCACCGTTAAGCAGACGTATCCCCCCAAAGAGCAAGTTTTTACACTCAGGGCGTACTAAACGCGGTCAACATCAGGCTCTCGCCAGACGTTGGGTCCAGATGCACAATCATATGCCGTTCATCAAGCGCCTTGCAAGTTCAGTTCGCGCCCTCAAAATAAGCGACCGCGGCGCCCTTACGCGACCCCATTGGCTTTTGCCCCCCGCTTCAAAGTTCTATTGTGGTCTATCACTTAGCGCCCTTGTGGCGCTGTCCATCGTTCTACCCATCGGCCTTACCAGGGCCCACGCCCAGACCTACAGTGGTAGCTCTGGCGACGCAAGTCACCCCTCAAGCCAACCCAGCGAAGGCCTCAGGCGCCCCCTTTCGGGAACAGCACCGGCGCCCGCTCGCCCACTCTCAGGTTTCGAGCAACGCGGTGTCAGCGGGATTCGCCCGGGGCAACCGGGCAATCCGCTTCCAAGGGCGCAAAGCGGCGGCAAAGACGGGAAAAGCGGCACGAGCTCCAGCAGCAATAGTATGACGCCGGGTCAGAAAGCTAATGTCCAGGGACAAGACGCCAAGCAAGGCGACAAGTCCCCCAAGGGAAAAGATGGCTTTAGTAAAAGTGGTTTCGGTAAAGACGCCAACGGAAATGACGCCAACAGCAAAGACTCCAACGGTAAGGATGCGATGGTCGGCCCCGGCGGGTCGGCCTGTCTGAACTGTGCCACCATCTTGCAGGTGCGCACCGTACGCATGAAACCTAATCCAAGCTGGATGCTCAATAGCGATGCGCGTGCGCCCGAAACCGCCAACAGCCATAACAGTGACTTGCCCTCGCGTTACCAAGGTTCGTCGATTGGAACCGGCGCGAATCGCTCGATCATCGATCCCGACGGCGTCGGAGCCCAGTTTACTAAGCGCATGTATGAGGTCACCCTGATGATGGACTCTGGCCTCACTCGAAAAATCCATCTCGACATGATGCCGGGCTACAACCTCGGCAGTAAAGTACGGGTGACAGGCAATCGCTTACTTCCGCGTTAGGCAGGCTTAACGCTTCATCAGGGACCGAGCCGCCTTGGCGATTTTCTCTGGACTGATGCGCGCCTCCGCCTCCAAGATCGGCGCATAACCAACCGGCGTACGAGGCGCACCCAAGCGCGCAATCTTAGGCGCTACCGAGGCCCGAGATTCCTCAGCAATCACCGCTGAAATCTCTGCCCCAAACCCAGCCACCTGCACCGCTTCATGCACAATCAAGGCCCGGCCGGTCTTGGCGACACTGTTCAACACCGTCTCACGATCCCATGGCCATAAGGTCCGCAGGTCAATGACCTCGACATCGAGCCCGCCACCATTCTCGTCGGCCAACAAGCTCGCCGCTTCCAGCGACCAATGAACCGCCTTGCTCCAGGTGACAATGGAAAGATCCCGACCTATTCGTACGACGGCAGCCTTGCCCAAAGGCACTTGCAAAGAAGTGTCCACTTCCATACTTACGCCCCAAAGCTCCTTATGCTCCAGATAGGCCACCGGATCACCGCAAGCGAGAGCGCTTTGTAACAGTGAATAATTATCCTGAGCGTTCGATGGCGCCACCACCACCAGGCCTGGAACATGAGTAAACCAAGCCTCCAGCGACTGAGAATGCTGTGCGGCCGACGAAGACCAGATGCCAATCGGCATCCGTATCACCACAGGTACGCGGCCCTGACCGCCGAACATAAAACGATTTTTGGCGGCTTGATTGATGATTTCATCCATCGAGCACATCGCAAAATCCATAACCCTCAATTCCACTACGGGCTTTAAGCCCGTCAGCGCCATACCCACGGCGGCACCCATAATGGTCGCCTCAGAAATCGGGGTATCAATGACTCGAGCGCTGCCGAACATCTCGAGCAGGCCCTTGTACTGCGCAAAGATTCCGCCACGCCCGACATCCTCTCCCAACACTAGCACGGTAGCGTCGCGCTTCATCGCCTCGGAGAGAGAGGCCGCCACGGCCTGCGCGTAAGTCAAAGCCAATTTACTCATTGATCAATCTCTTTGCCATTGCTTGTTCAGTCTCTATTATTGTGAGGAGGCCACTCACTTACTTATGAGGCAACTACTTACTTAGGCGAGTTGCCATTAAAACCACTGTCCAGCACCCAGGTCCTGGACGTCGCTATAAGCCGCATCGACGCTCGGCCAAGCGGCGGCATCGGCTGAAGCGATCGCCAGCGCCACTTCATGTTGCGCCTCGGTCCAAATGGCCTCCAGTGCTGAGGCGTTCAGCCCCATCGCCACAAACTTGGTGTGAGCAGTCGCTATTGGATCACCTTTCAGGGCCTCAGCCAACTCGGCTGGGTCACGGTAGGCAGCCGGATCCACCGAGACATGCCCCCTAAAGCGATAGGTACGGGCGTGTAATAAGGCCGGCCCTCCACCGGATCGGATCCCTGCAATCAAGGGGCCCGCCGCCGCCGCCACCGCCCACACATCATTGCCATCTACCAGGACGGCCTTCATGCCATGGGCCTGGGCGCGCTGCGCCGCACCATCACCGGCCGACATGGTGGAAGTCTTGGTGGTCGCAGACCATTGATTGTCTTCACAGACAAACAACATCGGCAATTGAAACACCGACGCCCAGTTCAAACTTTCGGCAAACGGCCCACGGTTGATGGCTCCGTCACCAAAAAAGCTCACCGCGAGAGCACCACTTTTTCCGTCCGCAGATTTTTGCCCGCGAATCTTGATGGACTGGGCGGCGCCCACAGCAATCGGCAAACCTGCGGCCACCACTCCGTTCGCGCCCAGCATGCCCACCGAGAAGTCCGCGATATGCATCGACCCCCCCTTGCCACCACAAAACCCGCTGGCCTTTCCAAACAACTCATGCATCATGCGCGTCAAGTCGGCGCCTTTCGCTAAAGTATGGCCATGGCCGCGATGCGTCGAGGTCAGGTAGTCACTAATATGTAAGTGTGCGCAAACACCTGTTGCCACAGCTTCTTGCCCAGTCGAAAGATGAAGAGGGCCACGCACCTTGGCAACGCCGCTGAGCGCACTTGAAGTTGAACCAAACGACACACCGCCTTGGCTTGCAATTTCAGCTGCATCTTCAAAGGCTCGTATCCTGCACATCTGCCGAAAGAGCCCAAAAGCTCTGGCCTGCGTCGCCTGATCTACGACCGCTTGAGAGGTCTCTTGCATGTTCAAACTCTACTCCTTAAGCCGACCCATAAGGTCCATCATTGAACCCATCACCTAGCGGTCGAAAGCCCGTGTGCAACGAAACCTTGATGTCGCTTGCAATCAAAACGAGAGTGTAGCGGCTAATGAAGAGTGCCCGGGGCAAAACACTCCAGGACCAAACCACAGGATCCAACCTCAACTCTCCGCCGCTAAACAAAAGTTTTTGTCTATTGCAACAATAATATGAATCCATTAGATTAATCAATTGCGCTAGTCTATCATAAAATATCTATTGATTGTCTTTGTATATTCTCGCAACGCTTTAAACCTCCACCCTTTCAAGGAAGATCTTATGACCAGCGCCCTCCAAACCCCTGAAATCAAAACCATCGCCAACCTCGAATCAGCCTTCGCTGGTGAATCCATGGCTCACATCAAATACCGCTATTTCGCCAAGTTAGCCCGCGCCGCAGGGGATGAAAACACCGCCCGCACCTTCGAAGAAACTGCTGACCAAGAAGTACAGCACGCCTTCGGCCACCTCGACCTGCTCTACCCTAGAAGCGAAATCACCCCCGCCCAAGCCCTACAAATCGCCATCGACGGTGAAACCTATGAATACACAGAGATGTATCCGAGCTTCCGCAAAGCCGCCGAAGCTGAAGGCAACGCCCTGGCGCTCAAAGAAATTGACGAGCAAATCTCAGAAAGCAGGGAACACGCGGATCGTTTTGCAGCCACTTTAGTCAATGCCCAGAAGCGTTTTGCGGCGCTCGCAAAAGTAGAAGAGCGCCATGCCAACCAATACAAAGCACAATTAGCTAAAGTAGCGGCCTGTTAGGCCCATCCACAATATCCGCCTCCCCTTTTTCATTTATAAAATTCCAGGAAACCCATGAGCACGACTTCTTCAAAAACCTATCAATGCATCGTCTGCGGCTTCGTATACGACGAAGCGGCCGGCGACCCTGAGCACGGCATCAAGGCCGGCACGACTTGGTTAGATGTTCCTGCCGACTGGACCTGCCCGGAATGCGGGGTCGCGAAAAGCGACTTTGAAATGATGGAGATCTAACCCGCAAGGGGTGCCTTGTTGATCGGTTGACCGCCTAAGAGGCGCCTGCGCGGACATCCGCTCCTGAAGCAGGAGCTTTGGTCGCTCACCATTTGCCACGGGTCACCTGCCAGACTAAACGCAACGGAACCACTCAAACGTCAATCGCCTGGATAGACCCGGCCTTCACACGCAACTCAAACTTCTGAATCTTGCCCGTCGAAGTTTTGGGTAGCTCCCCAAAACTCACCGCACGCGGCAACTTAAACCCTGCCAAATGTTGGCGACAGTGCAACACGATGCTGTCGCGCAAAGCCTGCTCAGCCTTCGCACTCCCGCGAATCGCCACTTCATCCGCCGCTTTCAATTCCACAAAAGCACAAGGCGTCTCGCCCCACTTCGCATGCGGCATCGCCACGACGGCTGCAGCCAACACCGCCGGATGACGATACAACACGTCCTCAATCTCAATCGAAGAGATATTCTCACCGCCCGAAATAATGATGTCCTTGCTGCGATCCTTAATCTTCAAATAGCCATCCGGATACACCACCGCCAAATCGCCGGAATGAAACCAGCCACCTGCAAACGCTTTCGCCGTAGCCTCAGGATTATTCAAGTAGCCCTTCATGGTGATATTGCCGCGAAACATTACCTCGCCAATGGTCTCGCCATCATGCGGGACCGCCACCATCGTCTCGGGATCCAAGACCTCCACCCCATCCTGCAAGGGATAACGCACCCCCTGACGCGCATTCAATCGCGCCCGCTCCGATACCGGTAACTCGGCCCACTCTGCTTGTGGAGGGCAGACCACGGCGGGGCCATACACTTCGGTCAGTCCGTACACATGAGTCACCTCAATGCCAATCGCCTCCAGCCCCTCGATCATCGCCGCAGGTGGAGCCGCACCAGCCACCATCGCCTTCACCAGCTTGGGCAAATTCGGGGGATGGGCATGGGCCTCATTAATCATCGCGTTGTGCACAATCGGCGCGCCACAATAATGCGTCACCCCTTCGCTCTTCATCAAACTAAAAATCGCAACCGGGTCCACCTTGCGCAGACACACATGCGTGCCCGCCTGCGCCGCAATCGACCAGGGAAAACACCAGCCATCGCAGTGGAACATGGGCAAGGTCCATAAATACACCGGATGCATCGGCATTGCCCAGGTCACGAGGTTGGAAACCGAATTCAGATAAGCGCCGCGATGATGCGTCACCACTCCTTTGGGCTGCCCGGTTGTGCCCGAGGTATAGGCGAGAGAAATGGCATCCCACTCGTTGTCCGCATTTTGCAAAGACCGTGCTCCATCTTGCTGCGCAATCAGTGTTTCATAATCCAATGCCCCCAAGCGGACCTGCTTGGTGCGCGCGCCCTCTAACTCGGCTCCCGCCAAGTCCAGCAAGCTAGCATCACTCGCCACGCTCGAATCCATCACATCGATCACCACCGGCGCAGGCTTACCCTCCGCCTTCAAAATCTTCAAAGCCTCACGCATTGTGCCAAACAGCTCCGTGTCACAGAGCACCACCTTGGCCTGACCATGGCCCAACATAAACGCAATCGAAGCCGCGTCCAGGCGCACGTTCAAAGGCAGCATGACCGCGTTCATGCCCGGCACCGCGTAATGGGCCTCGAGCATTTCCGGTGTGTTGAGCAACATCAAGGCCACACAATCATTCTTGCCAATGCCTAACGCGATTAAAGCCTGTGCCAATTGACGGCAGCGCTTTAGCACCTGCGCCCAGGTGTGACGGCGCACACCATGCACTACCGCGAGCCGATGGGGGAACACCCGGCCACTGCGCTCAACAAAGGTCGAGGGCGAAAGCTGAGCGAAATTGGCGGGGCAGGGCTCAAGGCCTAGATCAAACATCGATGTCATGGAAATCCTAAAGGTCAGATGGTTTAGATCGAATCGATGCAGACTATTCAACGAATGAGCCGAATCGCGTATCCCTTGAGCTTTTTCCATAGAGGCTCAGCGGTCACGATTTCTGCGTTGTGCAATCGCCCGAACGAAAGACAAGCTCTATCTCCGAGAGAGAGTCCTAACTCCTTGGTTGAACTTCGCATCAACCCGGTCGCGATGGCGGCCTGTTGATCATAATTGACAATAGCCAGCGGTACCCCCTCCAACACAATAGAGACATCGATGTCGGTCATGCCTCGCTCATTGAGTTTGGTGACCACCTCAGCGTAATTGATCGTGCTGATCCAATTCTCCCCCGCTGTCCAAAGCTCCGCGACAACATCCGCGCCAGGTTCCTTAAAAATGGCCGCCAATACAGCAGAGACGTCGAACACCCGGGCCTTCAACTTGTCATTCTCGAGTAGACGCAGCCCGGCGTTCTCTCAAGAATTCGTCAACAACGCTCTCACCGGGTTTCTTGTATTTCTGGGCAATTTCCTGGGCTCTGCGAAGGGCTTGTGCTCGGTCATAGAGCCGAATTTCCCCGTTTTCCACCCGTAAGCTCAAGCCAGACCCTTCGTGCAAACCTAGATCGGCACGCACAGTCGCGGGAATTAGGATCCGACCCTCCTTAGAAACTTTTACGTGATGCACATCCATGGGTGAACTCCTCGCAAGGTTGAAAGAACTGACATGGTTCGAAAATGTTGTCAGACCCTCAAAAAATTGTCAATTATCCGCAAGCTCCTCGAGCCAAAGATTGAAACAAGCACCCGTGGCAGGCACTCGCCGTCCGCACCCATACAATCTTATTTGCCTATGCAAAAGCGACTAAAAATCACGCCTAATAAGTCATCTGGGGTGAACTCGCCAGTAATTTCGCTAAGCTGATGTTGCGCCAACCGCAGCTCTTCTGCAAATAACTCCAAATGCTCGGCGCTCTGCTCCGCGTGCCGACGAGCCATTTCCAAATGTTCTTGCGCCGCCCGCAGGGCAATCAAGTGCCGCTCACGGGCGATGAAGCCGCTCTCACCTGCAGGCTGCCACCCGGCCAACTCAAGTAAACGCTGGCGCAACCGCGCAATCCCTTCGCCGGTTTTGGCGGACAAGGCAATCACCTCGCCCGATTCCGAAACCGAATCCGGGACGAGACCCAACAAATCAACCTTGTTGCGCAACAACAGGCGTGGCACACCTGGCGGCAAGCGCTGCAAGATTTCTGAACTGAGACTCATGCCCGAGGTGAGGTCCGAAGTTAAGCCCAGAGGGCCATCGCGCGCATCCTGCAAATGCAACACCACATCCGCCTTGGCGATCTCAGCCCAAGTGCGTGCAATGCCCATGCGCTCCACCTCGTCCTGCGTATCGCGCAAGCCCGCGGTATCAATCACAGTAATCGGCACGCCTTCAATTTGAATCGCCTGCGCAATCGTGTCGCGAGTGGTGCCGGCAATCGCGGTCACAATTGCGACCTCCTCGCCCGCCAAAGCATTCAGCAAAGACGACTTGCCTACATTCGGCTCACCGACCAAGACCACCTTCAAACCATCGCGCATCAGGCGGCCTTGCTTGGCCTGAGCTAACACCCCTTCAAGTTGTTCCTGAGTCGCCTGCAAACGGCCCAAAGCATTCGAGGCTTGCAGAAAATCAATTTCTTCTTCCGGAAAGTCCAGGGTGGCTTCCACCAACATGCGCAGATCAATCAACTGCTCCACCAAGGCCGAGATCTCTTTCGAGAACACCCCTTCCATCGAGCGACTCGCCAGGCGAGCCGCCTGCATGGTGCTGGCCTCAATCAAATCGGCTACGGCCTCGGCTTGGGCGAGATCGAGCTTGTCGTTGAGAAAAGCGCGCTCGGTAAATTCACCAGGCTTGGCTAAACGGAGCAGCAGGCGCGGGTCTTCCTTTGCGAGCTGTGCGCCCAGCTCAAGCACCCGATCCAGAAGCATCTTCAGCACCACCGGACCGCCATGGCCCTGCAGCTCCAACACATCTTCACCGGTATAAGAGTTCGGGCCGGGAAAGTACAGGGCCAGACCATGATCAATCACCGCACCATCCGCTGCACGAAATGGAAGGTAGTGCGCGTGACGCGCTTTGAGCGGGAATGGCGCGTCAAGAGTCTCGGCGGCAGAAGGACGAGCGCAGAGCGATGAGACAGGGGCCGAGGCAGGGGATGGGGATGCAGCGGCTACGAGTGGCGAGTCGGTCGGAGGCCACGCTGGCAAATTCTGGTCGGAAAAAAGCGCTGAAAATAACGAATCGATCAGCGCCTTTAAATCTGGCCCGGACACCCGGACCATTCCCACCGCACCACGGCCAGGGGCCGTGGCAATCGCCACAATCAAATCGCGGCGAGACATTGGGCGTTAAGCCTTGCCAGGCGGCGCTCTTCCGAAGATCGGCTTGCCTTCCATCTTGCGTGTGATCACCCACTGCTGAGCAATCGAGTACAAGTTGTTCACCAACCAATACAACACCAAACCAGAGGGGAAAAAGAAGAACATCACCGAGAACATCAAGGGCATGAACATCATCACCTTGGCTTGCACAGGATCGGGCGGCTTCGGATTGAGCTTCACTTGAATAAACATCGTACCGGCCATGATCAGAGGCAAGAGATACAAAGGATCCGGCGCGGCCAAATCTTTAATCCAGCCTATCCACGGCGCGTTGCGCATTTCCACCGAGGCCAAGAGCACCCAGTACAAGGCAATAAACACGGGGATCTGCACCACAATCGGCAAGCATCCACCAATCGGGTTGATCTTCTCGGTTTTGTACAGCTCCATCATCGCCTGATTCATCTTCACCCGGTCGCTGCCGTAACGCTCACGAATCGCCGTCATGCGAGGCGTCACCGCCTTCATGCGCGCCATCGAGCGATAGCTGGCCGCTTGCAGCGGGAAGAACAAGGTCTTGATGACAATCGTCAACAACACAATCGCCCAACCCCAGTTCAGCACCACATTGTGCAGATATCCAAGGAGCCAATAGATGGGTTTGGCCACCGGTGTCAGCCAACCGTAGTCCACCGTCAAGTCGAGACCAGGGGCGACCTTCTCCAAAATGCTCTGATCTTGTGGGCCGATATAAAGCTTCGCCGTGGTCGCGAGGCTCGCTCCTGGCGCGAGATCTGCTAAAGCCTGTTTAAATCCCACCGCGAACAAATTCGAGTCCACCTTACGGGTATAAAACTCGCGAGCCACTTTACCCTCAGGCACCCAGGCCGAGACAAAGTAATGCTGAATCATGCCCACCCAGCCCTCGCTCGAAGCCTTGTTATGCAGATCGGCTTTTTGCTTTTCAATATCCTTGAAATCGATTTTTTCAAACTTCTTTTCGTCGGTATAAATCACCGGCCCGGTAAACGTCGAATAGAACTGCGACTCACCCGGAGGCTTGTTTGAATCTCGCACCAACTGTAGATACTGAATCGGCTTGAACGCGGCCGCACTGGTATTGGTCAACTCGTCTTTGAATGTGACCAAGTAGTTACCCTTGGTCAACGTGTACGTGCGCAGCACTTTCAAGCCGCCGGATTCTGCCGCCAGCTTTAAAGTCGTGGTGTTGCCTTCGGTCTTCGCATCTTGCACGACCGCATAAGTGGTGCGATGGGTTGGGAAGGTTTGTTGAGCCTCGGCCGGCACACCTGTAGCGCCAGCCGGTGCACCGATAAAGCCACTTTGTGCAAGATACGTTGAGCCCGTCACCTCTTCGAGCAAGACCACATTCGAGTCTTTCTTTTCCAGGTCGCGATGCTTCAACAGCTCGGCCCGCTTAACCTGACCGCCACCGGTGTCAATCGACAACTTCAGCACATCATTGGCCAGGCTCACCACCGGCGTAGCGGCAGACGCTGGTACGGCCGTACCAGGGGCTGCACCGTTCGGGGGGGTGCCATTCTGAGTAGCGCCATTCGCGCCCGCAGCTCCGGGCACCGTCGCGCCCGTGGTGGACGAACTCGCACCCGGCACCGCTGGCATGGTCGCCGACGGCACACTCGCATCCGACTTACCCGGCGCGGGCTTCGGCCCCGCGGGTTGGCTCACCTCGGTTTTAAACAAGCCACCGAGCAAGGATTGCTTGCCCTCAGATTTTTGCCAAGCGTCCCAGAGGAACAGCAAAGACATGGAGAACACGACCCAAAGAATCGTTCTTTGCGACTGCATCATTTAAAACCCTACGACTTTCTTGTAAACACTAACCGCGCTTAAATAAGGGAACACAACGCGGACACTGTTGAGGTACTTCATCAACACCACTGCCGCCACCTGGGCGACAGCGCAAAATTCTTTTCGCACCCAAATACGTTCCGGCTACCGCGCCATGCAACTCAATTGCTTGCGCCGTGTACTCAGAACAACTCGGGAAAAACCGACAACACGCCCCCAAAAAAGGGCTCAGCGCCGTTTTGTAAATCCAGATCAAACCTAACAACAAATCTTTCAAGGCGCGTCTCTCATGACGGACGCTCTCAAAACCATGTCGCTCAAAACGGTGTGGCTCAAAATATTACTCTCAAGACCGCGCGCTTTAATATTTCAAACGCACGGCAAGCAAAGACAACAACTGATCCAACTCCACACGCCATGCACTTTTCAGCGCATGCCGCGACGCCTGCTCCGCAAACCCACGAGCACTGGTCAATACCACCCTCGGCGTGGGCATCTGTCGAGCTTCGGTACGCGCGCCTGACGTGTTTTGTTGCTTTTCCGGCTGCGTTTCCCTGATCACGGCGTCCTTTAGTGTCACCCTGACCGACTCCCTCAGCACCCGCCGCAAACCGTTTCGATCTACCGCCTTTTTCAACAAGCGCTTGGGAATCACCGTCTGCACTAAATCCCGTGTCATGGATTGACCTTCCACAGGCTTGACCCAAAAGGCCTTGAAGTGAGCCGTTTGCACGGCACTAGGGAAACGCCGAGGGCCGCCTTTGGAGGGACGCGACGGCCGAGCCGCTAAATCGGACCGCTTCGCAATCGATTCAGGGGATCCAGTAGCTTGGGTAGTCAGAGCAGGGTCCGTCGAGGGCATTCAACATCCCCTCAAAAAACTTTGCGACACTCTTAAAGGAAAGAGCAAGGAAATTAAAGGTACAAAACGCTTAGGCGCCGGGCTCGCTCTTAGACCGCTAAACGCTTGCGGCCCTTGGCACGGCGTGAATTCAAAACGGCGCGGCCACCCCGGGTTTTCATGCGGACACGAAAGCCATGAGTGCGCTTGCGACGGGTAACTGAAGGTTGAAAAGTACGTTTCATGAGAATCTACTCTAAGAATAAGGCCGAAGGAGAGCTCCGAAGGAATTCCGTTCGGGGAACCTTTTATTTTACCGCGAATGTCCTTTCCCGCGAAAAGGTAAAATAGCGGGTTATTCAAAAAGACCCCCCGTTCATGCTCAATCGTTGGCTCTCCTGTATTGCAAGGCTCGAATCTGAGATGCCCTCGGAGCAGTTTCGTCCGTGGATTAAACCCCTGCGCTTTATAGGTTTTGATGAGAGTGAACACAAACTTCGTATTGGGGTCCGCAGCGCCTACAAACTCAATTTGATCAAAGATCAGTTCGAGGGGCAATTAATGGCCGTGGTGCGCGAATTATTTTCGCCCCACACCACAATCAGTCTGGAACTACACACTTTAGACGATATTGAGCCCGATCCTGTCTTCGGCGACTTGGAAGAAAGCAGCGAAATCATGCTTGAAACCTTGGCCGCAACGCGAACCGATGGTCAACTTTTTGCCGAAAATAGCAGAGCTATGCCCGCAGGCGGCGGACTTGCCGCCAGTAGCAGCTTGGGCAAGGACGCGCTCAATACCGGTATTCACAATACCCATGCGGGACACCAGGCAAGCTCCGTCAGCGCGCCCCTCCAACTCACCCCTCGCATCCGCACCGCACTCCAAGACCCTCGTCTACAAGCCACCGATCATGGTGATGCGCTCGACGATGCCTCGCACTACGACCGCGCCAGCCGCCTGCGACGCGATCTCACCTTCGGGGAGTTCGTTGAAGGGCGCGGCAACCAAATGGCTTTATCGTCGGCGATGGAAATCGTCGACAAACCCGGTCGTCAATACAACCCACTCGTGGTGGTGGGTGGTGTCGGTTTAGGCAAGACTCATCTCCTCCATGCCGTCGGCAACGCCATGCAAGGTCTGCGCCCCAACCTGCGCGTGCAATATGTTCACGCACAGGAATATTTCGAAGAGATGGTGCGCGCTATTCAACGCAAGAACCCGCAGGAGTTCAAACAGCGCTACCAAAACCTCGATCTCTTACTGATCGACGACATTCAATTTCTAGGTGGCAAAGAGCGTACTCAAGAAGAGTTCTTCTATACCTTCGAAGCTTTGTTCTCTTCACGCAAGCAGTTGATGATCACCAGCGACACCTACCCCAAGGAGTTAGGTGAGTTTCAAGATCGCTTGAAGTCGCGCTTAAGCTCCGGACTTATCGTCGAGATTGAACAGCCCGATATCGAAACCCGCACGGCGATTCTATTGAAGAAGGCCGAAGGCCTGAACGCCGATGTGCCCAATGATGTGGCCCAATTCATTGCCAAACATTTACGCAGTAACGTACGGGAGTTAGAGGGCGCACTGTTAAGAGTGATCGCCTTCGCTCGCTTTCGCAATCGCACTATCGGTGTCGACCTGGCGCGTGAAGCCCTCAACGATTTGTTAGAGCTGAATCGCCCCCCCATCTCAATTGAACAGATTCAAAGAATCGTCGCCGATCAATACAAGATCAAAGTAGCTGATATGTACAGCAAGCGCAGGCCTGCCCATATCGCACTGGCTCGCCAAGTCGCCATGTATTTCGCCAAAGAGATCACACAGAAAAGCTTCCCGGAGATTGGCGAAGCCTTCGGTGGACGTGATCATACTACTGTGATGCATGCGGTCAAGAAGATTGCCGAGCTGCGCCAAAAAGATTCTGAAGAAAATCGCAAGCTCCATGTGCTTGAACAAAGTTTGAGGGCGTGATGACAAAATATTTCGCCATCTCCCTCGTGCTGAACTTTGCGAGACGCTTCGCCAATCGAATGATGGCGTCTGTCATCCATTACATCCAAAGCCTGTGGATAACCACCGCGAAAACCTTGAACAGCTTGTGCATCAATCACCTCAACTGCGCTAACAACTCTGTACAACTTAAACCGACCGCTCGATCCGCCGTTGAACAACGAGTTGAACAACCAGTGGCTAACTTAGTACAACAACCATTGAACAAACCAGCCCAAGCTGTGCACGGCGCTCGAACAGTTTTCGAACAACTTTTCAAAAAGCCCCACTTGTTCAAAACAACCCATGTCAGCTCAAGCGCTTTGACCCCTAGCTATGCTTCGGCCAAGCCCTTGAACCCAAACAGTTTTTCCACCCTATCCACAATTTATTGATCACTACAACAACAGTAACAATTTAAATAATTAAAAAGTTAAAGAGATACTAAGGACAGCCATGCAAGCAATTAAGGCCACCAGAGATGCGATCCTCAAGCCACTTCAAACCGTGGCAGGCATTATTGAGAAACGACATACGCTCCCCGTACTCGCCAATGTACTGATCAGTAAAAAAGCCGAGAATATTAATTTCCTGGGCACCGATCTGGAAATTCAAATCCAAACCTCCGCGCAACTCGGCGTGGGTAAGGACGACATCGAGACCACCGTCTCCGCGCGCAAACTTATCGACATCCTGCGGTCGCTTCCTGAGGACATGGAAGTCTCGATCCAGCTCGCCAATAAGAAGGCGACGCTGCAAGCCGGTAAAAGCCGCTTCAGCCTGCAAACGCTCGGCGCCGAGGACTTCCCCAAGGTCGCCATCAATCAGAGCTTTGCAGCCTCGTTCAAGCTGCCCCAGAACCAACTCAAAGCCTTGTTCCACATGGTGCATTTCGCCATGGCGCAGCAAGACATCCGTTACTACCTCAATGGCCTGCTGCTCGTCACCGAAGGCGATATGGTCAAAGTGGTCGCCACCGATGGTCACCGCCTCGCCTTCTGCCAACGCCGCATTGAAGGAGCCATGCTGGCCAAGCAAGAAGTGATTCTGCCGCGTAAGTCCGTGATCGAAATGCAGCGCTTACTTTCCGATACTGACGAGCTGGTATCACTCGACATTGCCGCCAACCAGGTGCGCATCCGCTTTGGCGACGTTGAGATGATCAGCAAATTAGTCGAAGGAAAATTCCCTGACTATCAGCGCGTGATCCCCCAGGGCTACAACAAACACGTCATCGTTGATCGCACGGTGCTGGCCGCTTCGCTGTCGCGCGCCTCGATTCTCACCAACGAAAAATTCAAAGGGATCCGCCTCGGGGTTGCACCTTCCGTCCTGAAAGTGCAAATCACCAACAGCGACCAAGAAGAGGGCATGGACGAAATTGAAGTGGACTACCACCAAGAGGCCCTGGAGATTGGCTTTAACGTGCAATACCTACAAGACGTTTTGAGTAATCTCAAGACCGATAAAGTACAACTGAGTTTCGGCGATGCCAATACCTCAGCCCTCGTGACCGTCCCCGATGACGACAACTTCAAGTATGTCGTCATGCCGATGAGAATTTAAAGACTATGAGTTCAAGTAAAGTAACTAACAAGACTGTTGCTGTCGTCGATGAGGCGGCCGTCGCACTTGCCGCTGCAACGGCTGCTGAGGCCGCGGCCCTCGCCGCCGCCGCCCTGGCCGACTCCAAGCTCAGTGCGCCCGGCGAAAGCAATGCCCCCAAAGGCACCAGCGATCCCAACCTGTACGACAGTAGCTCGATCCAGATTCTCGAAGGCCTGGAAGCCGTGCGCAAGCGCCCCGGCATGTACATTGGCGACACCTCGGACGGTACCGGCCTGCATCATCTGGTGTTCGAAGTGGTGGACAACTCCATCGACGAATCCCTGGCGGGCCACTGCGACGAAATCGTCATCACCATCCATACCGATAATTCCATCTCGGTGACCGACAATGGCCGCGGCATCCCCACTGGCCTGAAGATGGACGACAAGCATGAGCCCAAACGCTCGGCCGCTGAGATCGCTCTGACCGAATTGCATGCCGGTGGCAAGTTCAACCAGAACAGCTACAAAGTCTCGGGTGGCCTGCACGGCGTGGGAGTGTCCTGCGTCAATGGCCTGTCGAAGTGGTTACGCATGGTCGTCAAGCGCGACGGCAAGGTGTACACCATGCACTTTGAGAAAGGCATTCCTCAAAACCGCGTGATCGAACTGATCGACGGCGTTGAAGTCTCGCCCATGCAAGTGACAGGCACCACCGACAAACGCGGCACCGAAATTCACTTCATGCCCGATGATGAAATTTTTACAGGCATTGAATTTCATTACGACATTCTCGCCAAGCGTTTGCGCGAGCTCAGCTTCCTCAACAATGGTGTGAAGATCAAGCTGGTCGACCAGCGCAACGGCAAAGAAGAAGACTTCGCCTTTGCCGGGGGCATCAAAGGCTTCGTGGAATACATCAACAAAGCCAAGAGCACCATCCATCCCAATATTTTCTACGCCACTGGCTCCAAACTCAATGATGCTGGCTTAGAGATTACGGTGGAGGTCGCCATGCAGTGGAGCGACACCTACAACGAACAAGTGCTGTGCTTTACCAATAACATTCCCCAGAGGGACGGCGGCACCCACCTCACCGGTATGCGCGCCGCGATGACCCGCGTCATCAACAAATATATCGAAGTGAGCGAGGCCGCCAAAAAAGCCAAGGTCGAAACGACGGGTGATGACATGCGCGAGGGACTGGCCTGTGTGCTCTCCGTCAAAGTACCCGAGCCCAAGTTCTCCTCGCAAACCAAAGACAAATTGGTGTCCTCCGAGGTACGCGCGCCGGTGGAAGAAATTGTCGCCAAAGCCCTCGAGGACTTTTTGCAAGAGCGACCTGCCGATGCAAAAATCATCGTTGGCAAAATCATCGACGCCGCCCGTGCTCGCGAAGCCGCCCGAAAAGCGCGCGACATGACCCGCCGCAAAGGCTTGCTCGACGGCGTAGGCCTGCCCGGCAAGCTCGCCGACTGCCAAGAAAAAGACCCCGCCAAATGCGAGATCTTCATCGTCGAGGGCGACTCCGCCGGAGGCTCCGCCAAGCAGGGCCGCGACCGCAAATTTCAAGCCATCCTGCCGCTACGCGGCAAAGTGCTCAACGTTGAAAAGGCCCGCTTCGACAAGCTCATCACCAGCGAGCAAATCGCGACTTTCATCACGGCACTGGGAACGAGCATCGGCCCGGAATTCAACGCCGATAAAATCCGCTACCACCGCATCATCCTCATGACTGATGCTGACGTCGACGGCAGCCACATCCGCACCTTGTTGCTCACCTTGTTGTTCCGCCAAATGCCGGAACTGATCGAGCGCGGCTATGTGTACATTGCCCAGCCACCGCTTTATAAAGTGAAGCACGGCAAAGAAGAGCGCTACCTGAAAGACGACCAAGAGCTCAACCAGTACATGCTGCGCCTGGCCCTGAATACCGCCGAGCTCGTCCCCGGGACCGATGCCATGCCCATCGTCGGCGACGCCCTGGGCGAGCTCGCCAGAAAGTTCCTGATCGCCGAAGCCGTCATCGACCGCCTGACCCGAATGATCGAACCCGATGCCATGCGCGCCATACTGGACGGCGTCACCATCGACCTGACCAGTGAAGCCACCAGCACCGCCAGCGCCGCCGCCCTGCACGAAGGCATGAAGAAAATGACCGGCGTGGCTTCGCAAACGCCAGTGGTCACCGTGCAATACGACGACGCCAAAGAAGCCTGGCGCCTGCAAATATCCCGCCACATCCACGGCAACTACAAATTCACCTTCATCGATGCAGACTTCCTGATGTCAGCCGATTACAAAGCCCTAAGAGAGTCGGCCGACACCACCAATGGATTACTGGTGGCCGGTGCCGAGATTCGTCGCGGGGAAGGCGATAAGGCTAAATCACAAAGCGTGAGTAACTTCCGCACGGCCATGAAATGGCTGCTAGCCGATGCCGAGCGTGGTGTGGGGCGTCAACGCTATAAGGGGCTGGGCGAGATGAATGCTTCGCAGCTTTGGGATACTACGATGGACTCTTCTGTCCGTACGTTACTCAAAGTTCAGATTGAAGACGCGATTGCTGCGGATCAGATCTTTACTACTTTGATGGGGGATGATGTTGAGC
>JAYUOT010000072.1:0-7294 GCA_043760705.1 Betaproteobacteria bacterium
ACCGCCATTTGGGGCACGCAGCAAGTCAACATGTTCTCGGGAGCTCAATACGACGGCGTGTTCAGTATTTGGTATGGAAAAGGCCCAGGGGTTGATCGCTGTGGTGATGTTTTTAAGCATGCCAATATGGCGGGTACGGCACCGTTCGGAGGGGTGATTGCCTTGGCCGGAGATGATCATGGCGCGAAATCCTCCACCACGGCACATCAGAGCGAGCAAATCCTCCAGGCCGTGTCGACACCGGTGTTGTATCCCGCCTCGGTGCAGGATATTTTGGATTTCGGCATACATGCCTGGGCCATGTCCCGATTTGCGAGCCTCTGGGTGTCCATGAAGTGTGTGACGGATATTGTGGAGTCGGGTGCGACCGTTTCACTCGACCCAAATCGAGTGCAACCGATTTTGCCGCAAGATGTCCCGATGCCGCCGGGTGGTTTATCGATTCGCCCCTCTGAGCATAATTTTATCGCCGAAGAAGACCGTCTTCTTAACTTTAAGTTGCCGGCGGTGAAGGCCTATATTCGCGCCAATCACCTGAATCGTTTAGAGTGGAATCCTGTCAAGGCAAGAATTGGTTTTGTGTCGGCTGGCAAGGCCTATCGAGATTTGCGTCAAGCATTGGCCGACCTAGGGATCGATGTCCTGCTCGCTGAGCAACACGGACTACGTCTTTATAAGCTCGGATGCACCTGGCCTTTGGAGGAGCATGGTGTGCTTGCCTTCGCACAAGGCCTGGACGAAATTATTGTCATTGAGGAAAAGCGTCCTTTCGTCGAATCGCAAATTAAGGAAATCTTGTTCCACGAAGCTCAAGCGGGCAGGAAGGTCCCTCGGGTCGTTGGCAAGCAAGATGAACGGGGCGCCTCACTTTTACCATTGCACGGGGAGTTAACGCCGGGTCTGGTGTCGCGCATGATCGCCTCACGCCTGCTGCCTTCACTGCACGATGATCTGGGTCGTGTCTTGCATGACCATATTTTGGCTCGAGTAAATTATCTCGATCAAAAAGAAGGTGGTTTGGCGAAGAGCGGCATCATCGCCGTTCGTCAGCCTTATTTTTGCTCAGGCTGTCCTCATAATACATCCACAAAAGTACCCGAGGGCTCGCGCGCACTCGCGGGCATCGGTTGCCATTACATGGCCCAGTGGATGGATCGCAATACATCAACGTTTACCCATATGGGCGCAGAAGGCATGACCTGGGTCGGTCATGCTCCCTTCACCCAAGAAAAGCATGTGTTTGTAAACCTGGGAGACGGCACCTATTTCCACTCAGGTCTTCTGGCGATTCGAGCCGCCGTCGCCAGTGGGGTCAATGCAACCTACAAAATTCTATTCAACGATGCAGTCGCCATGACAGGCGGACAGCGGCACGACGGCAACCTGAATCCGATCACTATTTCTCAGCAGTTGTATGGCGAGGGCGTGAAGCCGGTCGTCGTAGTGACCGACGAGCCAGAGAAGTATCCCGCAGGTTTGGCATGGGCGCCAGGTGTCACCATCCGACATCGCGACGAACTCGATGCAGTGCAAAAAGAGTTGCGTGAGCACGGCGGAATCTCGGCGATTATTTACGATCAAACCTGTGCCAGCGAGAAACGTCGTCGGCGCAAGCGCAATGAGTTTCCAGATCCAGCGCGTCGTGCTTTTATCAATGATGCCGTTTGTGAAGGCTGCGGTGATTGCTCCGTGGCCTCGAACTGTATCTCGGTGGAACCCCTGGATACTGAGCTCGGCCGCAAGCGCAGGATTAATCAAAGCTCGTGCAATAAGGATTTTTCTTGTGTAAAGGGTTTTTGCCCGAGCTTTGTGACCGTGGAAGGCGGGCAAGTGCGCCGCCCGAAACAAAATACGAGTGATCAGGCTAGCGTCTCATCCGCTCCGGTCTTCCCTTCCTTCCCGGAGCCGGTACTGGCCAGTTGCAGTCAGCCTTACGGGATTCTGGTGGCTGGCATCGGGGGTACCGGTGTGATCACGATAGGCCAGATCGTTGCGGTAGCCGCCCATTTGGAGAACCGGGCGGCGTCGGTATTGGATATGTCGGGCTTGGCCCAAAAAGGAGGGCCCGCTGTCAGTCATGTGTGGATTGCGGATCGCGCCGAAGATATTCACTCCACTCGTGTGGGCACGGGCGCTGCGAGCTTGGTTTTGGGTTGCGACATCATCGTGACGGCCGGCAAAGATTGCCTGCAGCGTATGGACCCGGCACGCACTCATGTTCTGGTGAACGCGACGACCGCGCCTACGGCGGCCTTTGTGAAGGATGGCAATTGGCTGGCGCCTGAAGGCGCCATGGAAAGCGCCATTCAAGAGGCGTCTGGTGCGGCCAATGCAGATTTCGTGCAGGCCAATAAGCTCGCCACCGGCCTCATGGGGGATGCCATTGCCACCAATATGTTCATGCTGGGCTATGCCTATCAAAAGGGTTGGCTACCGGTGCGCGCAGAATCTTTAATGAAAGCCATTGAACTCAATGGCGTGTCGATTGCGTTCAATCAGAAATCCTTTGATTGGGGGCGCTATGCGGCGCAAGACCTGGCGGCCGTTACACGTATCGCGGCGCCAGCACAAGTTGTATCGATTGTGCCAAGTCTGCAAAGACCTAAGTCGCTGGATGATTTAATTGCCAGGCGAGTGGATCTCTTGACGGCCTATCAAAACATTACGTATGCCCGGCAATACGAAAGTTTTGTGAACAAGGTACGGGCTGAAGAATCAAAGCTGGCTCTGGGCGAAAAGCTTACGGAAGCTGTTGCCAAGTATCTTTATAAATTAATGGCTTATAAAGATGAGTATGAGGTGGCTCGGCTCTACACCGATCCGGCCTTCAAGGCAAAGTTGGATGCTCAGTTTGAGCCTGGATATTCGCTCAAGTTCTACTTGGCCCCGCCGCTTTTGGCTAAGAAAAATGAGAAAGGCGAGCTCATCAAGCAAACCTATGGGCCTTGGATGATGAAGGCCTTCGGGCTCCTCGCGAAAATGAAGGGATTGCGCGGAACGGCCCTGGATATGTTTGGTAAAACTGAAGAGCGCCGGATGGAGCGTGCTTTGATTGCCGAGTACCGTTTACAAATTGAGGGCCTATTGAACAAGCTTTCTCCGGCCAACCATAAGACGGCGCTGAGCATTGCCACCGTTCCGGAAGATATTCGCGGCTATGGACATGTCAAAGAGCGCAACGTCAAGATCGCCGCTGAGAAGGTGAAAGGCTTGCTGCGGGAGTTTGAAAGCGGCGGTGCGCCCAGCGGTGTGACGGGCCATCAGACGATTGAGATCAAACGGGTGGCCGCTTAGTACAAAAAATAAGGGCAGTCATTCAAGCGAATGACTGCCCCGAGTATTGCGAAGGATCGTTCGATGAACGATCCTTTTTTCTCGTGCGCCCAGCATCGGCGCACTCCTGTGGGTTACTCCGTACGGTGAAGATCCATATTCTTGGTTTCTGGCAAGAACAACGCACCAATCACAAAGGTCATTGAGGCGATGATGATGGGATACCAGAGGCCCTGATAAATATTTCCAGCCGCAATCGACAAGAACGTCGCGGTAAACGGCAGGAAGCCTCCGAACCAGCCGTTACCAATGTGGTAAGGCAGGGACATTGAGGTGTAGCGAATCTTGGTTGGGAATAGTTCAACCAGTAACGCTGCAATCGGGCCATAAACCATCGTGACATAGATCATCAAAATAAAGATGATGCCAACTACTTTTGGTTTGTTGATTTGATCGGGATCGGCCTTTTCAGGATACCCAGCAGCCTTCAAAGCAGCCGCGATGGCTTTGGGATCCGTGCTCTTCACCACTGAATCCTTGACCAGAACAGCGATCGGCGCATCCGGCAAAGCATCGCCGTAGGTGAAATTCACACCAGCACCGGTAAGCTGCTTCTTGACCTTCACACAATCCTTTTTGTGGTCGTCATGCTGTGGCAAAAGAGACGCAAAAAAGCTGAAGTCGCACTTACCGCCGGATTGATCCGCACGCACCACGACAGGTGTTTCTTGAGTCGCTTTGACCAAGGCTGGATTCGCGGCTTCGGTTAAGGCATTGAACAAGGGGAAGTAGGTCAAGGCACCCAGAGCGCAGCCAGTCAAGATGATCCACTTGCGGCCGATTTTGTCCGACAACCATCCAAAGAAGAGAAAGAGCGGTGTGGATAACAACAAGGCAATAGCCAACAAGAGATAGGTTGTCTGGAAGTCGACCTTGGCGGCGTTTTGCAGGAAGAACAGCACTTGGAACTGGCCGGTATACCAGACCACGCCTTGACCGGCTGTTGCGCCCAACAGAGCTAGCAACACATACTTGTTGTTAGGGTAGCGCAAGAAGCTTTCGGTCAACGGCGATTTAGAGCCCTTGCCTTCTGCTTTCATTTTCTGGAAGAGTGGCGATTCGTTGAGTTTTAAGCGAATGTAGAGCGAAAAAACCAGCAAAAGAATCGACAGCCAGAAAGGAATACGCCATCCCCACTGTTTGAACTCCTCGACGGGCATATTCGTGCGGCAAAGATAGATCACGATCAGGGCCAAGAACAAGCCGAGGGTTGCCGTGGTTTGAATCCAAGCCGTTGACAGGCCGCGACCGTTGGCAGGTGCGTGTTCCGCAACATAGGTCGCTGCGCCGCCGTATTCGCCGCCGAGTGCCAAGCCTTGCAGCAAGCGCAAGAGCAACAAGATGATCCAGGCTGCGTCACCGATTTGTGCATAGGTTGGTAAGAAACCCAGCGCAGCCGTGGAGCCGCCCATCAACAAAATGGTGACCAGGAAGGTGTACTTGCGGCCAATCAGGTCGCCGATGCGGCCAAATACGAGCGCGCCGAAAGGTCGAACCAGAAAGCCTGCGGCCAGGGTTGCCAATGAAGCCAGTAGGGCGACCGTAGGATTGCCGGGTGGGTAAAATTTATCGACAAAGAAAATCGCCAAAACGGCGAAAAGATAAAAGTCGTACCATTCAAAAACCGTCCCTAGCGACGAGGCGAAAATGACTTTCCGCTCCTCGGCCTTGGTGACTTGCACAACATTTGTGCTGGGGTGTATCGCTGCCACATTGCCTCCGTTATATGTTTATAAGAGAGACGGAGGGTATAGATGTTTGCTTACGGCTGACTGACGGCTCTGGACGAACTTGAATTTTTCGTTCCGATTTTTGGGCAATTCGCCAGGATGGGCTCAGGGAGCGATGTTCAACTGCGCGAAGTCGAGCATGCCATCGGCCCGCAGGGTGCTTTGGAGCGACTTCTTGGCAACCCAGATCAACATCTGGCGGTTGATAGCCAGGTGATGAATTTGCTTATTGTGTTCGCTCAGCGCGTCGGCCAATAGTTTTTCGCGTACGCTTGCGCGCATTTCGAACTTGGCCTTGGCCAAAAGCTCATCAATTGAGGGGTTAGAAATTCTGCCGTAGTTGTCTGAGCCTTCTCCGAGAGTATTTTGAGTGTGCGCAAGTGGGCCGAGCGTAAAGGCGGTGTCGGTGGTCGAGCCGCCCCAACTCATCAGAAAAATATCGAAATGTTTGTCAAGACTTTCTAGGTTGCCGAAGTACGCGGTCTTCGGCTGAGAAACCAGTGAGACTTTGATGCCTAGTTTTGTCCACATGGCTGCGACGGCTGTGCAAAGAGCCATATCACTAGGATAACGGTCGCTGGGGCAACCCAGGCGCAGCGCAAAGCCATCCTTGAAGCCGGCCTGCGCAAGCAAAGTTCTAGCTCTTTGCTCATCATATTGGGGATGCGCTTCATGCTCGGGACGATGACCAACTGCCCCTCTCATGACCATGGAAAAAGTTGGCTCAGAGTAGCCGCGATAAATTTTCTTCTGTAGCCCGTCGTAGTCGATGGCTTGGGCGAGCGCGGTTCTGACGAGCAAAGACTGAAGCGCTTGCGTCGTTGGTCCTGTGTTTTTTTGATTGAATCCAAAGTAAATGGTACGATTTTCAACCACCCGCAGCACCTGGAAACTGCTTTGCTTTTCGAGTTGTACCACTTCTGTAGGGCTGGCATCAAAAATCAAATCAACGTCGCCACCCAGAAGTCCGGCGAGGCGTGATGCGGAGGAAGCCGCTGGCCGATACACGATCGATTGCACGTTTGATTGGGCCAGCTTCCAGTCACCCCACCAACGAGCATTGCGTTCGTATCGCGTTAGCAGGCCAACCTTCCACTCGGTGACTTTCATGGCTCCCGTGCCGTTGCTACTGGTGGTGCACGGAGTTTCTTGCTTTTGCTTGAAGCTGGCTGGGGCCAGGCACCCTTTGGCCTGAGTCCAGGACGCACTCATGATGGGAACTAAGGCCAGTTGCTCAAGGAACACCGGGTTAGGTTGGCTGGTTTGAAACTCAACGGTGAGTGGGTCAAGGGCGCTGACTTGTCCTAAACCCTCAGCATAGTGTCGAACTGCGGAATGCTCATGTTGCGCGCGTTTGATGGAGAATACAACATCGTTAGCGCTGAAGGCTTCGCCATTGGCGAACTGCACACTGGGGCGCAGTTTTAACCTCCAAATGAGTGCACTAGGATTGCCCCAAGAAACCGCCAAACCCGGAATAATTTTGAGGGCCGCGTCGCGCCGCAAAAGAGGCTCGTTGATTTGTCGCAAAAAACGATTGCTGAAGGCTTCGTTACGCGAGTGTGGGTCCAGACCCGAGAGATCGCCTGCGCCTGTTACCCTGAGCGTTTGTGCCTGCGTCACTTGAAGTGGGGCTAGTAACACGGAAAGCGACGCCAGGGCCGCATAGAAACTTTTCAAAGTGCAAGCCTTGAATCTGAGCGCGCCATCTCGCGCACTCGTAATTGAGCCGGACGATCCAGGCACAGCTTTAACCATGCCGAGACTTTAGGAAATCCGGCCAGCATTGGCGCGGCCGGTCGGATCCAGGTGACGACTGAGGCGACATTGATATCGGCCACGGTGAAACGCTCACCCGCGACATAGGAGCGGGTCGCGAGATGGGTCTCCAATACTCGTAAGGGCACCATGAGGCGCTTCTCTGCTTTTTCGGCGTAGCTAGGGTCGCGCCGAGTTTCGGGCATGACAAGACGATGCTCCAAAACGATGAGTGCATCTTTTTCAACCTCGGTCACGGTCCAGAACGTCCACCGCAAAATGTCTGCTTCTTCGGCAAGACTGAGCGCACCAAGACAAGGAAGGCCTTCGCTTTGGGCTATTTCACCGGTGTATTTTTTGGCGAGATACAGCGAGCAGGCCATCGATTCCCAAACGATGATCCCGTCATCGTCCAATACGGGTAAATGGCCGTTGGGATTGAGGGCCAACATGGCCGGGGTACGCGCTCCACC
>JAYUOT010000073.1:0-3554 GCA_043760705.1 Betaproteobacteria bacterium
AAACTGTTCTCGATTTTCGCCAGTCTCGCTGGCACGCCTTCTGCCCCCCACGCTCCTAGCCTCGAGCCCCAAGTGCGTGAGAATCTTCTCAACGCTTGATCGTTGCACAATCGCAGCAATGATCCTCAGCTCTGCCCCACAGTTCGGGCAGTGTTCGAGGTCCAGGTTAAACACCCGCTTCAGAAGCTTTGCCCAGCCGATATGCGCTGGGCGTAGTCTCTGGGCTTCGCCCAAGTCTGCCGGGGCCTCCGGGGCAGACGCTTGCTCAGGCTTGGGCACCACTCTAGCCCGCAACTTGGAGTTCGGTGCCACCACGCCGTGCAACCGGATCAGATGCAGTCTCGGTCTGGGCACCAACGCTGCTAGGCGCTGCATGAACTCTAACGGCGACATGACCTGATGGGTCGTACCATCTCTCCACGGGGTCTTGAGCTTCAGCACCACCTGGCCCAGCTCATTACACCGAACTCGGTCGTTGGCCAGGGCTGGACGCGTGATATACCGGCACAACCTCTCCAACTTCTTGCGCTCGCGGGCCGCACACCGCACCGCCGCATGCAGGCTAAAGCCGTCCACATTCGCACACAGGGCTTGCTTTTTGACCTTGCCTTCGGCGGGTGGGGGACCTTTAATCGTCAGCACCTTCTGGCCTGCCCTTTTCCCCAAGGCAATTCGGTACACCGCCGAGCCCGCTTGCAGTCTTCTCAGCGGGCTGGCCTCGGAAGAATCCTCCTCAGGGTCGGCCATATACAGCTCGCCTTGATCCTCAACAAGAATTCCACGCCGCACCAGGTGCTTCATCAATCGGCGGATGATTCGGCGCAACACTTCTTTCAAGGCTTCATCGCTCGGTGCGCACGTTTCTACAAACTCAGGCTCGCCTGCCGCGTTGAGTCGAATTACGCCATGGAGTACCAAGGAGTGCAGAAAATAGCCATTGAACCCGGTTTCCAAAATTTGTTTCAGCTACTTTACCCGAAAACACGAAGACGGATTAATCTCGTTCATACCATCGATCACTACGACAGGCCTGTCAGCCGCATCAAAGTTGTCGAACAAACATGCGTTGACTCCGATACGGCGGGACGGTTCGCTTCATTGCCTTAGAGCGCTCTCCAACTGCGCCTTGCTCATAAGGGAGCGGCCTTTGATTCCATGCTGCTTTGCTTCGTTACGAAGTTGCGCCACGGTACGGCCACCGGCACCTTGATGCGACCTGAGCCCACCTCGCCGACTCGCCGATATATCATTGACTGATGACAGGCTTGTGGTCTCCGACTCACCATGTTGAGCACGCTCTTTATTAACGGTGCGGGCTGCGATTTCTTCGGCCAGTCCTTCACTCTCGCCCCGAGCTAACACGCTGTCTTTAATGTGCTGGTACTGACGCTTGCGCTTTGCGCTCCATTCGGTAGAAGGCATGATCATCCCTTTCCGTAAATCTCAGTGCTATTAGTAAAGCACACCGATGCGCGCCCCTTCCGTGCGTAAGCGCACAGATTTCTTACTCCAGGCCGGGCAGGCTAAAGCGCTAAGCACTTCACCTGAAGTCTTTTGACTGCTCGTATGCATTGGCGATCAGTCGTGGCCAGAGTGATGTCATTGAGTTTGCATACAGCGGCATGCAGTGCGTCCCCTGCCCGTAAGCCCGAGTTAAAATCCTTTAACCATTGAGTCGCAGTGCGAAAGGTATTGGATTCAATAGCGAACATCTGACTTTCGGCGACGAATAGCTCAATGTTTTTGAGCGCCTCAGTAGCAAGTTTTGATTCGATCTCTTTTCGGCGAACCAATATTCCCAAAGCACTCGCGACTTCAGCAATACACCAGGCACTCACGCCAAACTCATACTTACCTTTACTAACAGCTTTGGTGACCAACTCAGTTTTTGAATCGTAAAGGTGAAGCGACAAAAGCAGCGCGGTATCCAAATATAAAATCATAAGGTTGGCTCGCCAAGGAAGCTATTCATCCCGCATCTTCCGAACCAGCTCGGTGAGATCTACTTCTGACTTGAAGAGCGCTTTTGCGCTTTTTTTCTGAAAACTCTTAATACGCGTCCAATCAACAGCGGCCCTCGGCCTGGTGATGGGCGCAAGTGTAGCTACTGCGACACCTCGTCGCGTTATGACGACCTCTTCACCAGATTCGACCGCTAAAAGTAAGCCGCTCAATTGCGCTTTAGCTTGCGCCACACTATAGGCTCCCATGACATCCCTTAAATGACCATCTAGATAGTCATTTTAACGGTATTCCGTGGAATTGTCACCACTGGACCTTCAGGGCAAGTCGGCTTCGAGCCGTTCGAGATTAGTCATGAACTTCTACAGGAGGGCGTTGAAGGTGACCACATCCCCGTCGGGGATAGGCAATTCAAACGGCTTTTTCTGCAACTCATCAGTGAAGTAGACGAGAAATTTCCATCAAATTGAAGCCCTCTAAAGCTTGCCAGGTTAGTTTTGCGTCTCAGCTTAGCCCCAAGTCAGGGTATTTGCGGCAAACGGGTGTACTCAGTGAGCTGGGGTCAGAACTCTTGAAGTGGTCTCTGCCCACGAGCAGGGCCCCGACGGGCTGCAACGCAGTATCGACAAACATATAGTCCCCCAATTAGTGTCCCAACGTTACCGAGCCGAACGCTGATAAGTTAATGAATTGTTTGAAGAAATTGGCAATTTTGTTTGTCCTCGATATAAATCGTTTTTGTACAACCGGGCATGCTTGCGGGCCAACTTGTCTTCTCTCAACTCATGCACGAGTTTCCGATCAAGGCTTTCTCGCGCATGGTTACATCCCACCGCGCTCAGCACAAGGTCAAGGACTTCTCCTGCCTCGATCAGTTCTACGTCATGGCCTACGCGCAACTCGCTGGACGCGACTCGCTGCGAAGTATCGAGCTCAACTTGCGGATGGAACGTACGCAGTGGTATCACATGGGTCTGCGCTGCAAGGGCATCTCGCGCAACACCTTGGCTCACGCCAACGCCACGCGCCCTTGGCAAGTTTTTGCCGAGTTGGCCCAGCACCTGATCGGCACCGCGACAGCACTTTACGCGGGCGACAAGCTCAACGGACCTTTGTTGGGCAAACTCAAAGCGACGGTTTGCGCGCTCGACTCCACCACTATCGATCTGTGCCTGTCGTTGTTTGCCTGGGCACCGTTTCGCCAAACCAAAGCCGCCGTCAAGCTGCATACTTTGCTGGATCTGCGAGGCTCCATCCCCAGTTTCATTCACAATCAGCAACGGCAAGATGCAAGATGTAAAGATGCTCGATATCCTTGCGGATCAAGGACTTATCGAAGCCGGTGCGTTCTACGTGATGGACAAAGCCTATGTCGATCTCAAGCGCCTGTATACCCTGGAGTGCGCCAAAGCCTACTTTGTAACCCGTGCCAAGCGCAACATGCAGTGTCGGGTGGTTCACAGACAAGCGTTCACGGCCAACACCGGCGTCACTGCCGACGAGTGGGTTCAACTGACGGGACTCCAACCCAGCCAGCGTTACCCAATACCGATGCGCCGGGTCAGCTACATCGACCTCGAATCGGGCAAACA
>JAYUOT010000074.1:0-7252 GCA_043760705.1 Betaproteobacteria bacterium
CCGGTATTGTCGCGCTCGCCCAGATACTCATTCAAGCCGTTCGGGTCGTTTGGATCCAAACCAATCACATGCACGACCGCGTTGGCGTAATCACCGTGATCACCGGAGTAAAGCCAAAGCCCAGGAAAAGGGAACGGCGGTCGCGGGCCGACCTCAAGCCCAAGAATCGCTGCGTAAAAGCGCCTGGTCGCCTCAATATCCATGGTGCGGATCGAGAAGTGGTTGAGTGATAATTTCATGCAGCTTTCCTCAGTGCTTTGAGAGCGGGTTTCAGCTTGGGCGGCGTCGCAAGTGAGGCACCCGTGAGAATCGTCTTCGCCTGCAAGACATAAGCTTGAACGCGATCCCGAATCATTATATTTCGTACCGACAAGGACAGAGGCTCATCGAGACCAACACCCTCAATTTTTTGACCATAGACATGAGGCCAAATTCCGAGAGAGTAAATCAGACCCCCGTGCAAACCCATCAGAAGCGCTTGCTCACGAACGCCCGGCTTGGCGCGGGAACGAATCGCGAAAGCTTTGCGGGTTTCGCGAATAATGCGCGGAAAAAAGCGCTCTCTCATCATCGCAAAATAGCGCGTTGGAATCACGCCGTCACTCAAACCAGACCCGACGATGATGCGAATCCACTCTGGGGTCAGAATCACGGCCAAGTAGCTTTCGTACAGAGCGCACAACTTTTCTTCGAGGGGCAAGGGACCGTCCAGCAATGCTTCCCAAGCGGAATCCCATCGACCCACAAAAAGCTCCTCGTACACCCGATCAATTAAGGCTTGTTTGGTCGGAAAATAGTGGTAGAGCAAGGTGTGAGCAATCCCGATTTCTTTAGCGAGATCGCGAATTTGCGCATCCAGGCCCCGGCGCGAGAAAAAATCAATCGCACCCGCAACAATCTGTTGCTCACGGTCTATTGGACTGAGTCTCTGCCGCACCTTGAGAGGAGCACGAGCATAATTGCGGGTTACCATATATTGACCATCTGTTCAGTAATGATGCACAATATTGAGCAAATGGTCAACAGGAAGTTTTGAAGTCGCAAGCCTTCACTCGGAAAAATGGAACTGACAGGAAGCACCAATATTCGCCAACCATTAGAAGTCGTCTGGTCGGCACTCAACAACGAGGAAGTTTTGCGGCAGTGCATCACTGGCTGTGAGTCTCTCGAGCGCCTTGATGCAACTTCCTTGGTCGCAAAATTGGCGGTCAAACTTGGCCCCGTGCGGGCGAAGTTCAATGGCAAAATTAATATGTCCGATGTCGTGCCGCTTCAAGGCTACACCTTGGCGTTTGAAGGCTCGGGTGGTGCGGCTGGGTTTGCGAAAGGCTCGTCAAAAATTGCACTACAGGCCAGCGAAGCGGGAACCCTGGTAAGTTACACGGCTCAAGCCTCCGTGGGCGGCAAACTCGGGCAAGTCGGCGGACGCATGATTGATGCCACCGCCCGCTCCATGGCCGACGATTTTTTCAAGGCGTTCACGCAAACCCTTGAAGCTGGCTCGGCCAGTCCAACGATCACTCGCCAGGAGAGTGCTCATCCAAGCCTCGAAGCAGAGAAGGTATCGCCTGAAAATTCATCCCCGATCAAGAGTGAGAGCGCCGGAAATTTGACTAGCCCAAGAGTTTATTGGTTCATCGGCGGCATGATTGCTGCCACCGTCTTGATCCTGATTGGAAAGCACTGCTTATGAAAAGCCCGCAGTTTAATTATTTCAAGGCCAAGAGCCTCACCGACGTTTTTGCGCTGATGGGCGAGCACGGTGATGAGGCACGCATCCTCGCTGGTGGACAGACCTTGCTCGCAACTTTGAACATGCGCCTATCGGAGCCCAGGCTCCTCATTGACATCAATGGTCTGGAAGAACTTAAAGGTATCGCGGTCGTAGGTGACAAGCTTCGCATTGGCGCCCTGGTGACTCACACCGCCATCGAGGGATCCAGACTCATCGCGCAACACGTCCCCATGCTTGCCCAGGCCGCACCACACATCGCCCACCGGGCCATTCGCAATTTAGGCACCTTGGGTGGTTCGCTGGCTTATGCCGATCCTGCGGCGGAGTGGCCGGTTTGCGCGCTTGCACTGGACGCAGAGATTGTGCTGAAGAGCGCGCAAGGCGAACGCAGAGTGGCCGCCAAGGACTTCTTCTTGGGCCTGTACGCAACAGCCGCTACCCAAGATGAGATCATCTCGGCCTGCGAATTTCCCCTGACCCATCCAGCAGAGCTCCAGCATTTCAGCGAACTCGCCAGACGACATGGAGACTACGCCGTCGTAGGCCTGGCTCTCAGGGCAAATCGAACGGGCGCCGGCTTCTCCGACCTGCGCATCGCGTATCTTGGTTTGACCGACCGCCCGGTGCGAGCCAAGCAAGCGGAGGCGCTCTTGGGTCAGGGTCAAGCCATGACCGGGTCGATGCTCGATGACGCCGTGAAGAGCCTGTCGCAAGACATTGACGCATTGGGCGACCTCACCCATCAGGCAGCCACCAAACTGCATCTTGCGGGCGTCCTGCTGCGACGTGCCATCGTTTAACGGGAATGACACCCAATGAGCATTGAAATTCAATTGACGGTGAATGGCACTGCGGTGACCAGAGCCGTTGAGCCCCGTACCCATCTAGTCGACTTCCTCCGAGAAGCTCTCGGTCTGACTGGTTCCCACCTGGGCTGTGAGCACGGCGTTTGCGGCGCATGTACGGTGAAGGTCGACAACAAGATCGTGCGGGGCTGTCTCGTGTTGGCCGCTCAAACGCAAGCTTGCCAAGTCGAGACGGTTGAAACGCCCACACCTTCCCCCGCGCTGAAGGCCCTGCAAGAAGCTTTCGTCAAGCGCAACGCCCTGCAATGCGGCTACTGCACTTCGGGGATGTTGATGGCTTGCACTGAATTGGTCGAGACCCTGCCCCATGCCAACCGGGAACAGGTTCGCGAGTGGATTAGCGGAAACTATTGTCGATGCACGGGCTATCACGCCATCATCGATGCTGTATGTGATGTATTGAACAACATGAAGCAAGGCGCCTGCGCATGAATAGCCCACGCGATCTCCCTCAACGGGCCACTATTGCGCCGGTGCTCGATGATCAAATTCATATTGGTGCCTCTATTCCCAGGCCCAACATTCAGCGCCTGGTTCAAGGGCGCGGCCAATATACCGATGACCTTCAAATGCCACGCATGGTGCACGTGGTGTATTGGCGCAGCCCGGTTGCTCACGCAAAAATTATCAGCGTGAATACTCATGCCGCCAAGACCATGCCTGGTGTGGTCGGCATTTTTGACGGTCCGTCGCTAGCGGCGATTTGCAAACCTTGGGTCGGCGTGCTCGGGCATCTGGTCGGCATCAAAAGCGCACCCCAGTACCCGCTCGCCATGGAGCGCGCCTGCTGGCAGGGCGAGCCAGTGGTTGCGGTCGTGGCCGAAACTCGCGCACAGGCCGAAGACGCCCTACCCTTTGTCGAAGTTGAATGGGAAGACTTGCCCGCAGCGCTCGAGATGACCAGCGCTCTGAAGGCTGGCACGCCAGTGATCCACCCCGAGCTTGGCGACAATTTGTGCTTTGAGCGAACACTCAATGTCGGAGATGTCGATGCGGTGTTTGCGTCCGCAGCGGCCGTGTATGAACAAGAGTTTGTGTTTGGTAGGCATACCGGTGTCACGGTGGAGCCACGCTGCCAAATCGCAGACTGGAACCCGTCCGATGCTCGATTAACCGTTCATCATTCACAACAAGCACCGCACATGATGCAGGACTTGTACTGTCGGCAGTTTGGACTACAAGAATCTCAGGTGAGAGTTATTTGTAAAGACGTGGGCGGCTCGTTCGGTATTAAAGTTCATGCCTATCCCGACGACTTTGCGACGGTGGCGATTGCGATTCTGCTGCAACGCCCCGTTAAGTTTGTGGCAGATCGTCTTGAGTCTTTTACGTCCGACATTCATGCTCGCGAGCATCTGATCAAAGGGCGAATTGCCGCGAACGCCGAAGGCGACATCCTCGGCTTCGAGATCGATGACCTTACGGGTATCGGCCCGTACTCGATGTTTCCCCGTACCAGCGGCATCGAAGGCAATCAGGTCGTCAATCTGACCGGCGGCCCCTACAAGCATGCTCACTACCGAGCCGCCCTCAAGGTTGTGTTCCTCAACAAGACCCCGACCTGTCAATATCGCGGTGTCGGTCACCCCATTGCCTGCGCCGTGACCGAAGGTTTGGTGGATGGCTTGGCCCGCAAGCTGGGCCTCGATCCCTTTGAGTTTCGCCTGCGTAACGTCATCCCCGACAATGCCTACCCCGCTACCGGCGCCTCGGGCATCAAGCTCGAGATTCTCTCGCATGAGGCCTGCTTGAATCGCGCTCGCGAGTTGATCGAATACGAAGGATTGCGCGCGGAGCAAGCGACTCTTAGGGCCAAGGGAATCCATCGAGGCATCGGCATTGCCACTCTGATTGAGCTAACCAACCCGAGTGCGGCCTTTTATGGTGTCGGCGGGGCTCGTATTGCCTCGCAAGACGGCGCCACGATCCGGCTCGAGCCTTCGGGAAGCATTACAGTCTTGGTCAGTGTTGGGGAGCAAGGCCAAGGCGCAGAGGCCATTTTCGCGCAGATCGCGGCCGACGCCGTTGGCCTGCCGATGAGCAAGGTAAAAGTCGTCACGGGTGATACTGACGCAACGCCTTACGGTGGCGGCACTTGGGCTTCGCGTGGTGCAGGTATTGGTGGTGAGGCGGTCTTGCAGGCGGGCCTCGCCTTGCGTGAGAACATATTAAAAGTGGCTGCCGTCATTCTCAAGCGCCCAGCGAACAAGCTCGGCGTCCGTGACGGGGATATCGTCGAGCTTAATATTGCAGAGGCAAACTTGAGCAAGGTTGTTTTAACCATGAACGACCTGGGACGTATCGCCTACTTCCGCTCGGACACGCTCCCCAAGGACTTCACGCCCGAGCTCATGGTCACCCGACACTATGCGCAGCGCGATTACCCCTTCATCTTCACCAATGGCGTACAGGTCTCATACGTCGAGGTCGACACCGACACTGGCTTCGTGAAGCTCCTGAAGCATTGGGCCGTTGAAGACTGCGGCCGGGTGATCAACCCTATGCTGGTCGATGAGCAAATGCGGGGCGCCATTGTTCAAGGCATTGGCGGCGCACTTTTTGAAGAGTGCCTTTACGACGAAGAAGGTTCGTTACGCAACGGCACCATGGCGGACTATCTGGTGCCTATGGCGGCCGAAATGCCCGACATTATTGTGGATCACATTCAGTCACCGACCAAAAGCTCCAAACTGGGCGCCAAGGGCGCAGGAGAGGCGGGAACGGCAGGCGCACCAGCGGCTGTGATTAATGCGATCAACGACGCCCTAGCGCCATTTAACGTCGAAGTTTATTCGCAACCGGTCACGCCGGAGAAAATACTGAAGGCACTTGGCCGGGTGTGAGCCGTCCAAGCCCCCTTCCGGGAACTATCCTTAGCAAAAGACAGCGGAGTCAAGATGCCTCATCGATCACGAAGTAGCGTCGTACAAATACTAGGTCGGGCCGCCAGGTGCCTGTTGATCGCCGTACCGGGATTTTTCCTGAGTGGGTGTTCCAGCACCGGGATCGGATCAGGCCCTCCACACACTGGTGCGGCCAGAGGTGTGCCGATTGCGTCCCACGCACCATTGAGTCCACTTTTTGGAACAGGCCCGGATCTACCTCCCGTTATTTTTGTACACGGTAACGGCGACAACGCCTCCATCTGGCAAACAACCCTCTGGCGCTTCGAAAGCAACGGCTGGCCGCGGCATCGGCTGCATGCCATTGACTCGCCCCTGCCTTTGGCACGCAGCGAAGACGACAAGGCGCAAGCCGGTCGCTCAAGCACTGCCGAGCAGATGCGAGAACTTGGAGCCGAGGTTGATCGTCAACTGAAGCTCAGTGGCGCGAAAAAGGTCGTGCTGATCGGTAACTCGCGCGGCGGCTATTCCATTCGGAACTACATTCGTAACGGTGGCGGCAAAGACAAAGTGGTCGCGGCGGTGCTCGGCGGCGTGCCCAATCACGGTGTTTGGAAAGGCAGTTTCGGTCCTGACAGCGAATTCAACGGCAGCGGCCCCTTCCTGACCCAATTGAACTCACCCCAAGGCCCCGACGATGCGGAGGTGACCGCGGGCGTCGCTTTTCTTACTTTACGCTCGGACCGCTTTGACAAGTTTGCTCAGCCCATGGGTCAATGGATTGGACAACCCAATCTGGAAACCGGTGTGACTTATGCAGGTCCAGCCCTGAAAGGTGCGACGAACCTGGTGCTGCCTGGCAAGGATCACCGCGAAGTCTCGTTCCATCCGGATGCTTTCGCGCAAACTTTTGGTTTTCTGACGGGCCATGCACCGGCACATCTTGGCTATGCCATCGAGCCACAAGTCATTCTTAACGGCAAGATTCTGGGCCTACACGAGCAAGCGGGCACGGCCGGCGAACCTTCGAACCTCGGTCTTCCTGGTACAAAAGTCACGGTCTTTCAGGTGCAGCCAGAAACCGGTCGCCGCATCGGGGTGGCCAGCCATCAAAAAACCGTCGAAGCGGACGGTACTTGGGGGCCTTTCAATGCGAAAGGAGATGCTTTTTATGAATTCGTGCTGGAAGCCCCGGGCTTTCCCATTAATCATATTTATCGCTCGCCGTTTCCCCGTTCGAGCCAGGTAATACATATGCGGCCCGGACGAGTCGCCGAGGCCGATAAGGATGCAATTTCTGTGGTGACCATGACCCGGCCTAGAGGCTACTTTGGTGTGGGGCGCGACATCATGTCGCTTGACCAACAATCACCGCCGCCCGGACTTCTGCCCGGGGTGCCCGGCTTGGCAACGTCCAAACTCAAAGTGACGGTTGCGGACCGCCCGGTCATTGCAGAATTCAACAGCGAGAGAATCGTCACCCGGTCATGGCCATTGGCCGAAAATCGGCTGGTCTTCGCCGAGTTTACTCAATGATTTCAGGCAGTATTGGAGCCGCTCGGGCAATTAGCGCACAATCGCGCCCATGAAAGCGAATAAAAGACTTCAGGCCTTAATCGAAGAAGGCCTCATCGACGCCGTCACCCGGCAACTTATGAGTGGTAAAGAGGCTACCGTGTATGTAGTGCGCAGAGGTGAAGAAACCATCTGCGCCAAGGTCTACAAAGACGCCACCGAACGCAGCTTCCGGCAAGCGGTGGACTATACCGAAAACCGTAAAGTGAAAAACTCGCGCGAGGCCCGCGCCA
>JAYUOT010000075.1:0-3547 GCA_043760705.1 Betaproteobacteria bacterium
CTCCACTTGACCTCGGTGGGCAAACTTTTTTTGGCGGCCGACGATAGCAAGAATGTGCGTGCCTACGCCACCCGAACCGGGCTGGCCGGGCATACCAAAAACAGTATCACCGAAGTCGCTTTACTCGAGCGCGAACTGGCCTTGGTGCGAGCCCGAGGTTTTGCCCGAGACAATGAAGAGCTGGAGCTCGGTGTACGCTGCGTGGCCGCTGGTATTCGAGACGATCAGGGCAAACTCATTGCCGGGCTTTCCATCTCGGCCCCAGCCGACTTCCATCAAGATGATTGGATTGATCGACTGTGCCAAACCGCCGCCGGCATTTCCTCAGCCCTGGGCTTCGATGCGCGTGACTGATTTTAGAATTCGCGACTGATTCTGCAGCTTGGCGCGAGGCTCCGTGCCTCGTGGCTCCAGAATTCTCGGTTCTGACCCACGAGAGTCCAACCATTCGCGCACACGTTGTGCGTCACCGAGGCGAGAGTGGCGTCCAGTCGAATCAAGAAACACCATGATCACAGGACGATCCGCCCAGTGCGCCATCATTACCAGGCATTGGCCTGCTTCAGAGATATAGCCGGTTTTTTGAAGCTGCACCCCCCATGATTCCGCACCCACCAGGCGATTGGTGTTGCGAAAGGTGATGGGCCTGATACCGGTCTCTACGGTCAACTCGGCGGCCGTCGAAAGTTCGCGAATCAGTGGATAGCGAGCGGCAACCTGCACCAGCTTGGCCAAGTCTCGTGCGGTTGAGACGTTTGCACTGGACAGGCCGGTGCTTTCCGTGAACGCTGTATCGGTCAAGCCGAGCGCTTTCGCTTTGACGTTCATTTCCTGCACGAAGGCCCCCAGACCTCCTGGATGGTGCCGCCCGAGCGCGCTCGCGGCTCGATTTTCTGAGGCCATCAAGGCCAGATTCAGGAGTTCCAAACGTGTCAAACGTGAGCCCACCGGTAAACGGGAGCGGCTATTGCGTTCCTGGTCGCGATCATCTTCAGTCACTTCCAAACCGGCCTGCAAATTGGCCTTTGAGTCCAATACGATCATGGCTGTCATGAGTTTGGTGATCGAGGCAATCGGCAGCACGACACCACCATTTTTTTCGTACAGCACCTGACCCGTCTGTGCATCTGCAACCAAGGCCACAGAAGATTTTAAGCCGAGCGGATCTTCCACCGAATGCAGACCAATAGCCTGACCCAGGCTGGGTTTCGCGGGCTCAATCACTCGAACCATTTGACTCACGTGCTGAACGCGAGCCACTTGGCGCGAAGCATCCTTAGAGCTGCGCGCCAGCTTCATGGCAGCCACACGTTGCGCCTTGCTTAGTTTATGCCCGGCGAGCGGAGCCTTCATGATTTTCGAAGGAGACGCGGAGGCTTTCGCTAGTTTGGGCGCCTTGGGTTTGTTCGCTACTTTGTTAGTACCTTTGTTGGCACCTTTAACTTCAGCCTGTTTTGCTGTCTTTTTCGCTGTCGTAATGCTCTTCGCCACGGCTACAGGCGTCGGCATCACCAAGAGCAGGCCAATACAAAGGCCTAAACAGCTTGACCAAGCGCCTGCACGCCAATTTCTTTTAAGTTTCTTCACAGACCACACCCAGGAGAATTTCCCGAAGTGTAGCAATTTAATTGATCTATTCTCTTGAAATCAACCAAATATTCAAAACAAATCAGACACTTGGGCTAGAAACCTCGAAATGAAGCGAAGTTTTCAACCGGTTCACGTTCAGTCATGAGCGAATTTTCGATGGCATGAGGGTTCGCATAGCCTAGGGACATCCCGCAAACAAAGATTTCCTGTTCGCCAAATCCAAGATGTTGAGCGATCGTGACGTGATAGTGATTCCAGGCCGCCTGGGGACAGCTGTCCAGACCACGGCCGCGGGCTGCGACCATGATGTTTTGCAAAAACATGCCGTAGTCGAGCCAACTTCCTTGGCCCATGATGCGATCTATCGAAAACATCAACCCGACAGGCGCCCCAAAAAATTGAAAATTTCGCCCGGCCTGAATCTGCATTCTTTCCTTGTCCGCCTTGCCAATTCCCAAAAGACTATATAAATCCCAACCCACTTTGCGGCGGCGGTCGACGTAGGGAGAAACCCACTTGTCCGGGTAATAGTTATAGGCCTCTTGGGCTTGAGCGTTGAGTTCAGGGCTTCTCACCACCGCCAAAACCTTATCGGACAAGGATTTCTGCTCGGCTCCCGTGAGGACATAAACCTTCCAAGGCTGCGTGTTCGTACCCGAAGGTGCCCGCGCTGAGACTTTCAAGATCTCCTCGATGACAGCTTGCGGTATCGGCTTATCCAGGAAAGCCCGAATAGAGCGGCGCGAAGTAATGGCTTCGTCGACAGCCGCCACGCCAGGCAAATCATGGATCGAGGACGTTGAAAGTTGTATTTGAGTCATAGGATTCCAGTTGAGACCATCAGGCGAGTTTGTTTGAGCTTTTTTGAGCCTCTTAAAAATTCTGTGGGATTGTACTGAAGCCGTTGAGTGGTGTGGTGTTCCGTCTATAACTTAGTGAAAGACGAGACCAAATGGCGCCCTCCTACGCTCGTTGGGAGGCAATATCTCGGCGTCTGGGCGGTAGTATGCGCGCCAACGCCCAGACGCCTGGAGCCCTAATCGGCGATGCCTTCGAGGGTTTTTAGGCAAAACAATCTAATAAATGGTGCGACGCACAAAATTTCTTGACAACAGAATGGAGTCGAGTAAAATTCAATTGTGCGATGCAGCAAAGCGAATTTCCTTAGAAAACCAAGGAACGATTTGCCCACTCCAGAAGCTACAAATAGAGAACGAAGCCGATAGCAAGAATGATTCGGTCAAGTTCGACCCAATGTTAACCCGCGCTGCACCTTAAGCAGTGCTCCAGGAGTTCTAAAATGTTTCAAACCCCAGATCAATTCGTAAAAATCCAAAAAGACGCTTTCGAGATGTTCCAGAAGGCGGCTCTCATGACCATCGCTGGCACCGAGAAAATCGCTGCTCTGAACCTGCAAGCCGCTAAGGCTAGCGTTGAAGAATCCTACACCAAGGCTTCCGGCTTGCTCGAAGCCAAAGATTTGCAAGGTTTTGCTCACAACGCCGCCGGTGCCGTACAACCGGCCGCTGAGAAGCTCACAGCTTATACCAAGCACATTTATGACATCTCCAGCGCCACTGGCACGGAGCTTGCTGGATTATGGGAGAAGCAATTAGCTGAAGGCAATAAGTCTCTGCATGCGGCAATCGATTCGATGTCCAAAAACGCCCCAGCCGGTTCTGAAGGTTTGATCTCTCTCGTTAAATCTTCAGTCGGCACAATGACAAGCGCATTTGACCAAGTCTCGAAAGCTGGCAAGCAAGCTGTTGAACTCGCTGAGGCCAACTTGGCTGCTGCGACGAAGTCGACCGTCCGCGCCAAGAAAGTTGCTTAAGTTTTAAGGTTTAAGGTTTCTCAAAGGTTGTCTCCTCAGCACCCCGGTCTCCTCCCTCCTCCTCAGGGGTGCTTAAAGCCCAGTCCTCACGGACTGGGCTTTTTCTTGGTATTTCCACTAAGA
>JAYUOT010000076.1:0-3540 GCA_043760705.1 Betaproteobacteria bacterium
CTGGAAAGCCCCATCGAGAGCGGCGCGCAAGCTTCCAAGATCATTGATCCTTGGACCTTCGTGCAAAGCCATCGTAAGACCCTGAACGAGCTAAGAGCAGATCTTGAAGAGATCCGCACGGCCCTCAGCCAGGTGACCTTAGACATGCAGAGTAACGTCAATAGTCTCAGGCACACAGCGCAAAAAGAAAGCACGGAAGTGGCCGCTGTGAGCGTATCGATTCAACAAAAACTCGACGAAACTCGAAGCACGGTCAAGGCGCTCAGCGAGCTTAGCAAAGACACAGAGTCACATATTCAAGCCTCCATAGTCGCCATGCAATATCACGACGTCATGACGCAAAAGCTGACCTCAGTGGATGCCCTGCATCTTGAGGCGATTGCGGTTCGGACTCGCAACCTCATCAACGGATCCAATCTGCATGCGGCACCCGAACCCCTGGTTGTCGATCTTGTCGGTGCCAGCCATCGACTCGCACAACATGGCGCTACCGCGAGCCAGCGCTCCTCGTTTGAACAAGACCTGTCGAGAATGGAGCGTGAAAAAGCCTCCTCCAGTTTGAAGACATCCAACGACGTTGATCTGTTCGCTTCAAAGGTGTAAATCTGGGCAAAAATCTTACTGGATCGCAAGCAAGCCTTCGTCTTGGCAACCGACATTGATACTCACGCCTTGAGCAATGCCAAGCAGGGCATCTATGCGAAAGCTGAGCTTCTTCATCTCAAGCCGACGGTACTCACAAAGTATTTTGACTCGATCAATCAGGCCCCAGCTCAGAGCAAACCAGAGCTCAAACGACTGGTTGAGTTTAAGCCCTTCAATTTGGCGGCCAAAGGACCCGTCCTGCCTTGGAAGTCGCTCGATGCCGACTTCTGCCGTAATGTAATGATCTACTTGAATGCGACCACTCAGCGTCAAATCGCACAATGTGTCGCTCTTCATCTCAAAGCGGATGGACTGTTTTTCACCGGGCACACCGAAATGTTGATTCACTCCAACGGCCTGTTCCAGAGCAGAGGTCGGACTGTGTTTAGCCCACGTCGAGCGATATGAAGCAGCGCCGCTTTTTTGATCTCGAGCATTCCAGCTGGTTCCGTCGACTCTTGCGTGCTGCGAAATTTTTTCATACATTCGCAAGGATCAAATAGAAACCACTTTGGCCTGAACTTTCACGGAGAATACAATGTTGAAAATTAAAACCTACTGAGACCCCATCGAGCCCCATGACGCCGAACCAAATCGACCAACTGAATATCGCCGAGATTGTTAATAACTGGGCGCTGTGGCGCGATGCAGGAGATTGGGAGCGTTTTCGCAGCGTTTGGCATAGCGATGGCTGGATGTGCGCCACTTGGTTTCAGGGCACAGCGAGAGATTTCATTGAAATCAGCCGCAAAGGTTTCGAGAGCGGCGTCTCAATCCTGCATTTTCTAGGCGGCTCTACCATCGACGTTCAAAACCATCGCGCGATTGCTCAAACCAAGATGACTATCAGTCAACGGGGTCTAGCGCATGGCGAGTTGGTTGACGTCGTGTGTACTGGACGCTTTTATGATTTTTTCGAGAAACGAACCATCGACGGAAAGGATTGCTGGCGCGTGGTTCGACGTCAACCCATTTATGAAAAGGATCGCATGGATCCGGTCGACCCTAGCGTTCGGATGAAGCTGAACGACGAAATCCTCAAGGCCTTTCCGGAAGGCTACCGGCACCTGGCCTATTTGCAAACAGAGCTTGGCTTCAAAGTAAAGCGCGACATGCCAGGATTACGAGGCTCGGTCGTTGAAACCTTGTATGGGCAAGGCAAGAAATGGTTGCAAGGCCAGACCCCAGATTTTTCTTAAGGCGAGATAATTTCCTGCATGCAATCGCGGACTGTTTGCGGGCGTGACGAAAGCCCCGTTGTCGGTCGATGCTCTTCACCTTGACCCTGCCAGTCCGTCGTAACACACCGCAGCACCGTGCCCTCCGCCCAAAAGATTGGGCTCACCGGGATTCACCAAGCGGGCCTCGGCAGGATCCCAAAGGTCGACCATAAAACATAAGGTGTCTTGTCATTTGTGCAGAAGGCGCACCGCTCAGCATCGTCCAGGGGTTGATCGGATAAGGTTTAAAGAACCCTGCGATCCCTTGAGTCAGCGTGGAGTAAGTGCTCGATGACTGCACCCAGGGCCTGAACCAATCTAGCGCGTTCATTCCCGATACTGGTGGACTCTTTCTCTCACAGGGCGCTGCCTTCATCGTCAGCACCTTCTGGCCTGCCCGAATGTGCGCTAGCGTGCCGATAAAAGCAATGTTGAGATCAATAATGTTGGTTTAGTGATTCCAAAAACGAGGCGTTTCATGTCATCTCAAAACTCTTCCAAGGCCGCAGAAAGTGCTGCTGATCTTGAGGCGTCTTACCCAAAGGATTTTGGAATCTTCTATCCTACGGGATGCCTTGTGGTTGGCTTCCCAACTGAAAGCCTGGCCACGGCCATTCAGTCCGAGTTCGTGACGGAGGGCTACAGCCGTGTCGATTGTGCGATTTTCAATGCGCAAGCGATCTTGCTGGCGGCCGACCACGACTTGAAACTGCTCGTGGGTCTCCAATGGCGCGATATTGATTTTAAAAAATCAACAGAGACAGCCTTGCTAGTAGCAACCGCATCCTAAGTCAATTTCACCTTGCCATAACGTCAAGTATACTTTATGATACCATGATTGAAATTAGGTACTACGAGGATCCCGAAGGTTCGCGGCCAATTCTAAATTGGATCGAAGGCCTTAAAGTTAAGAAGACTCGGGCGGTCATCAAGTCAAGAATGGCAAGGCTAGCCACAGGCAATTTTGGTGACTGCAAAGCATTGAGGGGCGGTATTCAAGAACTAAAGATTCATTTCGGACCTGGCTATCGCCTCTATTTGAGCCGCCAAGGTGATGTCCTTGTCTTGATGCTCTCGGGAAGCGACAAATCTGATCAGGATAAAGAAATCGATCAAGCGATCAAGTACCTTGAAGACTGGAAAAAGCGAGCTAAACCATGAGCCAATCAAAACCCAAACGTAGCCCCACCACCGACAATACCGCGCGGGATGGAAGTTATGAAGACTGGCTAGTCGATTCCCTCAAGGACCCTGAGGAAGCGGCGGCCTATCTTGGTGCTGTTATCGAATTGCAGGACCAACCCACGCTTTTGCTTGCCCTGCGGCAAGTCGCCAAGGCCCATGGCATGGCAACTGTAGCCAAGCGAGCCGAAGTAGGCGACAAGACGCTCTTCAAGGTACTCAGCGAAAACGGCAATCCAACTATTGACACACTCACTAAGATTTTGAGTGCTGTTGGTTTGCGTTTGAACATAGAGCCAATACCGGCCAACTGATCGCCAGGGGATGGGATAGAATTTTAAACACCCTTTTCCCGGAAAGCTCCCCTAATCGATGGCCCCAAACAGCCGTTTTGACCGTGAAAGCCGGTCGCATTTCGCGTGCAATGGGGTTAGCTTGTGCCTGATTGGGCTTCGAGACGCTCTCCAACCTCTGCTAAGCCCCTCTTTTGCTG
>JAYUOT010000077.1:0-18856 GCA_043760705.1 Betaproteobacteria bacterium
CAGGCGCATTTGAACCGAGCGGCACTCGATAAAGCCTTGATGGAGATGCGGGCGACCTTAGAGAATAAAATCAAGGATCTGCAAACTGATAACGCCCTCAAGCTCGAGGAAATGCGAAAAACAGTGGATGAAAAGCTTCACGCGACGCTTGAATTAAGGCTGGGCGAATCTTTCAAACAGGTGTCGGATCGCTTGGAGCAGGTGCATCGCGGATTAGGTGAAATGCAGGCCCTGGCCTCGGATGTGGGCGACTTGAAACGGGTGTTGACCAATGTCAAGACTCGCGGCACCTGGGGTGAAGTGCAGTTGGAGGCGCTGCTCGAGCAACTTCTGGTGCATGAGCAATATGAGCGCAATGTGGAAGTGGTCAAGGGGACCGGCGAGCGCGTTGAGTTTGCCATTCGCCTACCCGGCAAAGGCAATCATGACGACGCACCGGTTTGGTTACCGATCGATGCCAAGTTTCCTCGTGAAGACTACGAGCGCCTGCTCCTCGCTTTTGATGAGGCCAATGCCGAAGCGGCCAGTCTGGCCGGTCGCCAATTGGAAGTCACCGTGCGTGAAGAAGCCAAAAAGATTCGTACAAAATACATTTCACCTCCGGCCAGCACTGATTTCGCGATTCTTTTCCTGCCGGTAGAAGGCTTGTATGCTGAAATTGTACGTCGCCCCGGGCTGGTGGATTCTTTGCAAAGGGAGCACCGTATTGTCGTGGCGGGGCCGACCACGCTGGCGGCGATTTTATCTAGCCTGCAGATGGGCTTTCGTACCCTGGCCGTTGAGAAGCGCTCAAGCGAGGTCTGGCAACTACTCAGCGCCGTCAAAACCGAGTTCGGAAAATTCGGGGACATTTTGGCAAAAACCAAGGACCAGTTAGAGAAGGCCGCAAATACGATTGGGTCGGCCGAGGTCCGCACGCGAGCGATTAGCCGCAAGCTCAAAGAAGTCGAGGAGCTTCCTGGTGCTGAAAGTCGAAAACTGTTGCCTGAAATGAACGAACCGGATGAAGGTTAGGTTTGGCTTTGAGGGCCGTTGTACGAAATTGGTGCGAGTTTTCGAGGGGCATCTCTAAATTTCCCGTTTTTTTTATAGGCGAAAAGAGCGTTTCACATGATGAAATTTTCTCTCCACATCGCCGCATTTAAATTTCCTAATGTGGGAAACTATTTTTCGCAATGTGGAATATACGTTTAACATGTTGAATTATATAGGTTTTTATTGCCCGATAAATGTGACAAACTTCTGCTGCTCTGCCGCATATTTGCCTAAAATAGACCCATTAAATTTCCCCGGAAGCCAGTTTCCATTTTTATTGAATCTTAAGGAGTTGCAGATGTCATCACGCGAGCTAGAAGCCCAGAAGTTAAAGAAAGAATGGTCCGAGAGCCCCCGTTGGGCCGGTATCAAGCGTAGTTACAGCGCCGAAGATGTGGTGCGTCTACGCGGCTCGATTCATGTCGAGCACACACTTGCCAAGCGTGGTGCTGAAAAGCTATGGCGCCTGGTCAACGATGAGCCCTATGTCAACACGCTCGGCGCCTTGACCGGTAACCAAGCGATGCAGCAAGTAAAGGCTGGGTTGAAAGCAATTTACTTGTCCGGTTGGCAAGTCGCTGGCGATGCAAACCTTGCGGGCGAGATGTATCCAGACCAGTCTTTGTACCCAGCGAATTCCGTGCCTCTGGTGGTGAAGCGAATCAACAATGCCTTGACCCGCTGCGATCAAATTCAATGGATGGAAGGCAAGAACCCAAGCGAAGCGGATTACATCGATTATTTCGCGCCGATCGTGGCCGATGCTGAGGCCGGTTTTGGTGGGGTCCTGAACGCCTTTGAGCTGATGAAGTCGATGATTGAGAACGGTGCTTCAGGTGTTCACTTTGAAGATCAGTTGGCCTCGGTGAAAAAATGCGGTCATATGGGCGGCAAGGTTTTGGTGCCTTCGAAAGAGCAGGTTGCGAAATTAACCGCGGCTCGTTTGGCAGCGGACGTGATGGGAACACCTACAGTATTGCTGGCTCGTACGGATGCCGAAGCCGCCGACCTAATTACCTCTGACGTGGACGACAACGACAAGCCTTTCTTAACCGGTGAGCGCACCGTGGAAGGTTTCTACCGTACACGTCCTGGTCTGGATCAAGCGGTATCGCGGGGTCTTGCTTACGCTCCCTATGTCGACATGATTTGGTGTGAGACTGGTAAGCCAGATTTGGCGTTTGCTCGTCAGTTCGCGGACGCCATCCATAAGCAATTCCCAGGCAAGATGCTGGCCTATAACTGCTCACCTTCTTTCAATTGGAAGAAGAATTTGGACGAGGCGACAATTGCCAAGTTCCAACGCGAACTGGGCGCAATGGGCTATAAGTTCCAGTTCATTACGCTGGCTGGTTTCCATAGCTTGAACTACTCGATGTTCAATCTTGCTTACGGTTATGCACGCAATAACATGACCGCTTTCGTTGAGTTGCAAGAGGCTGAGTTCGCCGCGGCTGATCGTGGCTTTACGGCCGTGAAACATCAGCGCGAAGTGGGTACAGGTTACTTTGATGCGGTGACCACTACGGTTGAGCGCGAAGCTTCAACCTCTGCCTTGAAAGGATCGACCGAAGACGAACAGTTCTTTGATGATCATGGTCATAAGGTCGCGAAAAAGGCGGCCTAATCGGCTGGGGTCGGTGATGGGTTGACCCTAAAAATAAGGGGGCGTACTCGGCATGACCTGAGGTGTATGTCACCCTGAACGAAGACAAAAAGACTGCTTGGGGCAACCTAAGCAGTCTTTTTTTGCGTGTTGCAAGCGGCTCTTAAGCCATTTGGTCTAGTCACTCCACCTGAGGATGAATAGGCCATTAGCCGCATTGAGCTTTGCGATCCAGGGGCGTAACTTGACAAGACTTTCAACGGCCAAGGAGGCTCTTATGTTTCGTTCAAGTTCACCACTCGACCAGACGGCGATTAGCGCTCGTCATTGTGTTGCCCCGTTACCTGCGTCTCGTCGTCAGCGCGGCCAGGGTATGACGGAGTACATCGTCATTGTGGCCCTCATTGCTGTCGCAGCCATTGGGGTGTATCGGTTTTTCGGCCAGACGATTCGCCACCAAACCGCGGGCCTTGCATTGGAGGTGGCCGGCACCGATGCGTCCGCGCAAATTACGGCCGCCGGTACCACTTCGACGTCGGCTGGAACTCAGGCAAACGCCAACAAGTCGCTTTCGTCCTACAACGGTAACTAGGCTTAGCGTCTCCCTCACCAAACTCCACGCTCTCGTCAGATCCTCATGAAACCTAAACTCAATTCATTGGTCACTTCAAACCGACGAACTCAGGCTGGGCAGGCACTTGTCTTGGGCCTTTTCATGATTCTGGCGGGATTGCTTGGGCTTTACTTGATGTTTAATACCGGGCAAGTCGTTGCAAGCAAATCTCGCCTGGTCACGGCGACTGACGCTGCCGCTTACAGCGCCGCCATTTGGCGCGCACGAGCTTTGAATTTTGCGGCTTATACGAACCGGGCAATTGTCGCGCAAGAGGTTGCCGTGGCGCAAGCGGTCACCCTGGTGTCGTATGCCAAATTTATTGAAACCTTTACCGCCAGCACGGCAGTGATTGGTTCCGGTATTCCTGGAATTGGTCCGGCGCTTGCGACTTGGGCCGCGACGGCAGCTCCCGCGCGCATCGCCGCGGAAACAGTAGCCTCGGCCGAAATTAAGCTCAGAGCGGACGATACTGTGGGCTACAAGTCCTTGCTCGAAAAAAGTCAGGCCCTGGTTCTGATGGCAGCAAACACAATCTCGATGAGCGCTACGGCCAACGAAGTGGTAAAGGCCAACGATTCCCATTTTTTTGCGCACGCCATTTTGGGAGTGGACCTATTTGAGACGGGATTTCTCAAACGCTACAGCACCGACGACGAAAGGCAGAGACTGAAGGGCGTGGTGATGGACTCCATCGATCCCTTTGTGAAGGGCCGAGATGGCACTTTCTGGCCAGTTCCCACCGTGCTTGGCTCTTGCTTTGGCGTTCCGTGGCCAGGCCGCATTGAGAAAAACGGTGGAACGGCGATGACGGGGTCGGGGCTTGAGCGATGGGAGGCTGCCGATACGGCCTCGGTTCATACCGTGCGCAACACCGGCTTTTTGGGATTGAACTGTCGCTGGCGGGAGAACTTGCCGCTAGGCTGGGGTGCTGCGGAAGCTGCAAAGGTTTTGGAACATCGTCTCACCGACTATCCCGGTGGTGCCCTGAATAACAGCTTTCCCGCCGCAATGGCCTCAGCAGGTATTGATAGTCATCCGGCAACTGGCTTTGAATCCTATAGCGGCATCAGTCGGGTGTTCGATCTGGATTACGACGCTCTGAGTCAAGCACGCTACCCCACGCGACGGGTCGCAATCTATGGCCAGGTGCTCTCAGCCAAAGTCCGCACGGCCGATGCGATTGGCGCGAGTGCCGGACGACTGGCAATGCCTAGTGCCTTTGCCGGCGGAAAAATCTCCGCGGTGTCCGCCGCCGAAATCTATTTTCGTCGTCCTCCGCAGGCCCCCCAGAAAACCGAATACGCGAGCCTCTATAACCCTTTTTGGCAAGTGCGACTGGTCAATCCGACGCTGGTCGAGCGCGCAGCTGCGGAGCTGAATTATGTCAATAACTAAGTCGCTTCGTCGTCAGAATGGCCAGGCTCTAGTGGAAACCCTTGTGATTGCCATGGTCCTGGTCCCCTTGGTTCTCATGACCATTTTGCTGGGTAAGATTCAGTCCGTGCAAACCGCCACGATCGCCTCGGTGCGGTCCCTGGCATTCGAGTGCACGGTAAGAAGAAATGAATGCAGTACACCCGATGGTCTGCAAAAGCTTTCTGAAGAGCTGGCTCAAAGGCACCTTAGCCGAGCCTCGCGTGAGGTCTTTAGCCAAGATCAGGTTCCCAATTTGACCACCGGTGCTGAAAGGCACGCACTTTGGACGAATCGTAAGGGCCAGGGTTTATTGGAGTCATTTGGGGATACTTCGGCATCAGTAGGTAACGGAAGCTTCGATGCGGGTGTTGGCGTGGCGGAGGGCTTTGAGAAAACCGGTGTTGTGAGTAATGCGGTCAATTTGTTGTCGAATTTGGCGGGTCCCAAAAGGTTCGGTCTTGAACTAAGAGATGGGCTCTTGACGGCCAGGGTTACGGTAAATACCGGTACTAGCAAGCCTGCAATCAGTTCAACGGGTGAATGGCTCGACGGCTTCCCTTTAAAATTTAGCGCCAAGGCGGCGATCCTGACCGATGACTGGTCCGCTTCGAAACCACAGGGTAGCGAAGCGACAACGGTTGAGAGCCGGGTCAATCAAGGTAAGAAACTCGCCGCACCGCTTGAGAGCGCTCAAGATGCTGCCTATCTTGCCGTGAGGGCTTCCATTGCGATCATGAGCGCTCTTGGTCTGGACAACTCGGGTGGCGCGTTTCGCTATCACGATATGGATATGGACTTAATTCCCCCTGATCGTCGCGGCATTTCGGCCACGCCCGTGCTTGCTGCACCTGGTTTCGGCGGAGGGGGGTGATGACTTGGTCAAATTTCAGGAGTTTTCATGCTGGGCTCAGACCGATCATTGCCGTTGCGTCGATGTTATTGACAAGCAATGGTTACGCTGCAAACTCGACCGTCTCAAAGATTTTGGCCGCGCTTCCTTCAGTGCATGCTCAGTTGGTCTTTGATGGCGCACAACTGGGCGGCCAGCAAATGACTAGCTACCGCTTAGTCACCAAGCTCTCGCCTGAGCGACTGATCGCCGATGTCGAATCTTTGTGGTCGAGAAGTGAAAAGGCTAAAGTCTGGCGAAGTGAAACTGCGGCCTGGTTGATGGTTTCAAAGATTGAGAGTTTTCCAGAAATAGAGGTCCTGCAAGCAAGGCGGGGGGCGACGGGGGAAACGATTGCTCGGCTTAGCTACGCGCAACCTGGCGTCAGCCCGAAAAGCGCATCGGAAACCTACCTTGCGCAGTGGCTGCCCTTGAATTCTAAAGTGTTGCAATCTTTCGCAAGCTCGGATCCAGGGCGGGTCGGGCACTTGGTGATCGCGCGTAGCCGTGGAAGTTTGCAAGCGAATGCCGAATGGATCGTGAGTCAGGCCCGGCGCCTTGGATTTAGACCTGATCCGCGCTTGAAAACGAGTAGTAGTTCGGGGCAGAGCCTCGTCGCGATGCTCAGTCGCGGTGACGAAGAGGTCATTCTCACGCTTGACCGAACGGACCAGGACATCGCAATTGTCCTTCAACAAAGTCAGGGGGCTCGGTGAATTCCCTGACTAGCCCCAAGAAAGTCCGCGTTCTCGGTCAAGCAATGATCGAAGTATTACTCATCCTTGTGCTGGTGGTGATTGCCTTTGGTACGGGCCCGAATAACCCTTTGCAACAGCTTGGCGATGCTATTCGTGCTCGCTACGCCGCTTATACGGAGTCGATATCAAGACCATGACTACACAACAACTGATTGCGTCACTTCTCGCGCCGATTCGCAAACACAAAATCGCGGCGCTGTTTGCCTGTGCGCTGCTGACGGGTCTCATCGCTGCTTGGGGAATTCGAAGTCAAGTCGGTGAGTTTCTCGCTTCAGAACGGGCCAAGCTTGTGCCCAAAGTGAAGATGATCGAGGTTGTCGTTGCCAAACGCAATCTTAAAGCTGGCGAGGTTGTCAGCAGCGAGACGATGGCGGTTCGCCCAGTGCCTCAAGAATTTGTGGCCTCCAATGCGATTCGCCCTGACAAGTTTGATGGTTTTGTGGGTGCTAAGCTGAGTCACGCATTACAGGCGGGGGAGGCACTTGTCAGTGCCTCATTGGCGGGCGCCGATGTCGCGACGTTTTCTTCAAAGGTCAAGCCTGGAATTCGAGCGATGACGGTTGCAGTGGATGAGGTGAATTCCGTTTCGGGAATGTTGCAACCCGGCGATCACATCGATCTACTGTTTTCTGTCAAGCCGCCAGTGAGCTCCGCGGCGGGGTCTGTCGTTCAAGGCACTGAAATTACGGCGCCCTTGCTGCAAGACATTCTTGTTTTGGCGACCGGAAAGCAGGTTCGCCCCGGACAAGGTGATGACCACCCAGCCAATCGCAGTTTCAATGCCATCACGGTCGAAGTCAGCCCCGAGCAGGCTCAAAAGCTAGTCGTGGCTCAGCGTGGCGGAAAGCTCACAGCAACGCTGCGAAATCCAGGGGACCATCACGAGTTGCCCAAGCAGTCTCTGGATATTTACGCGCTACTGGGGATCCGTCCCCCGCCTCTAGCCCTCGCGGCGCCACAACCTCAGCTCGCATCGGTGCAAACCACGCCGGTTCAACGCACCCTGCCGGCCCCTGTTCCGCAGCTTCTGGTGCAGGCACCCATCGGAGCGGAAATTATTGTGGGTGGGCGAGGCCCCATTGCCAAGCCTTCGGGTCTAAGTTCCGCGGCTAGCTCGGCAAGGACGGAGTTGCCTCTGACACCATCAGGTCCCGTGTCTACCTCACCGCCGCCAGCGGCGGCAGATGACATCGAGCCCATCGCACCGTCAAAACACTCTCATGTTGAGGTGGCTCCGATACTCCCATCGAAATCCCCTGTGACCCAAGGGCAGATTTCACAAAACTACCTGCCCCAGTCATTGATCGAAGTAAGGTGATCTGCATGATCTATAAAATTCGTCTTCACTCCTTTAAGGCCGCCGTCATCCTAGCCTGCGCCAATGTGCCGCTTCAAGCGTTTTCAGCGTCGGGCGAAAGCCAAACCGCGCGTGGCGAGCCGACCGCGCTATTCGCTTCGCCAAGCCATCAAGGTGTCCCTGGTGAGTCACTGCATCTCTATGTCGGACAAACCTTCGTACTCAATGAACCCAATGTCAGGCGAATTGCCGTCGGAAATGGCAAGGTGCTTCAGGCGACGACTTTGGACGAAAAGCAGGTACTTATCATTCCTGAAACGGCAGGGCAAACCACGGTTCATCTCTGGGGAAAAGCGGGCGGAGAACGGCACTACGTCATCAATGTGGTGACCGCAGACACTAACCGTCTGCTTACCGAGGTAAAAGCCCTCATTGGAGATCAAAACAATATACGCGCCAGGCTGGTGGGCGACAAGGTGGTCATCGAAGGCGGAAACATCAATGAAGAGCAGGCCCATCGTCTGACCGAGGTCTCGAAACGCTATCCGCAGATTGTTAATTTACTGAGCAAGGTAGGCTTCGAAAAAATGATTGCCATGGACGTGCGATTCGTCGAAATTCGTCGAGATGTTCTCCAGAATCTCGGCGTGAAATGGGGAGCCTCCGCTGGGGGGCCATCGTTTGGTGTGATTGGCGATTTTCGACGCGGCAACGCTTTTCGTTCAACCGGGCCAGGCAATCTTCTTGATCCGAGCGGAGCGCTGGCCCCGCGCGAGTACATCTCTCCCCTCTCATCAGCCTTGAGTCTCTCAAGTTGGCTCGGCTCGACCCTCAACCTGCTCGCTAAAAATGGTGAAGCTGTTATTTTGGCGGAGCCTCGCCTTTCGTGCCGCAGCGGTGGGTCCGCGCGTTTCGTGGCCGGAGGCGAGCTTCCGATACCGTACAGCACGGGAATTGGTGCGACCTCGGTCATTTTCAAAGAGTATGGCATCAAGTTTGACGTTTCACCGGTCGCTAGCGAGTCTGGCGTGATCGCCGCCAAGATCGCCACCGAAATATCGGCCATTGATCCGGATGTCAAGGTGAACAACATTCCGGGGTTGCTCAAGCGGCGCGCTGAAACTGAAGTGAATCTTCGTGAGAACGAGACACTCGTTATTGCAGGTCTGCTGAGCGACGAAGGTGGCAAGTCCGTCGATAAAATACCTGGGCTTGGCGATATTCCGATCCTTGGACGGCTCTTCAAGTCTAAAGATTTCCAAAGCCGACAAACAGATCTTGTGGTCTTTATGACGCCGCGCTTTATTGGAGTAGACAATGATCGGGATCGCCAGTTGGTGCAAGGTAGTCCGCAGAGAGTGGAAGCCTCTCGCGAACGCATCAAGATGGTGGACTAAATGCTCAGTGTTTGCATTGAGGCGCCTGGCGAACCAAGTCGCCATCTACAAATTGATTCATTTCCATGCATCATTGGGCGGCATAGTGAAACGCCGTGGAACTTGAAGAGTTGGAGAGTCGCGAAGTCTCACGCACGGCTGGACGTGGTCGGTGAGGCGCTTACCATTTCGGATATGGGTAGCCTTGCCGGAACCTGGGTTAACGGGCAACGCATCGCGCAATACGGGCCCCTCTCGGAATCCGATGAAATTCAAATTGCTGGTTATCGCATTAGGCTAGAGGCCTTCTCGGTGCACACCGGGACCTTGCTCCATGATAGATCTTTGCCTTCGGTTGAAAAGGAAGGACTTTCACCGCGAGGGAATACAAATGTCGCCAATTTCCCGACCTTGGATTCAAACTCAGGTGAAGCGAGCGTTGTAGGAGCGGCCTCAACAGAGTTGGAGCTCCACTGGCGTCGACGCCTGCATCGGCAGCTTTTGGAGACCATTGACCTGCGTCGCCATGATATTCGTTTGCTGGGCAACGACGCGCTCGAGGCCCTGGTCCTTGCAACCCTGAACGAGTTACTCGATAAAACTGAGGACTTTCCGTCAAGTCTTGTTCGCGTCGAGGTAGTCACGCAGGTTTGCTATGAAGCCATTGGTCTTGGACCTCTAGAGAACCTGTTGAAAGACGACACTATCTCCGAAATCATGGTCAATGGTTTGATGCCAATTTACGTTGAACGACACGGACGGCTCGAACAAACGCCTTGGCGCTTCTCCAACATCGAAGCAATCCGCGCCGTGATTGATCGCATCGTTGCCCCGATTGGTCGCCGCATCGACGAGGCCTCGCCGATGGTCGATGCGCGTCTGAAAGATGGTTCCCGTGTCAACGCGGTGATTTCGCCACTCGCCGTCAATGGCCCCAGTATCACTATTCGGCGTTTCAATCGCCGCATGATGAGCCCTTCAGACTTGATCCGATCGGGATCGGCTTCGCCCACCATGATTGACTTTTTGAGGCTATGTGTTGAGCAAAGACTCAACATCATTGTCGCAGGCGGCACTGGGTCCGGGAAAACAACCTTGCTGAATCTGCTTTCCTCGATGATCGATGAGAGTCAGCGCATAGTCACGATTGAGGACGCAGCGGAGCTTCGCCTCAATCATCAGAACCTGGTGACCTTAGAGGCTCGACCCGCAAACTCGGAGGGTCGAGGCTTGGTTCTCATTCGAGATCTTGTCAAGAATGCCTTGCGAATGCGTCCAGATCGTATCGTGGTGGGTGAATGCCGCGGCGGTGAAGCGCTCGATATGCTTCAGGCGATGAATACTGGCCATGATGGCTCACTCACGACGATCCACGCCAACAGTCCGCGCGATGTGATCTCGAGGCTTGAGGTGATGGCCCTTATGGCGGGAATGGACATACCGGTACAGGCGATTCGAGAGCAAGTTGCATCCGCCGTCAACATTATCGTTCAGCAAGCCCGCTTCCCGGATGGGACGCGACGTATTACCGAAATAGCAGAGGTGACGGGTATTGAAGGAAGTCGCGTGTTGATGCAGGCCATCTTTCGATTCAAGCGAGCCAGCGACGCTGATCGGCAGGGCGCTTTTGAGGCCACTGGACAAGTGCCGCAGTTTCTCGAGGAGGCGAGCCAGCAAGGTGGTCGTTTTGAGTTAAGTTGGTTTGAGGGAAAGTCATAATGAGTCTCTCCACCTTGTACTGGCTTTTGGCGGTGGGCGCTTTGGCGATGCTGGCCTACTGTCTTTGGGCGATGGCGAACCGAAGCGCAGAGGAATACAAAAAGCACTTTGAGCGTGACGTCGGGCGCCGACTCGAGGAGGTGTTTTTATTCACTGATGTCAAAACCATTCGCAAAGTACACACCTTGGCGGTCGTGGTCTTATGCATCGCCCTCTATCTTTTGAGTGACAGCCCGTATCCTCCTTTGGTTTTTGCGATTTTGCTCAGTGCCGTCCCGCGCCTTTGGCTGAACTGGATCAAAGGTCGTCGGATAGAAAAATTCCGTCAGCAAACGCCTGACGCTCTTAGCTTGATTGCGGGTGGGCTAAAGGCAGGCTCATCCCTCACTCAAATGATTGCTCAAGCCGCAGATCGCTTGCCTGCCCCTGTAGGCCAAGAGTTTGCCGTCATGATGCGACAACAGCGTATGGGCTCAAGCCTTGATCAAACACTTCGCGATCTTGCCAGGCGAGTGGACACAGAGGAAACCAAATTGCTGGTCGCCGCTATTCAAATCGGCTCAACCTCTGGCGGCAATACTGCCGAGGCCTTGGAGTCCCTTTCCGTGGCCACGCGGCGCAAGATTGCGCTCGAGGGGAAAATTACTGCATTGACGGCCCAAGGCCGTCTCCAGGCTTGGGTGATGGCGGCTTTGCCCGTTCTGTTGGCCGCTGCATTGTTTTGGATAGATCCGCTCAATATGATGAAACTATTGACTACTGGATTGGGCTGGACTGTTCTATCCGCCGTTGTTGTGCTCCAAATGTTTGGAGCTTGGATGATTCGAAGAATTGTTGCGATTGAGGTGTAAATGTACTCTGCTAGCTTCTATTTCTTTTTTGCGTCAGTCGTTTTAGCGGTGGTGTTCGCTCTGAGCGCATTAATTTTGGCGTTCAAGAACACCCTTCGCGATGACCGCGGATATCTCGATCCGGTTCCCCTAGGCTGGAGAGTGTTTTGGCCGAGTATTGAAACCTTGGGTTTTTGGCTCAAGCCGTGGGTCGACGCTAAGCATTACCAGCGCGTCGCTCAATCGATCCAAGCCATGGGCTGGCATTTTTGGATAGACCCCTATCAATTTATTGCGTTACGTTTAGTCAGCGCTGCGCTGGGGTGTTTTCTTGGACTATTGATCGCGCTTGCTTTGGAAAGCAGTCTTCTGCTGGGGGCGTCATCACTGGCCGCGCTTGGCTGGTGGCTCCCGGCGAATTATGCCAAGGAGCGCGCGCAAAGGAGGCGTGTCCTAACGCTTCGACAATTGCCTTTTTTCATAGATCTGTTAATCCTCGGCGTCGAGAGTGGTCAGCCCCTTTCGCTCGCTATGTCGATGGCGATCAATCACGGATCGCCCGGTCCGTTGCGCGATGAATTGCGACGAATGCAAAGAGATGTTCGAGCAGGTCGAGGGCGTCATCAGGCCCTTGATGAACTCGGTGCACGGATGGCTCATGCGGAGGTCAACACACTAATTTCAACCTTGAATCTCGCCGAGCAGCAGGGCATGCAATTAGGTCCCCTGCTTCGCGCTCAAGCGGAGACGCGGCGAAATGAGCGATTTCTGCGAGCTGAAAAACTAGCCATGCAAGCCCCCGTCAAAATGCTTTTCCCTTTGATTTTTTGCATTTTTCCTGGGACGTTCGCGATTATTCTGTTCCCGATTGCCTTACAGATGATGTCGAGTGGAACCTTTTTTTAGAGGCCGATGGATGAAACACTCACGGCATCATCAGCTCCAACCAATGCACCTGGATCGCTTCTGGCAGAGAGCGCGCGGTCTTTTGCTGCGTCAAGAATTACTTGATCAAGATGGCGTTTTGATACGGCCTTGTCGTTCGATCCATACCATCGGGATGTCACGACCGATCGATGTCGTTTTTGTCGATGACCAAGGATGGGTCAAAGAGGTTTTCGCTAACCTTAGCCCCTGTCGCGCAGTGATTTGCAAGTCTGAGGGCGACGTGGCGGCCTTGGAAATTTCAGCCGGCAACGCCGGAAAGCTCGGCATCGATGTGGGTGATCGAATTTTTTTTAGTAGGAGAAAAGCATGAGATCTCGACTTAATATTTTGACCGCTGGTCTTCTGAGCTTGTCGATCAATAGTCTTTGGGCAAACGATCAACAAGCCATGGCGCTTCACCAGCGCGCGGAAGTGGAACGCCTTCTGGGGCCATTAGTGCTGACTTCCGAGTTGTCGCCAGATTCCATGCAGGGGCTGGTCGATGAAGCGGAGACTCAGTACCGACTGGGACGAATGGACCAAGCCATGGAGGGGTATATGGCGATTCTTGCGCTTTCGCCGCGCATGAGTAAGGCTTGGCTGAGGATCGGTAATATGCATCACCAGTCCGGCTTAGATCATGACGCCATTGAGGCCTATCAAAAGGCCGTGTCGTTTTCCGGACTCAATGAGCTTGAGCGCGCGACTCGCGAGAAAGCTTTGCTGAATATCAGCATGCTTTATCTCGATAAGGCAGGTAACGCATTGGCCATTTTGGAGCAAGCCACGCTTGATCAGGTTGCCAAATTACCCAATGAGCTCACTGATAAAGAGCGCGATGAGGTGCATCGGCAATTGGAAGTCCGTCAAAGAGCGCAAGACGTCGACGCGCGAGCGCAGGTTCAGATGAATCGAATGCGTTCAACGACAAAGCGCACCAAAGTAAGTTTCGAGTCGACAAAGCCATGACCAGGCGAGCCATCAGAATGGGTCGCCCGAGTTCACGATCTTTACGAAACCTCACGCGACGGTTAGGGGGTAGCGCGGCTATTGAATGGCTTGCCGCTGCGCCGATTGTCTTGCTTTTGGGCTTGAGCGTTTTGCAGTGGGGGTTAGTATTTTTTGGTCGCTCCGCGTTAGAGTTCGCCCTAACTCAAGCCGCTCGGGAAGGCGCCCAAGGAAATGCCTTTATTGTGAGCATTGAGTCGGGCTTGGCGAGAGGGATGATTCCCTATTGGGGTCTGGCAACCCCCGGTCAGCCTTTGGATCTCGCCCTACCCCAAGCGCTTGTTCGACTCACCGCAGAGAAGGCTTCAGGGGCCTTGGTTTGGAGGCAAATCGCGCCCACGAACGAAAGTTTTACCGACTGGGCAGTGCCCGCCCGGGACGCGATGGGCGAGGAAATTGCGTCGCTGATCGAAATCCCCAACGATGCACTTCAATTCCGACAACAGACGGTCGGCGCAAGTTCTGGGCAGACTCTCAAGGATGCCAATTTGTTGAAACTTGAAATGCGCTATGGAATCCCTCTAAATGTGCCCTTGATAGCGCCTTTAGCGGTAAGAGTGATGGAGCAAATTAATGGCTGCCCAGGTGCGTCAGTCGGCGGAATTGTCCTGGGTACGATTCAATTGCAGGGCGCGAGCGCGGCGGAAATGTCGACAGGCGCTCCGTGGGTCTGTGCGTTTTATCGGGCAAAGGATGAGAATGGCGTCGTCCGACTGCGGTGGCCGGTTCAAACGATTTCGATGATCAGAATGCAGACACCTGCCCGAAAAACGGGCATGACTGCGAGTCGCGCAGAGAATCCACTCTCGCTTGCCTCTGCGCCGGTCGGTGCAGGCGGGCCTTCGTCTGGATCCTCCGAACCCTCCGGGGGTAACCCGGGTACGCCGTCTGGCGGTGGCTCATCGGATAAGGGCGCTAGTGCTGGCATCGGAACTGGAACTGGAACTGAACGCGGTATTACTGGCGGAGTACCTGCTGGTGAAGGCCAGGCGGGTTCCCAGACCACGGGTACCGCAGGGAATGGCACGCCATCAATAAACACTGGTAATGGGACGGGTTCTGGAAATCCGAGCGGTGGCCAAACTGGTGGCACTGTAGCGGGTCAAACAGGAGGCCCGTCAACGTCTCCAAGCTCATTCAGTCAGGAAGTTCTAGGCCGTATTGAGCAAGAAGGTCAAGCTAAAGCGATTGGAAGTTGTACTCAGCCTAGTACCGCTGCGACGCCTAAAACCGGTTGAAGAAGTCAATTCTAATGAGCAGGGCAGGGAATATATACTGGGCCAATGAATCCACCGCACTCAGTTGTCTCTCGCGCCACGCCACACTCAAAATTTTCGACCTCCAATCAGCTTTTACCTTCAGGCCACGAAGTCGATCGCTTTGATGTCGTAGTCATCGGAGCTGGGGCGGCTGGTTTGATGTGCGCTTCGGTTGCCGGCCAGCTTGGTGCCAAGGTGCTGGTATTGGATCATGCCCAAAAAATTGGTGAAAAAATCAGGATTTCAGGGGGAGGGCGATGCAACTTTACGAACCGCTCTGTGCTTGCCGAGAACTTTGTTTCGAAGAACCCGCATTTCGCCAAAAGCGCTCTCTCTCAGTATCGACCGAGTGACTTTATTGATCTGGTCGAGCGCTACGGAATTTCCTATCATGAAAAACACAAAGGGCAATTGTTCTGTGATTCGTCCAGTCAACAAATTATCGATATGTTGTTTCGAGAGTGCGCCACGGGAAACGTCAAGATCGAAGCCTCTTGCCGCGTCGAGGACGTGCAGCAGCAACCTCGCTCTAGAACTGATGATGCACCTGCGCTCGATGCAGATTCGAACCCAAGCAGCCCGCCGCTCGAGTATTTAATTCATCTTCTTCGTGGAGGGGGTGCTGATTTGGCCACTGACTCGGGCGCTCTTGGGTCAACCCTTCGTGCAAAAAACTTGGTGATTGCAACTGGAGGGCTGTCGATTCCGAAGATAGGCGCGAGCGATTTTGGATATCGCATCGCCAAGCAGTTTGGACATTCGATTATTTCCACTGAGCCGAGTTTGGTGCCCCTAAGCTTCGATACCAGAGCTTTACCGAGCCTCCCTGGCTTATCCTTGCCGGTGAAAGTGACTTGTGCTTCGGACTGGGCGGCCCAGGGCAAGCAGATGTTTTCGGAAGATCTTTTGTTTACTCACAAAGGTTTATCTGGCCCGGCGATTCTGCAAATCTCCAATTATTGGGAAACGGGTGAAAATCTCGCTCTAAACTTTGTGCCTGAAATAGTGCTTTGGGAGCACTTAAAGTTGGCTAAGACGACGAGTCGACAAAGCCTGGGGCAGGTGCTGCAAGCGCTATTGCCGAAACGTCTTGTCGAAGTCATGGTGTCGACTTCGCACTCCTCTTTACGAATTGCCGAACTTTCCGATCTGGTATTGCGAGAAATTGCACAAGTTTTGCAAAATATGGTTGTCACTCCAACAGGTTCTGAGGGGTATCAGAAAGCCGAGGTCACGCGCGGAGGCGTGAATACCCGTGAACTTCATCAAGCGACGATGGAGTCGCGGCTCAACCCCGGGCTCTTCATGATTGGTGAAGTTGTCGATGTTACCGGTTGGCTGGGCGGATACAACTTTCAGTGGGCATGGTCTAGCGGAGTGGCGTGCGGCCGAGAATTGGGACGGCGCTGTTCAGCGTGAATAAAAGTTGTAAGAATTTCGCATGCTTTTATGGGTTTATAGTTTTGAAGCCTCTTTATTCGGAGGGTTTTTTCTTTAAGTACAAGTAATTTCTCCGCAAATTTGACAACTTTTGTTCCGACCAACGGTCGAATTACCATTCCCAAATGGAGGCCTTAGTGCTATCGTTTCGCAGTGAGTTGAGTGTTTGCAAACGAGGCGAAATGAGCATGACAAATCCCAGAGGAACACTGATTGTTAGCCTTTCGACCAGCTTAGTCCTGATCGGCCTAAGCGCCACGGTCACAACAGCTCGCGCTCAGCAGGGCTTGTCAGCTGGCTCAGATCGCGGCACGCTGAGCGCTCCTTCCTTGCTTCAAACGCAAAATCATGGGCTAGATGCCAATACACCCGGTGTATTTTCTGGAATCTCCTTATCGGTGTCTGAAAAGCTTTCGATCGAAAGTTTTTTTCGGGGCAACTCGACTCTAAGCGCTGGTGCGCTCGGCTCGCCGCCGCGGGTTCAGAGTTATTCAATGGCAGGCCAAACTGTGATGGGGCAATACCGTTTCGGGGACGATCAGAGCAGCTTTCGACCTCGGCTCGGCGCCGGCCTTGCTTACAATTTAACGAGCGCTGACCAAGCGCTTGGCATTCCTGGGGCACTTCATGGCGACCCCTCCTACCTCGAACGAGGCCAAAACAGCCGTGGCGTCAATGGTCTAGGCTTAGCACTTGAAGTGGGTGCGAGTTATGCCTTGTCCCGGAGTTGGTATCTCGAAGGGTCGGTCATGAAGTCCTTCATCCGCTCCTCGGGTACCACCTTGAGCTCCGGCGCGTCAACCGGCTTGCCCGGCTTGAAAATTGATCCGCTGATGTTCAGTTTTTCGGTGGGCTTCAAATTCCAGTAAGCCGATGGTTGGGTGATTCAAGCGGATTCCGATATAATGCGCAGCTTGTCCAAACGACAGGCGCGTAGCTCAGTTGGTTAGAGCACCACCTTGACATGGTGGGGGTCGTTGGTTCGAGTCCAATCGCGCCTACCAGTTTGAAAATCGGGATCTCTCACCCGATTCTTCTCGGGATTCTGATCCCGAACCCAACGGCTTTTGCTGTCTGAGCGTTGTCTTATTGGGCCGCAGAGCTCCTGTTAGTCGATGTCAGAACATCCCATAATGGGTCGTTGGGCAATCTCGGACCTCAACTACAAAACGAGCTGCATTTCGAGTCCACGAATTTCAAGGCAAGCTCGTTGGCAAAATGCCAAAATTGAGTGGTGATGAGGTCAGCAAAAAATGCTAATCCTGAACGAAGGTAAAATCAAAAGCTTTCCTTCTTGATTAGTTGGCCATGCTCCAGATCACTCTGCCTGACGGTTCCCTCCGTGAATTCCCCCAAGCGCTCACCGTGGCTGCGGTTGCGACCGCGATTAGTACGAGCTTGGGGAAGGCCGCGCTAGCGGGTCGGGTCGATGGCGAGTTGGTTGATACCTCCTACTTGATCGAAAACAATGCCTCTCTTGCGATCATTACGGATAAAGACGGTGATGGACTGGATGTGATTCGCCATTCCACCGCGCATTTGCTTGCCTACGCCGTGAAAACACTATTTCCGGACGCGCAGGTGACGATTGGTCCGGTGATTGAAAACGGGTTTTTCTACGATTTTTCTTATAAACGTCCATTCACGCCAGACGATTTGGCCGCGATTGAAGCCAAGATGGCTGAGCTTGCCAAGAAGGACGAGAAGGTTGAACGTCAAGTGTGGAGTCGCGATGATGCGGTGAAGTTTTTCCTGGAGCAGGGCGAGAAATACAAGGCCGAAATTATTTCCGCAATTCCGGCTGATCAGAAGATATCACTTTACAAGGAAGGCAGCTTCGTCGATCTTTGCCGTGGCCCGCACGTACCCTCTACGGGCAAGTTAAAAGTCTTTAAGCTGATGAAAGTGGCCGGCGCCTATTGGCGTGGAGACTCCAAGAACGAAATGTTGCAGCGCATCTACGGTACTGCATGGACCAAAAAAGAGGACCAGGAAGCGTACTTAACGATGCTCGAGGAAGCCGAAAAACGTGATCATCGCCGACTCGGGCGAGAGCTCGATCTTTTCCATATGCAGGACGAAGCGCCCGGCCTTGTTTTTTGGCATCCGAAGGGGTGGACGCTTTGGCAAGAGGTTGAGAAGTACCTGCGCGCCGTGTATCGAGACAATGGTTACCAAGAGGTCAAAGGGCCGCAAATTCTTGATCGAAGCCTTTGGGAGCGTACGGGTCATTGGGAAAACTATCGCGAAGGCATGTTCACCACCGAAAGCGAAAACCGGGATTACGCACTCAAGCCGATGAACTGCCCTGGCCATGTGCTTATTTACAAGCACGGTTTGCACTCTTACCGTGATTTGCCGTTGCGCTACGGCGAGTTTGGCCAGTGCCACCGCAATGAGCCTTCCGGGGCCTTGCACGGGATTATGAGAGTGCGGGGTTTTACCCAAGACGACGGGCATATTTTCTGTACGGAAGAGCAAATTCAGGCAGAATGCGCAGCCTTTACCCAACTGCTTCAGAAGGTCTATGCCGATTTCGGATTCGAGAAGATCATTTATAAGGTGGCCACCCGCCCAGCAAACCGAATTGGTAGCGATGAGTCTTGGGATCGTTCCGAGAAAGCCTTGATGGACGCTTTAAAAGCATCCCATTGCGAATTTGAGATCTCAGAAGGTGACG
>JAYUOT010000078.1:0-3525 GCA_043760705.1 Betaproteobacteria bacterium
GCCGACTGGTTGAATCAGAAATTTTTCGTATTCTGCCGGATCGTTGCCGCAGTATAGGTGTTTCAGTTGCGTTTGCAGATTCGTGAAGCGTGGAGCCAGCTTCATGCCGAAATAGTTCAGAATAGCGAAATTGGCCTTGTTGATGCTATGCATGTCACCGGTAATCGTGGTCGGCATGATATTGGACGTGTTGTTGTAACAGATGTCGAAGACGAAATAGCTTTCGTGTTCATTGGCGCCGATCAATTCGGTTTGCAGCGGAACATGATTGGCGAGGTAGGTATAAGCGACAACGCCTTTGCCACGCGCAAAATATTTGCGCGAGTGGCGCGCCTTGACGGTTGGGCTGGCCGCCTCGAATTTCTGACCGTCAACGCTTCCGTAGAGCGATTCCAGACCGAAAAAATAATGCGGAAAGATGGGGAGTCCGGCAATGAAATTGCTGACCAGGTCATTGGTGGCCTGCAACGTCGATAACCGCAAATATTGCTGATGCGTCGCGTCGAGGACGTGATACGGAATGTCGCTGGTCTCGGCCATGCTCAGGTTGCCATGGTTCAGCGCTTGGGCAATAATAACCGCCATCAAGCTATCTTTGTCGGCGACCTTCTTGGCGTAACGTGGTTGTAGGGGCGTCAGCGCCGACAGAAAGTTGCAACGCTCATTAACAAAACGAAAAATATCGGCAATATCACGAGCCGGAAGTTCGGCATAAAAACCAGGCTGTAACGCATCCTCTTTGTCAGCCTTTGGCTTGTGCCAGATAATCGTTTTCGTCGCCAAATCGTATTCAAGATGCTTGAGTTTTCCCTGGCGCAGTTCGCGATCGAACATTTTCCAAAGATCGCTGAGTTCGGTACACAAGGCATCGAGTTGAACATCCACCGGTTGGCGCAACCAAGGGATATTCAATTGTGCAAGAACTTCTGCCTTCTGATCCATGGACACCAATTCATCGCTAAAACGACGATGCGAAATACTATCGTTCAGGTACAAATCGCCAGCGTCAAGACGTTTGCGGATCTGACGGTAAATCCAGAATTCATAGCGGTCGTTGCGCACGGTTGTGGCGTTGCCATCGCCGTCCATTTCCATGAGATAAGAGCGCAAGCGTTTGGGAATTGTGCCGTCAGGAATTTCATGAACGGGCCGTTGGGAAAGTCTTTGTTGACGGGAATAGGTTGCCTTCATCCAGCGTAACGCCGCCAGCCATGGACTATCTGCCGTCGTGCTGGAAAATTCGAGCGCCATGTGCAACGGACGCAAGTGTTTTCGGCAGCGCGCCACCACGTCATCCACCACTTGCCAACGCATCGCCATTTGACTTGGTGACTTTTCGCACAAGCGCTGCCCCGTCGATAGCAAAACGTCTTTCGGCAATATGGCGTATGCCTGTTTGCGTACTGCGCCGAACAGCGTCGTATCATCGAATGCGTCGTCAACGTACAGTAATAGCAGACGGCCTACCTGAGGCGATTCCTGCCGTTTTTTGACCTGCGCTGCGGCAAATTGCCACTCTGAAACTACCTTGGTTTCATCTTCGAGCTTTTTCATGTGATAGCCCAGCGCACCGACCAGATTGTCACTGAGTTGCTGATAGCGCTGCCAGGCGTAGCACAGCAGGTACAAATTGGTTTGCCCGGACTTCAGATTTCTGAGGTCGTAGACCGTGTAATAGTGGGCAAGGCTCGCATAGTAGTGCATGTTTTGTTGCGAGATATCGAGCGCCGGCAACAGCGCTTTTGCTATCCGGTATAAAGGTTCCAGGGTGGCGTGTTTGTGACGTTCCGTCACCATCATGCCGTAGCCGAAGTGCTTGGCATCCTGCTTGATCGCCGCCAATTCGGATAGGGTGTCCTCATGCAACAGGAGCTTTTGTAAATCCGTTTGCGCGTTGTCATCGAGGGCTGCATCGATCAATTGTTCCAACCGGCGACGTTCCGTAGTGAGGGCGTCGCTGATGATCGTTTGCAAAGTGGTATAGCCGGGGCGTACGATTTTTCCCGTTTCCAAATGCGCTAGCAACTCGGTCAAAATGAAGGTCGGAGCGACGTCACGTCTCGCCAGTTGCGCTGCTTGACTCACAAATGCTGGCCGGTCAGTTTCAGCCCACAGACGATAGCCGAATAAGCGGATGATTTCATTGCGTTGCGCATAATATTCGTACTGGCTCACCGGTTTCGGCACCAGCGTCATCCCCGGAAAATAGCGTTGCAATGCGAACGCAACATCTTCCGGCGGTACGTCTTCCAAGGAAAAGCGAAAGAAGGTTTGTTTCGCTTTGAAGTAGCCGATCTGTAACAGGCAATATACTTGTTCGGGGAGGTCTTTGCGCCGCAGCACCAAGGCCAGCTCATCTTCGGATAGGGCCAAATACTCGGCGTGCTGAAAATCATCGAAGTCCGGCAAGCTGTAGAGTGCGAGTTTTTCATCTTCCGACAGGACTTTTAATCGTTTGCTATTGTTGGCACACATTGGAATTCGGTTATTGTTTATTCTCGGAAACGGAGGTTTCTGATAAGCCGAGCCAGGTTCCATCTACGACACGCAAAATCAAGGCTCTTCGATTCTCACAAATAGTTCTTGAAATGATATTCTCGAACCACTATCATGACAACGAGTTTCGAGAAACAATAGGAACGACTTTTTACCTTGATGATCTTGCGACAAACGTCATTTTTTCTAGGAGGCTCAACTGTGCCCACGACGCTCGCAGAATACGGAAAGCTCATTGCCGCATTCAACACCACTGAAGGGGTAACCTCAGGACAAATGTTTGGCAAACTTTGCCTCAAAATCCATGGAAAGGCGTTCGTGTCTCAACATCAAGAGACCATCGCCTTCAAGCTTGTGGGTAAGCACCATGCGAAAGCAATATCGCTTAAGGGGGCAACGCTTTGGGACCCCTCTGGCAAAGGTCGCCCGATGAAAGAATGGGTCGCGCTGCCAGCAAGCGAAGCGAAACAATTCAACGCGTTTGCGAGTGCTGCCTTAACTTACGTCGCTGATTCCGTGTTGGCCGGTCAATGATCATGCGCCACAAACGAATTGTTCAGAACCTGGCATGCTGATCGGCTATGCGCGCGTCTCAACGGCGGATCAGAATCTTGATCTTCAAATCGATGCACTGACCAAAGCGGGCTGTAATAAGGTTTTCGAAGACAAGATCAGCGGCAGTCGTGCCGAACGACCTGGACTCACCAAGACGCTGGAAATGCTGCGCGAGGACGATACCCTCGTCGTATGGAAACTGGATCGACTTGGTCGCAGCGTCAAGAATCTGGTCGATCTTGTTGGCGAATTGCACAAAAAGGGTGTCCAGTTCAAGAGCCTCACCGATGGCATCGACACAGGAACTCCATCTGGCCGATTCTTCTTCCACATTATGGCCAGCTTGGCGGAAATGGAGCGAGAACTGACAGTGGAGCGAACCCGTGCAGGGTTGGAAGTTGCCCGCCAGCTTGGTCGTAAAGGCGGACGCAAGCGGCAAATGACCGACAGCAAGATCGTGTCGGCCAAGAAGCT
>JAYUOT010000079.1:0-18843 GCA_043760705.1 Betaproteobacteria bacterium
CGTGATGTCGTTCACTCGCTCGACCATGTTCTGCGCGCGATAATCGATCACATGATGGCAGCCATGCTCAAGCGCCAAAGTTTTTTTTGCTGCGGTCCCGACGGTACCGATGACCTCGGCGCCCAAGGCTCGGGCCCATGCGGACAGTATCAAACCCATCCCCCCGGCCGCGGCATGAATGAGGACGCGATGGCCAGGCTTCACTGGAAAGAGGCGATGGGTTAAATACTCGGCGGTCATGCCACGTAGTAAGGTGCCTGCGGCTGTTTCCATGCTGAGTCCATCGGGAATCGCCAACAGACGGTCCGCTGGAACGAGTCTCGCACTCGCGTAGGCGCCGGGATGAACATAAGTGACCGCCTGACCCCTCTCAAAGCCTAGTACCCCGGCGCCAATCGCCTCCACGAGTCCCGAGCCCTGCGAGCCCAGGATCGTCGGAAAATGGCTGGTGTGATGTGGTCCGGCCGCACCGCGGCGCTGATAAATATCGGCAAAGTTCAGGCCGATGGCCTGTTGAGTGATGCGCACCTCACCGGGGCCGGGGTCGGGCACCGAGGATTCGATCAACTCCAACACTTCTGGGCCGCCATTGCGGCGGATGATGACAGCTTGGCAGGCAAGTGCGGACATGAGGCTCCTAATGTAATGGCTCATCGTTTAAGCTTGAAAGCGAGCATAGCGCGGCTTCAGGTTTTGAGAGCTCTTGCGTGTCAGCCTCGATGCCGAGGAGCCGCCTGAATCACTCTAAATTGAAACGTTTCAAGCGGAAATCTCAAGTCTTGGAAAGCAAAGTGATCGATCGATGAAGTTTCTGGCATATTGCAATAATCCTTTAGATGGCCCGGGTCTTTCTTCAGACGGGGTCCCGAAAATTAGAGTTTTTTGAGGCTCCATGAGCAACCCCGCCGCACGACCTGCACTTTCTCCAGCTTTGCCCTTGGCTTCCTATGTCGTATTGGACCTGACCATCGCCAGGGCGGGCCCGACGGCTGTGCGCCTGTTGGCCGATTGGGGCGCCGAGATTATCCGTATTGAACCGCCGCCTGAGCGTGACCGTGGCTCGGTGACGGGTCGCAGGCGCGGCTCTGATGAGCAGAATCTTCATCGTAACAAGCGCAGCTTGATTCTTGATCTTAAGTCGCCCGAAGGCATTAAGGTTCTACGGCAATTGATTGAGCGTGCAGACGTCGTCGTGGAAAATTTCCGTGCCGATGTCAAGGAGCGACTTGGGTTGGCGTACGAGCAACTGCGTGCGATCAATCCGCGCATTATTCTGGCCAGTATCTCCGGCTTCGGCCAGGATGGTCCGTACGCTGAGCGCCCCGGATTCGACCAAGTGGTTCAGGGCATGTGCGGCTTGATGTCGGTCACGGGTGATAAAGCTGGAGGTCCCGCGCGTGCGGGTATCGCCATCTCGGACACGACCGCTGGTATGTTTCTTGGCCAGGGCATCTTGCTTGCGCTCTTGCACCGGGAGCGTACGGGTGAAGGCCAATGGGTCTATACGTCCTTGCTGGAAGGCATGCTCAATAAGCTCGATTTCCAGGGGGTTCGTTACACCATGGATGGAGAAGTTCCTCAGAAAGAGGGTAACGCGCACCCTACTCAAATACCGATGGGGACGTTTCGCGCGAAAGATGGACTGGTTAATATTGGGGCCAGCACGGCGCGCATGTGGCCCGCCTTTTGCAAGGCACTTGGTGGCGAGGCCATGTTGGCGAACTCCTTGTATCAAACCATGCCCAGTCGCATTCAACATCGATCTCAACTGGATGCCGACGTCACCGCTTTGACTGAGAAGTTTACAGTCGCAGAGTTGGTGGAAAAACTAAATTCGGTGGGGGTTCCCTGCGGCCCGATCAATACCATTGGTGAGGCCTTTGAAGACGTGCAGGTGAAACATTTGAGAGTCACTCGCGTCGCTCAACATCCCGAGATGGGCCCGATTCACTTGCTGCGCTCGCCCATTAATTTGTCTGGATTCCCTCTGCCCGAGCAGTTTGCACGACACGGGCCCGATCCGGGTGAGCATAGCGCTGAGCTTTTGCGCGAACTGGGATATAGCACGGCGCAGATTGAGAGCTTGACGACAAGCGGCGTCACGGGATGAACGACATGAAGGATAAGACGATGCAGCCTGCGGCTCCTGATGGTGCTCTGCCCGAGCTTAAAATTAATGGTGCTGTGGCTACGGTGACTTTTCGTCGGGTGGCCCAGGCGAACCGCCTGGGTCCGGATGATCTTGAAGCTTTGGCAGCTCATATTGATACGGTGAATCAAAACAGCGCGGTACAGGTTTTAGTCATTCGCGGAGAAGGAAAATATTTTTGTAGTGGTTACGATATCGGCAGCATTGGCTTGACTCGCGTGGTGGATTTTGAAACGCTTGTGAATGCGCTCGAGGATGTTCGCCCAATCACGATCGCTCGCATACACGGCGGTGTTTACGGCGGCGGCACTGATTTATCCCTGGCCTGTGACTTCCGCATTGGTACACCTGCAACCGAGATGTTTATGCCTGCGGCGCGCTTAGGTCTGCATTTTTATCCCCGTGGGATGGAGCGCTACGTGAGCCGTCTAGGTTTGGATCAAGCCAAGCGCCTCTTCTTGACGGCCGAGCGTATTGATGCTCAGGAGATGAAGGCGATTGGTTTTCTCACTGATCTGGTTGAGGTCGATGCGCTGGATGCACGCATGCAAACGCTCACCCATACACTTTGTTCCATGGCGCCACTGGCCATTACTGGCATGAAAAAACATCTTAACCGCATCGCGACGGGCAAGCTAAATATGGCCGAGTTGAAGGTCGATATGGCACGCGCCGGTGCCTCTGAAGATTTAAAAGAGGGACGCCAAGCCTGGCTTGAAAAGCGTACACCGAATTTTAAGGGTTGCTGAGTGATGAGACGAAATCTGGTCGTCGCGCTAGCGACTCTCATGCTTATTGTGAGCGGTAAGGTTTTGGCGCAAGCCAAGCCTTGGCCCAGCTCACAAATTCGAATGTTGATTGGCTATTCGCCAGGCGGAGCCGCCGACATCATCGCGCGCATTTATGCCGACGCCATGGGCAAGCACTTGGGCCAGAACATTGTGGTCGACAATCGACCGGGCGCGGGCAGCACACTTTCCTCACAATTGATCGTCAGTGCTGCACCTGACGGCTATACGATTGGCTTAGGCACGGCCACAATTTATGGAATTGATCAGTATTTGTACAAGGTCAAGTACACACCTGCTGATTTCACACCCATCACCCAGTTGACCACGGCGCCGATGATCTTGGCGGTCAATAAAAACCTTGGCGTGAATACGATCGCGGAGTTTGTGGCCTACGCTAAGGCCAATCCTGGCAAGCTAAACTATTCGTCCTCCGGTACGGGTGGTTCGCCGCATACCGTTGCCAGCATGTTTGAGCGGGCGGTTGGTGTCGAAATGACCCATGTGCCCTTTAAAGGGGGTGCACCGGCCCTATTCGCAGTAGCTCAAGGTGATGTGCATTTCTCCTTCGGAACCGCACCTTCAGTCCTGCCGATGGGCCGCAAGGGTTTAGTACGCATGCTCGGGGTGAGCAGCGAGAAACGCTCGCCCATTGCCCCCGACCTTCCGACCTTAATCGAGGGCGGCCTCCCTGGACTGTCTGATAGTTTTTGGTTCGGACTATTTGCACCCGCAAATTTGCCCAAAGAAATTGCCGAGAAGCTTTATGCCGCTGCAATCAAGGCCTCCAACGATCCGCAGGTTAGGGAGAGACTACTGGGCAGCGGCAATGAGGTGGCGACCTCTGCTTCCCCAGCCGCTTTTCATAGCTTTGCTATGGCGGATGGCAAACAGTCTAAAGAGCGTATTGAGGCGGCCAAGATCCGGCCGGATTGACGAAAAACCTTTGGTCAGGAAAACGGCAATGCGAAAGACGCTGTAGTCAAATTCTCGTTCACCAGGAATGCGAGTGGCGCCTTCATCGATGCATCCGTGGAGTTTGTGCCCGATCAGTGGATTGCCGATGCGCTTCCCTAGTACCCGAGGAGCAGGTCTACCTGGTGTTGTAGAGGTTGGCCTAGGCGAAAACGCTCAAGATTCGCGAGAAAACGCTCATTGCTTCGTGGCACCATTTGCGATTGCGACCTACCCGACAAATGCATCGTGATATGAGCGTTCTCCAGCTTCCATAAAGGGTGTTCTGGGGGTAAGGGTTCGGGCGTCGTGACATCGAGAAACGCGGCGTGAATCACCCGGCTTTTTAATGCTTCGACAAGTGCGGCTTGGTCGATGACTGAGCCTCGCGCAACGTTGAGCAACACGGCCGACTTCTTCATCGCTAGTAACTCGTTACGTCCAATCATATGCTGGGTTTCCACTGTGGCTGGCACCGCAAGAATCACCCAGTCGAACTCGCCTAGTCTTGCGCGCCATTGATCCGGCCTCAAACTTTTCCCGGTGCCATCATCGGAACGCCTGACGACTGTGACCTCCATTTGAAAAGATTTGAGCCTCTCTTCGACCAATTTTCCAATGGCGCCGTAGCCAAGTATCAAGGCTCTGCTTCCAAACAATTCCTGAGTGCCGGGCGCCTCGGCAAGCCACTCTCGGCGCTGCTGGGCTTGAACCACGGCGCGATAACCTTTGGCAACGGACAGCATGCCCATCACCACGTATTCGGCGATGGTTATTGCATTGATTCCCGCGCCGTTTGTGAACACCACACCTCGATCCTTAAGTAAGGGCAGGGGGATGCCGTCAATGCCGGCGTAAATTGAGTTGAGCCATTGCAGACTTGTGGCCGCTTGGACGGCTTGCGCCATCTCTGGCTTTGTACGCATGTCCAACCAGCCAATCTGAGCCCCCGGAACCGCCTCTAGCGCCTGCTCCTTGTTCGCAAACCAGCGCGCTTCGATCCAATCTGGCAGGCGGTTTTGCAGATCTTTCTTGACCATGACGGGAAGTACGGCAATAATTTTTTCATTCATGAGATGAGCGTCTTAGAAAGTTGCAGTTTGGGGCTGGGAGAGCAAGTGTTCGGTACGTTGGTTCGAGGGTTCATCGAGTAAGGAAGGTTCCCTAAATCGATACGAAAGGGCTTCTCGGGAGGTAACTGACAGATAATCAATCAAAACGGTGTGATGGCTATTGCGCAGCATAGCTCAATCATTAATATACTTTCCGCCAAGGAATCATTCATGACCTATACAAACGGACGATTAATTCATGATGCCGATAGTCATCTGATGGAGCTTGATGACTGTCTTGATCGCTATTTCGAGCCGGGACTTCTCGAACGCTTTGAAGCATCACCAAACTATCAGGAGCGTCTGTCGGCCAATATCGCCAAACTCCGGCCGGGAAAATCGCTCGCAGCGCATGCCGATCCGGCCTTCCGTGCGGGTGTGGACGCAAACTTGCTTCTGCGTAAGAACTATGAAGCTCACGGTGCCTTCATCGCGGCTGATCGGCCTCATGTCGTGGAGCAGTTAGGGTTTGCGAGCCAACTGGTTTTTACGACTTTTTGTCTCGGAAACTTTGGTCTCGATCAGGGGAGGGATATGGAGCTGTGTTACGCGGCCGCCAGTGCCCATAATCGCATGATGACCGACTTTTGCGCCGTGGATCGGCGGCTGCTGGCGACCGCTTATGTACCACTGGAAGATTTCGAGCGAGCCCAGGTCATTACCCGAGAGGCGATCAAGCTGGGTGCCAAGGCCTTACTCGTGCCTTCTTGGTGTCCGCAACATCATTCGCCGAGTCATGTCGGGCTTGACCCTGTATGGGCTATGGCCCAAGAGGCACGTATCCCGATCCTGTTTCATGTAGGCGGTGAAGAAAAACTCAACCCAGTCTTTAAAGTGAATGGCCTGCCTGCGGTACCGGATTTTCATGGAGGCGATGATAACTTCACCTCGGTGAGCTACATGCCCATTCCGAACTCGGTGATGCAGACTTTGGCCACATTGATCTTCGATGGTGTGTTTGACCGTTTTCCGAAATTGAAGTGGGGCGCGATTGAACTGGGCGCCGCCTGGGTGCCGGGCTGGATGCGGGCGATGGATTCTGCGGCCCACGCCTTTATGAAAAACGAGACCAGGCTTCAAAAGCTGTCCGCGAAACCCAGTGAGATCGTTCGTCGTCAGTTGCGTGTTACCCCTTACCCCCATGAAGATGCGGGTTGGATTGTTCGAAATTCTGGTCCTGAAATTGGGCTGTTTTCGTCGGACTATCCTCATGTGGAGGGCGGGCGCAATCCGTTAAAAAGATTCGATGAGGCTTTGCAGGCTTGCTCACCCGAGGAGATCCGTGGGTTTTTTGCTGATAACTTCGTTGATCTGATGGGCGAGGGTCTGGCTCCTGAGTTACGTAGACCGATACCGGGCTTGGCGGCACTTCCGTGCGACACGGGTATTGATTTAGCCAAATGACACAGCGGGCTCTTTCAGTGTTGCGCAGTGCGGCCCACCTCCGACCCAGTTGGCGCTGATGGCATCGATAAAGAGTATTTGCCTGCCTTTGAAGGTGCTCTCGAGAATTTGGCGGACACGATCTTGTGTCGCGGCTGAGGTTCCATGGGGCAGGTAGTCGGGCACGACGACCACGTCATTGGCAATTACGAAATTCATGTAGCTCGCCGAAGCCACTTGCATGACAGCGTCTCCCTCGCGGCGGCGCTCATGGGGTGGGAAGAAGTCCGCCGTCCATTCCTGCGACCAGGCACGCTCCGCTGCAGCCGATAGAACGACACGCCTCTCGATAATTTTCGGCATGGGAACTTTGACGACTCGAAGGCGTTCGCCCGTTGGCCCAGACGCCTGGGCGAGGATGTCGAAGTTGCGCTGCATACGTTGCCGGTTCAGGCGGGTCACAGGATGAAGCGCGGCATCGGCATCGTCTGGCCAGGCCAACAAGACCGTGTTGGCATTCGCAAAGCGTACGAACTCATCGGTGTGTCCACCGGTGCCCCAGGCCACATAGTGACCAATAACAGTTGCACGCCCTTGAGGATCTTCGGCGAGCCCCTCGGGCAACCAAATGACTTTTCGAACACCCGGTAGAGCGAGCAGCGCTTTCTCTAAACTAGACATCGCCATGCTCGGGTTACGCTGCTTGAGCAAGCTTTCGTTGGCAATGATCAGGCCCTTGCCATTTACTTCTATCGCACCGCCTTCTATGAAGAGCTTGGACTCTATGACGCTTGCGCCGGTCAGATGAGCGATCTCGCGTCCGGTCTCGTTTTGAGATTTGCCTGAATCGCCGGAGCATTGATTGATTTGATCTTGATTTCCTGAAAAGCGTCGCTGGCACCAGCCAGGAAGTCCATAGTTACTCCACCGAAAATTCACGTTGCCTAAGCGGCCGTTGGAGCCCAGCGTCATAGAGCTCACATCACGCAAGAAAAATTGGGTGACAGGCCTGATGAAAATTTGGATGTCACCAATACTGATGCCACGCTCGCCAAGCAGTTGTTTGGCTACCCGGGCGTCCCCCTTGCTGGCCACTAAAAGCTTGATCGTGACATGCGGCAGGAGAGTTTGAACAAGGAAGGCAATTAGGTCTTTGTGGCCCGTATCGTAACTAAGCCAAATCGCACGGGTAGGTTCGAACTCTCCGGGTATTCGATAGGCTACTGCCGGGACTGCGCCCGCGCCCGCCGTGAGCTTTTGCGCAAGGGCGGGCTGCGCAATGCCCTTGCAAAGCACGAAACCGGCAAGGCTCGACAGTGTGCTACGTCGATTGCTAGAGTTTTGGTTGATTGTCATGACGTGGGCTCAGCATCGATTTTGTCAGTGATCAATGTCAAACGTCAAACAGTATTTTTGAGCACGAGATTTGCCAGAGCCAATACTAACGTCACCGTATTGGCGAGGAGGATCGCTCGGTCTCCTTGCAGCAGTCCTTAGTTCTGCCATAGAATGGCGTGCAGACGGACGCGAAAATGCCACTGAGGATACTTGTTATCCGAACCTGCTCAATCGGCCAGGGGCCCGTTCGTGATGCATGCCCGGGTTCATCTTTTAGAATCGTCAAACATTAAATATTCGGAGACACCGCGTGAGTTGTACCCATCCAAAATTCCTGTTATTGGCAGCCGCAATAACTTTGTCGTTCAACATCAGCGCCCAGAACCTTTCTATTGCGACGGGTGGTACGGGTGGCGTGTACTACCCCTTGGGCGGAGGCATTGCTGCGGCCTTGTCAAAGCATGTGCCTGGCATGCAAGCCACGGCCGAAGTGACCGGCGGATCGGTCGACAATCTGAAGCTGATTGGTTCTGGAAAGCCCTATATTGGCTTGGTCATGACCGATGCCGGTCAAGATGCGTACCGTGGCGAGGACAAATTCAAGGGCAATAAGGTGCCCTTGCGAACCCTCATGATTTTGTATCCCAACCGCATGCATCTGGTCAGTGTTGAGGGGCGAGGCATTGCCAAAATGTCAGATCTGAAGGGCAAGCGAGTTTCAACCGGCTCCCCGGGCAGCGCCACAGAAGTGATGGCTTTTCGTTTGATTGAAGCCGCCGGTCTCGATAAGGACAAAGACCTGAAGCGTGAGCGCCTGGGTGCCGCGGAGTCCGTCAATGCGGTGAAGGACGGCAAGATTGATGCTTTCTTTTGGGTCGGTGGCTTACCGACCGCGGCCGTCACCGACCTGGCCAACACGCCCGGCACCAAGATCAAAATGGTGGACCATGCGGAGGCTGTGACTGCCATGAACAAGAAATACGGCAACCTTTACATGGAAGATGTGATCGCGAAGAGTGTGTACAAGGGCATGGACACCGATAACAAGCAAGCGACGGTCATGAACATCTTGGTCGCCCACGAGAACATGGATGACAAGACCGCCTACAACATTGTGAAAACTATTTTTGACAAGCGTGATGATCTCATCGCCGTTCACAAAGAGGCCATGAACTTCAAACTTGAGAGTCAAAGTCAAAGCGCTTCCCCGGTTCCTTTCCATCCGGGTGCTGTGAAGTACTTTGCCGAGAAAGGCATCAAACTCAACTAACCTTAGAGTCCCGCGAGGTTCGGCGCCACTCTCGTTGGCGCCGACGTGCTTTGCACCCACCAATCGTCGCCAATTTGACTTCGTCATTAGACAAGTTAGATATGGATCACCTTACCCGGTTCGTCTCCCTCCATGCCTCAAGCCCCTTCGAAGAAAGCTCCCGTTGCGCCCGACCTGATAGTCAGTACTGTCGCTCTCAGTAAAGCCGAAGCATTCATCGAAGCCGAAGAAGGCGCGGCCAACAAACTCAAGGGTTGGCTCGCTGTGTTGGTGACGGTACTGGCCTTTGTGATGTCAGTATTTCATCTGTACACTGCATATGCCATTGTGCCCACGCAAACTTTGCGGCCGGTGCATGTCGGCTTTGTGTTGTGCTTGAGCTTCTTGTTGTTTCCGGTGGCCGGGAAGTTTCGCCATCGCATCATGTGGTGGGACTGGCTGGCAGCGGCATTGTCGATTGGCATCGTGCTCTATCTGATCCTTGGTGGCGACGATTTCACGGACCGCAATACCTCACCCGCCCCTTGGGATATTTTCTTTGGTATCGCCCTCATTGTGCTGGTCATGGAGGCAATGCGGCGGACCAACGGCTGGATCATGCCGATCATCACCTCGGCTTTTTTACTCTATGCCTTGTTCGGCCCCTACCTCCCCGCGCCGTGGACCCACAAGGGCTACGAGGTCGGCCGTTTGGTCGGTGTGATGTACATGACCCTCGAGGGCATTTTTGGGGTGGCCGTAGATGTCTCCTCTTCGCTGATTATCTTGTTTACAATCTTCGGCGCCTTCCTGCAGTTCTCGGGAGCAGGCAAGTTTTATATCGACTTTTCTTTCTCAGCGATGGGCGGCAAGCCTAAAGGTGCGGGACGCACCGTCGTGCTGGCCTCCTTTCTTCTGGGAGGGCCTTCCGGTTCAGGCGTGGCGACGACGGTCACTCTTGGGGCCGTCGCCTACCCGATGCTCGCCAAGGTCGGCTATGAGAAAAACGCTGCGGGAGGATTGCTCGCAGCCGGTGGCTTAGGTGCGATCATTTCGCCGCCTGTGCTGGGCGCCGCGGCCTTCCTGATCGCCGAGTTTCTGAAAATTTCCTATCTCGATGTGCTGCTCATGGCCGTCATCCCGACCCTTCTTTTCTATCTTGCATTATTCCTGATGGTCGAGATTGATGCACGCAAGTACGGAATGGGAAATACCAAGTTCGACAAGGTTGACTCGGTCTGGAATCTGACCCGCAAATACTGGTTTCACTTTCTATCGTTGGTGTCAATTGTTGCTTTTATGATGTGGGGGTTTTCGCCCGTGCTCTCTGTGTTCTGGGCGACGGTTGTGTCTTTTCAGACCAGCTTCTTACGTCGTGAATGTGCATTATTCTCCTATGATTTGTTCACGGGCAAGGGTTCGTTTACTCAGCACCTGTTTCAGTCGCCCTTCGTCAAAGCCATGGAAGCCGGTTCGGTCGGCGTGCTCAACGTCGCGGCAACTTGTGCCGGTGCTGGCATTATTGTGGGCGTGGTCACCCTCACAGGCTTGGGCCTAAAGTTCAGCTCAATCGTGATTGATCTGGCAGGCGGCAGCTTACTGCTCACCGCCATATTCACTTCGCTGGTGGTGTGGATTGTGGGGCTTGCAGTGCCGGTGACCGCGTCCTATATCATCTGCGCGGTCATTGCTGCACCGGCCCTGATCAAGCTTGGCGTGCCTGATTTCGCGGCGCATATGTTTATTTTTTATTATGCGGTGCTCTCTGAAGTGTCTCCTCCGACCGCGCTCTCACCGTTCGCGGCGGCGGCCATCACCGGTGGCGATCCGTACAAAACCACTTTGCAATGCTGGAAGTACACGATCCCTGCTTTCCTCGTGCCCTTTATGTTTGTACTCGACCCGAGTGGCCAGGGACTACTGCTGATGGGTTCCAGCAAAGCCTTGGCAGCAGCAAATTGGTGGTCGATTGCTCAGGTCACCTTCACAGCGGCTGTGGGCATTGCCGCACTGGCGGCAGGTTTTCAAGGCTGGGCTTTCAAACGTACCACCACCCTTGAGCGCACGATGTTAATTGTTGCAGGGTTTGCCTTGGTCTACCCGAGTGTGATGGCGGATGCGTTTGGGTTCGGACTCGTGCTGCTGACAATCGCTACACAATTCTTACGACGGGATATTCAGGTGGCTTAGGAGGCGTGAACGGTCAGTGATCCGTGGTGTTGATTTCCCGAAACTGGTCACGAGAAGCGTTTGCGCGCCATTCCCAATCCAATCATTCCCAGGGCCAGCAAGGCAAGAGAGCCCGGTAGCGGAACATTGTTATTGTTACTACATTCAGGCAAGGAAGGGTTAGCTGTACAAACTTCAACCGCTGTACCTTGAACCCCAACAGTGAACCCGTTCCAAAATTCGTTGGACGTGCTGCGCCAGGTTAAAGTATCGAAGGTACCCAGGAATCGAAGGGCCCCATGGGGCTCTGTTCCGCCAATATTATTGGCATTTAATTGGTATTCAAAAATACCGCCACCCAGATCCACGACGACTTTAGAGGCCCCACCGCAGCCCCAAAAACCGCAGGCATTTCCGTCGACACCGCCTTGACTTAGAAGGTCAAAGTCTTGATTAAATGCATATCCATTTCCGTTGAGACTGACGTAGGCAAATACAGGATTGGCGATAGGCTGTGAGAATTGAAGCGTTTGCGGTCCGGAAAATTGGAGGGCAATGATGTCGCTACCTGTCGGCCTATTTTCGACTAGAGTACTGGTGTAGGGAGAGGTCGGGCCTGAACCGCCAGTGTAGTAATCCGTCCCGCCCGAAGGCTGATAAAAGCCAACACCACGGGCATTCGTGTAGGTAGTGGTCACCGTTGAAGTGGGGGTAGTGATCGTGCCTTGAGCCTGAAATCCCACTCCAGGATCGAGATCGGCGCCTATCCAGTCCGTCCAAAAGAACGGAACTGCTTGTGCCATCGCCGTAGAAGCCGCCAGTGCAACAGCGAAAGAAAACCGGAAAAAATTCTGAAGGAAATGTTTTTTCATGGTGCGGCCTCAATACATTGGTTGAAATCGTCTTGAACCAAAAAGGAAGCACAAAATATGCCAATTTTGTGAGGCTTGCGGACCGTTCGTGTAACCATTTGTTTCAATTGAGGAATTTTTTCCTGTAGGAGCGAAAAATGTTGTGGTGGGACTTTCCTGCAAATACTACCGCGTAAACATGTAAAAAATTTCGACAAATTGCCGGGACCGATGGTTTCGTCGAACACGCCGAGCTTTGAAAGTCCTCATCGCCTGACGCCTTACTGCACGGTCAGCGAATAAGCAAGCGACTTGGTCACGCCGCCCCCTGTCGCAGTCATGGTGACTGGGTAAGTCCCTGCTGGGGTCTTCGTACCTGATACTGCACTCGCACTGCTGCCTCCTGCGCCACAGGCCGTCAATACGGCAAACAGAAAGCACGCAAAAAGACTGCTAATCAGTAATCGCATTGCGATTGATTCCTCAGTGAGGCTCAACTCAGTAGGGCTCAATAGAATCCTACGAATTAGCAAGACTCTGCGTCGCGGACTTACCGTAATCGCACCAAACCCACCTAGACTGCCAAACAACGCCAAGCCTGCGCCTGCCGCAGCTAGAGCCGCTGGGCTCGACACTCCCGTGTTGATGGTCACCGTCGTCGTGGTCTCACCCGCCCCAGGGGCAATCGAGACAGGACTAAAACTACAGGTCGCATAAACAGGAAGTCCCGAGCAAGAGAAAGTGACGACTTGGGTAAATGCCGATCCAAAGTTCAGGGTCATTGAGGTTTGTGCAGACTGACCCGAGCTTACGGTGCTGTTACTAGAACCCAGACTCAGCGCAAACTCATTGTTGGCGGTTGGTGGCACCACCGACTTGGTGGCCACCACGGTAGGCACGCGAAGCAAGGGCACCAGCGCATCCCCGCCCAACACTAGGGCATCCATCATCGTGTCGCGATTCAGGTCAGCCGCGATGACATAGGTGGATCGACTCGCGAGCGTGATGGCACTGCCCTCGACAAAGGCGCCATTGCCTTGCCCGACCAATATCTCAGTGTATTTTCCGGTGAGCATGAGGTCAACATTGCCGTCGAATGTAAAGTCTCCCAAAGCAATGGCCGTCAGACCCGTGCCTCCCCCTCTTAACGCCAAAGTGCTACCGGGGACAAAGGTGCCATCACCCTGGCCATGAAATACCGTGATGATGTCATCTAAGCCACTGGTCACACTAGCCACCACAAGATCGGCCTTGCCGTCTTTGTTGACATCGCCAATCGCCAAGGCCCGATAAAAGGAGATCCCGGTGGTGGACGTCAAGCGGGCGGCAACGCTACCATCTGCGTTGCCGCGGTAGACTCTCACGCCGTCAGTGCTCGCCACGACAATATCGCCGCGACCGTCACCGTTTAAATCACCAATCACCCCAACGCCGCCGGTGGCATCGATCTGCACGGGAAGCTTGAGGGAACCATCGGTATTTGCCAGGTAGAGAAAGGAGCCGCCATTGGCAGCAGTTTGCCCCGTCATGGTGAGGAGCACATCCGCACGCCCATCGCCATTAACGTCACCCACCGATAGGTTTAGTACCTTGACCGTATTGGCAGGCAGAGCAAAGGTTTTCGCCGAGGCGAAGCTCGATGCTCCAGCGCTCGAGTTACCCAGGCCGCGCAATACAACGAGACTACTTCCAACGGCAATCAAATCGGCCTTGCCATCACCATCAGTATCCGCGCCAATCATCATGGCCGGGTTAAAGCTCAGGGTAGCCACCGTGGCAGGCGAGGAAAATTGCCCTTTGCCTGAACCCAGGTACAAACCTAGCGCACCACCACCATTAGGATTCGGAGCCACGATGTCGGGAAAGGCATCGCCGTTGAAGTCGGCAAGTGCAAAGGTCGGGACCCCGGAGAGCGAAGAGTTACCCCCCACTGAGGGTAGTGACTGAGCGGCGATAAAACTACCGTCTCCATTGCCAAGCAAGAACTGAATCACTGATTGTGAATCACCGCTTGGACCGAAGGCGCTGGCACTCGATAGACCCACAACAATGTCAGCGAAACCGTCGCCATTCACGTCGCTAGCCGTCAGAAAGTCGGCACCGAGTATTGCAGCATAGCTCGCACCGGTCACAAAACTACTGTCGCCTTGGCCCAAATAGACGGTTAAGGTGATTTGGCCGACACGGACGACGACATCGAGTTTGCCGTCGCCGTTAAAGTCTCCCACCGCCAAGTTTCTCCCGTCAAAGGGGCCTAGATTGGTGAAGCGTTGAACAGGCGCGCCAAAAGATCCGTTGCCCAAACCTGGGATCCAAGCCCCACTAGCGTTAAGGATGTCGAGCTTGCCGTCGCCGTTGAAATCAGCCAAAACGAAGGGAGTACCCACGATCGACTTGACGTCCGCAGTACTCATTACAAAACCACCCGAGCCATTGCCAAGGAACGTCATGACGGTTGGGTCGTCAAACCAAGCCGCTCCAGCCATGGCGACGATATCGAGTTTGCCATCACCATTGATGTCTTCAATGCTGGCGCGTGCGACAAAGCGGTTCACCACGGCCGCATAAGTGCCCACGATAGTCGGAGCTGAAAAGGTGCCGTTCGCTTGACTCAAAAAAACTCCGATGCCTGTGCTGCCGCCCACTGAGAGAAGGGGTGAGACGATATCCGCAATACCATCGCCGTTGAAATCGGCCACGGCGACCGTCGGAGCAGCGCCCGAACTGATCAGGGTGGTTTGGCTAATCACCGCACCGCTACTGCTCACCTTGAGGCTGATCATCTTGCCGCTATCGTCGACATACACTGCAACAAAGTTGCCGTCGTTCGCCTTGCCTAAATGAGCATACGGGGCGGAGGGTACGCCGAGCGTACGATTTGCACAGCCTTTAGGGAAGGTCCCGGCCGTGGTCGTCAGGCCTGAAATCTGGTGTAGATAGGCATCAGCTTTGGGCAGGGTCGCCACAACTGAACTGCTCGTGCCATAGATACCGCTGGTGCCATAACTAATGCCGTATTGAGTCAGGCTACAGTTTGTCTCACGCACAAGAATCACCCCGCTTGGGTTAGAAGCAGTACCGGTCGCACCACCTACTACGGCCATTTGATTACCGTAAAACGCTGCGTTGGGCGTATAGGCGCCGAGGGTGAACGCTGGATCAAGGGCTTTGGTTTGAAGACCGGTACGCGCAGCGAGGTCTGTAGTCGCAATGCTTTGGGCCTTTTTGGGGCTATGGTAAGTTGGAGAGGGTGAGGCGACTTTTTCGTTAAAGACATCATCTCGTTTGTCACAGCCATAACTTGAGGCGAGCACAAGACAGGCCAGCAGAAATCTCGCGAGCTGAGACTGGCAGGATCGCAACGTAAATAATTTATCGCCTAATTCGTCTTTATCGAGCGGCCCTGAGTTGCGCGTTATCGAGTGTGCGAGCATGACGATCCCCTTCAGAAATTTAGGCGAAAGAGGCTGGTGGGTTCCAGGAAGCACCGCCGGACTTGCGCAGTATTTAACCTTCAGCAATACTTCGCAATCCCCTCAAACGAGGGGGTGCGACGATCACTCCTTGGCTATATGCTCAGATGGTCATTAATGGACGAAATCCAATCGGATCATGAAAACTCTGCTCGTCGATGATCATGCACTGTTTCGCGCCGGGCTTCGTCTCCTCCTGGGCACACTCAATCGCGAGCTTCAAACCTTCGAGGTCGCAAGCGTCCACGACGCGCTTGAGCTAGCAGCATTACATCCGGATCTCAGTCTGTGCTTGCTCGATCTCACGCTCAAAGGCGAAAACGGTATCGATGCCATTCAGCGCCTTAAATGCGCCGCGCCAAATATCGCAATCGTGGTCGTGTCCGCGAGCGAGGAAAACAGTACGATCTACGCCTGTATTGAGGCCGGTGCGATGAGTTTCATCTCGAAGAGTTCGCCCCCCGAGGTGCTCACCGACGCGCTGCGCCGCGTGCTCGCAGGCGATGTCTATTTACCGGAGCAAATGCGTGGAGGGTCGCATTTACCGGTGTCAACAAAAGAGCATTTGTCACCGCGCCAAACTGAAGTCATGCGTGGTTTGAGCCGAGGTTTGCCGAGCAAGTTGATCGCCCGAGAGCTTGGCCTGTCGGAACACACGGTGCGAGAGTACATTGCCGCCATTTACAAGCATCTCGATGTTCACAATCGTACCGAAGCTGTGATTAAAGCCGCACGTCTGGGCATGTAGGCATGAACCATCTCCTGAAACGTGGGCGGACTCAAGGCGAGCAAAACTCCGATGCCCAGAAAGAAGCTTCGCTGGAGTTGGTCAAGCTACATTCCAATATGCTCAAGCGCATGCCTGCGATTCAGGCTTTCTTGATCTTGAGTTTCTGGCTACTGATCTCATCCTCCGTTTCTGGAAAGCAATTTTTAGCTTGGGGCGCTTTGAGCTTTTCCGTGGAGTGCCTGCGCGCCTATTACGGGGCGCGGGCGCTCAAGATTACGTCCGTGTCACTCGCATCAGTGGAGCATCGAAGATTCACGCTCCTTGCGACTCTGGCCGGAGGAGCGATCAGTGTCTCGGCCATACTTTTTTTACCAGTGATTTCAGTGGATCAACGTGCGGCAGTAGGTTTTCTCTTGACCGGCATTCCCGCGGCGGGCGTGGCGGTATCGCAGGCATCGAGATATATCATCGGTGGCTATTCTTTAGGAATACTGGTGCCCGCAAGCCTTGCCTGGGGTCAAGTCTACCCCGACCAAGCGTACGGCATGTTTGGACTCGCCATTGTGTACAGCTTTGTCCTGATGGCCGTCGCAGCCGACAATGAAAAGATGGTGTTTCGCTCCATCGCGATTCGTCATGAGCGCGACCGAGTTGTCCTGGAGCTAGAAAGGAGCAATGCCGAAGTACGCGAAGCCATGGCCAAGGCTGAGCAAGCCTCGCAAGCCCGTGCCCGTGTGCTCGCTGCCGCCAGCCACGATCTTAGGCAACCCTTGCAAGCTCTCTCTGTGTATAGCGCGATATTGGCTGCTAATCCAACGCCACAGACACTCAGCGAAGTGGGCCACGACATTGATCAGATTGTTCGCTCTTTAGGGAGCTTGCTGGGCGGCCTACTCGATTTGTCTCGCTTGTCGACCGATTATTACGTCCCCGAAAAGCAAGTTTGTTCGCTCGATAAAATTGTGGGCGGTGTGTGCAATGAATTACAAGCTATGGCGATCGATAAGGGCCTGAAATTGCATCGCCAGCTAACACCGATCAGCCTGCGCACGGATTCAGTCGCATTGGGTCGAATTGCCCGGAATCTGATCGAGAACGCGATCAAATACACCGATCACGGCGAAGTGACCGTCGAAACAATCGTGATCGAAGGCGCCGCTGTACTGACGGTGGGCGATAGCGGCAAAGGGATTGCCCACACTGAGCATGCTCGCATCTTTGAAGAGTTTTATCAGATCGACAATCCGGGCCGGGATCGAAGCCAGGGCGTAGGATTGGGCCTGGCGATCGTACATCGCCTTTGTGAATTGTTAGCCGCAAAGATTGAGCTGCAATCCGAGCTCGGTCAAGGGACGACGTTTCGTGTCTTTTTTTCGGAGCCTCTCGATACCGATGCTTCAACGTTTCCCAACGCCGTCGTCGCACCATCGCGCAACTTCTCGCACGTCAAGGTCTATTTGGTCGATGATGAAGACGATATTCTCAAGAGCATGAGTAAGCTACTCTCACTTTGGGGCATGAACGTGTCAAGTGCGGCATCTGCGGCGTTACTCGACGAGCTTTTTTCCTCAAAGGGCAAGCCGGACGTATTAATTGCTGACTTGAGGCTGGGGAAGGGCGAGCATGGCGCAGCGCTGGCCAAGCGTCTCCGATTGCTTTATGGCGACTTCCAAGTGCTCATCATGACGGGTGAAACTGCCTCAGATGCGCTTCGAGAGGCCAAGGATTTGGGCTACCCGCTGTTGCAAAAACCGATTGCTCCAGAAAACCTGCAGCAGGCGATTGAGCTTTGTCTTATTTAGGATCCACAGTTTGCGTTCAAGACAAATACGTCCCGACAGTTCAAGATTCGTTGCAAGTGCGCGGTATCGAGTTAACGGTCTAGGGATTTTTTCATGAAGTGCTTGAACTGGAAGATTTACCTGCCACCACAATTGGATATGCCATGTGTATTACGCCTGATTCCAATACCGCCTACGCCATGTTCAAGAAGGGCTTGCAAGATTAGGTGATGCGACAAATTGAGGAGCGAACCTTCGTACTCGATGTCACGATACCGGCAGGCATGAGTGACCCAGGCAACCGACGCGCCCAGAATCGCCGCAGACAAGACATTGTGAAAAGCCGAAAGTCACTGCCCAGTAAAATCAACCAGTCATCAGTGTTTCCTAAGGAGTGTTAAATTGCTACAAGCCCCTGAGCTACAAGTGTCCGAATGGATCAATGCTGATACGCCTCTTAGCCTGCACGCCTTGCGCGGGCGAGTGGTAGTGCTACACACCTTCCAAATGCTCTGTCCGGGCTGTGTGGCGCATGGCATTCCCCAAGCTATCAAAATCCATCAGGCCTTTGCCGGCCCGGATTTGATTGTCTTGGGCCTGCACACCGTGTTTGAGCATCATGAAGTGATGGGGCCAGCGGCCTTGAAGGTGTTTATGCACGAGTACAACATCCCTTTTCCGGTCGGGGTTGATTTGGCGCGAGCGGGCAGCGATATTCCGGTCACGATGCAGGCTTACGGTTTGCGTGGCACGCCCAGTCTGGTGGTGATTGACCGAGCGGGTAGGGTGCGCCTTAACCAGTTAGGCCACCCGGAGGATTTGCGATTGGGCGCACTGCTCGGCCAGTTGTTGATCGAGCCAATTGC
>JAYUOT010000080.1:0-3518 GCA_043760705.1 Betaproteobacteria bacterium
TTCCGGTTTTTGCGGTGCCCTACGGTTACAACGAGGGCCGAGGGGTTGAAAGTTTGGATGTGGATGCTATAGTGGTGTCTCTGGAAGCGGCCGCTCGGCTGTTGAAATAGAGGTTTCAGATGTTTTCTGATCGGGAGTTTTCACGCGATAGCGAACCTCAAGCTGCTGCAGCTTGGGCAGCATGGCGTCGTTCATGGTGGCGCTAGCCAAGCGCCTAAGACCTTCCGGGTTCCGGCCAGCCAAGACCTGAACCAAGCAAAACCTTAGCGATTGATTGCCACCCATTGAAGGTGCGATTGACTCGCTTCAAATGTCCTAAAACTCATGACTGAAATTGAATTTAAGGCGCTCGCGGCGCAAGGCTTTAATCGCATTCCCTTACTCATGGAATGTTTGGCCGATTTGGACACTCCCCTTTCTTTGTACCTCAAACTCACTGAGGAGGGCGCGCGTCGCAATTCTTTCTTGCTCGAATCGGTGGTGGGCGGGGAGCGCTTCGGACGATACTCCTTCATTGGTTTGCCGGCTCGCGTGCTGGTGCGCTCCACTGCCGATGACATTCAGATCTTGCGGGACGGAGTGGTCATTGAGCGTCATCAAGGCAATCCTATTGATTTTGTACGCGCCTACTTGGCCCGTTTTAAAACCGCGTTGAGGCCAGGCTTGCCGAGATTTTGCGGCGGACTGGCGGGCTACTTTGGCTACGACGTGGTGCGCTTCATCGAACCCCGTCTTGGCCCCAGTATGAAGCCCGATCCGGTGGGCACACCGGACATGCTGTTCCTGCAAGTGGACGAGTTAGCCATTGTCGACAACCTGATGGGCAAGCTCTACCTCATGGTGTACGCAGACCCGGCTCTGCCCGATGCTTTTTCGCTGGCCAGCAGACGCTTGCGCGAGTTGCGCAGCCGCTTGTCGCGTTCAGTGGAGAGTGCTACCCCTGTGGGCTCGGACGATGATCCCGGGGTCGTGCGTCATTTTGCCAAAGCCGATTATTTGGACGCCGCGCAAAAGGCCCGCGAATACATCATGGCGGGTGATTTGATGCAGGTGCAAATCGGTCAACGCCTGCAAAAACCGTTCAAACACGCACCTCTGAGCCTTTACCGGGCGCTGCGCTCCTTGAACCCCTCGCCCTATATGTACTACTACGATTTTGGTGATTTCCATGTGGTTGGGGCGTCGCCGGAGATTTTGGTCCGTCAAGACAAAACGCTTGAGGATGAGGATCGCGTCACTATCCGCCCCTTGGCGGGCACGCGTAAACGGGGCATGAGCCCGCAGCAAGACGAAGCTTTGGCGAAAGAATTGTTGGCGGATCCGAAAGAACGCGCCGAGCACCTGATGTTGATCGATTTGGCCCGAAACGATATTGGCCGCATCGCCCAAACGGGCTCAGTCAAAGTGACCGAGCAAATGGTGATCGAAAAGTATTCTCACGTGCAACATATCGTGTCGAATGTGGAAGGCTTGCTGAGACCCGGGCTGGATGCGATTGATGTGCTGAAGGCAAGCTTTCCGGCCGGGACCTTAACCGGCGCACCGAAGGTGCGAGCCATGGAGCTGATTGATGAGCTTGAGCCGACCAAGCGCGGCATCTACGGTGGCGCCTGCGGCTATCTGAGCTACTCGGGGGATATGGACCTTGCGATTACCATCCGCACCGGTATCGTGAAAGATCAGATGCTCTATGTTCAGGCCGCCGCAGGCATCGTCTATGACTCGATCCCTGAAGCCGAATGGCAAGAGACCGAGGCGAAAGCGCGCGCGGTGATTCGCGCCGCCGAGCTGGTCGAGCAAGGTCTGTGAGAAGAGTGAGGACCCCATGATTTTCATGATCGACAACTACGATTCCTTTACCTTCAATCTGGTGCAATACCTGGGCGAGTTGGGCGCCGAGGTACTTACCTTGCGCAACGATGCCGTCAGCGTGAAAGAAATTGAGGCCGCCCAGCCTAGTGCACTGGTCGTCTCACCTGGGCCTTGCACCCCTAATGAAGCCGGAGTATCCCTGGCGGCGATTCGATATTTTGCAGGCAAGTTGCCGATCTTGGGTGTGTGCCTTGGGCATCAGGCGATTGGCCAGGCTTTTGGCGGACGGATCGTACGGGCCCAAAAGGTGATGCACGGAAAAACGGATCGTCTAAGCCATCAGGGTCGGGGCGTTTTTGCGGGACTACCGGCCGAATTTGAGGTGGCGCGATACCATTCACTGGTGATCGAGCAGGCAAGCTTTCCGGAAGTCCTTGAAGTGACTGCCCTCAGTAGCGACGGCGAAATCATGGGTGTGCGACACCGAAGCCTGGACATTGAAGGCGTGCAGTTTCATCCTGAGTCGATTGCATCGGAACACGGCCATGCCTTGCTCGCCAATTTTTTGAAGAGAATTTGATGGACCCGTGCGGCTCGTGTGACTCACCCCACTAGTCTCACGAGCCATCACTTCACTATGCAACAAATTAATATTGATCTAAAACAATTTATGAGGGAGCCGCCCATGCCAATCACCGCACCTGAAGCACTACAACGCTGTATCGAGCACCGAGAAATTTTTCATGATGAAATGCTGAAAATTATGCGCATGATCATGAGCGGAGAAATGTCACCGGTGATGGCCTCGGCCTTTATCACCGCTTTGCGTGTAAAGAAGGAAACCGTGGGTGAAATCACCGCTGCGGCCCAAGTCATGCGCGAATTTGCGAATAAGGTGCAGGTCCCAGATCGCCCCTACTTTGTGGACATCGTGGGCACTGGCGGCGATCAGTCACACACCTTTAATATTTCAACGGCGACCATGTTTGTTGCTGCCGCTGCTGGTGCGGTAGTGGCCAAGCATGGCAATCGGGGCGTTTCCTCTAAATCCGGCAGTGCCGATGTTCTGGAGGCGCTCGGCGTCAATATTATGCTGAGCTCCGAAAAAGTCGCCCGCTGTATTGAAGAGGTTGGGCTGGGCTTTATGTTTGCCCCTAACCATCATCCGGCGATGAAAAATGTGGCGGCCATTCGCAAGGAAATGGGGGTGCGCACCCTCTTCAATATTCTTGGGCCCCTCACCAATCCAGCCGGTGCGCCCAATATTTTGATGGGAGTGTTTCATCCAGATTTGGTGGGTATTCAAAGTCGTGTGCTTCAGAGGCTGGGTGCCAAGCACGCCCTTGTAGTGTATGGCAAAGACGGGATGGATGAAGTCTCGCTCGGTGCGGGCACCATGGTCGGCGAACTGGTGAACGGTGAGGTGCGCGAGTACGAAATCCATCCCGAAGACTTTGGTCTGTCCATGGTGAGTCACCGTGGTTTGAAAGTGAATGGTTCAGAGGAGTCCAAGGCCATGTTGCTTGAGGCCTTGAGTAACAAAGACGGTACGCCTCGCGACATCGTGATCTTGAATGCTGCGGCCGCACTTTATGCGGCCAATCTGGTGAGCGACATTCCATCGGGCTTGAAGTTGGCGCGCGAGACCATTGCCAGTGGTGCAGCACGTGCCAAGCTCGATCAGTTTGTAAAAGTGACGCAAAGAC
>JAYUOT010000081.1:0-18793 GCA_043760705.1 Betaproteobacteria bacterium
GTTTGGCAGCCCACCTGCAACGAGGGCACCTGCTCCGCGCAGCAGATTGCGACGCATATTCATATAGGTCTCCACTTACTTTGTACAGTTTACGCGCAGATAGGGCAAGAGACTAATACGTCATTTCGGAATTCTCAGGGTTTCTAAGCAACTCGTTTCGCTATGGAGTACCTTTGACCCTGCATCAAAAAAGGAGGCGATCATGCATGCAAGCCGATTCACCCAGCCGGTGTACGCTGAGACCGTGCCATCCTCGCCCATTGCTGTGCTGCTTGATGAACAGGCGGTCATCGCAAAAATTCTGAACCACATTGATCGAGGCAGTACCGATCTTAGCGCGGAGGTGTGGCGGGAGCCTGTTGAGCACTACACGTCACCGGTGCATTTTCAAAGTGAGGTCATGCAGGTATTGCGGCGCAGCCCCACTGTTTTCTGCCCTTCGGCGGCTCTTCCCGAGATTGGGTCCTTTATGGCCAGGGATGTCGCTCTCATGCCGGTGGTGGCCGTGCGGGGCGACGACGGTGTGGTTAGAGCCTTCAAGAATTCCTGCAGACATCGTGGCGTGCAGGTGTTGGAAGGCGCAGGCTGCAGGAAGGCAATGACTTGCCGCTATCACGCATGGACTTATGATTTACAGGGTCGTCTTCGGGCCATTCCGCACGAAGATGGTTTTCCGGGGTTCGACAAGGCGCAACATGGCTTGGTACCCCTGAATGCCTTTGAGTGGCGGGGACTGGTTTATGTCACTCAAGACGGAATGTCTGCGCCGGGCGAGGACTTGGACCCTCTGCCAGATTTTTCAAAAGCCTCTTGGCGTTATGTTCAAACCACGGAACAAGATTTCGAAGCCAACTGGAAAATTGTCGCCGAAGGCTTTCTTGAGGGTTATCACATCCGTTCGACCCATCGCGACACTTTCTTTCCCCGCCAGTACGACAACCTCAATGTCATTGAGGCCTTTGGCCGTAATAGCCGAGTGACTTTTCCCTATCGAAATATTGAAAGGCTGCGTGAGGTACCGGCCCACCAGCGCAGGCTTGGAGGCACCGTCACCCAGGTCTATCACTTGTTTCCCAATGTCATGATCGCGACCTTTCCGACGCATGTGACGATCAGTGTGCTGGAACCCCTGGCCAAGGATCGTACACGTCTCGTCACTCACACCTTGTCGACCATGCTCGACAAGGAGGAGGATCGCGAAACGGTGGCAAGACGACTGGCGTTTGTGAACGCAGGTTCTGTGGAAGATCGAGAAGTGGCCTGTTCTGCGCAAAAGGGATTGAGCACAGACGCTAATCAAGTGTTTACCTTTGGCTTGTTTGAAGGTGCGATACGGCACATGCATATGAATCTGGCGCAGACGATGAGTCGCGCGCAAGCATGATCAAGACCGAATTCATGGAGCCTGATGTGGCGCAATTACAATTTGAAGCACCGATGACCCTCACCCAGGCACTCCGCCTGATGAGTACGTCCTCCGCAAGTGTTAAAGCCCTGGCCGGCGGTACCGATCTGATTGTTCAGATGCGTGCCGGGCGCCTTCGGCCTCAACAGATCGTCGACCTCAAGCGCATTCCCGATCTGATTGGCGTCAAAGAGGATCAAGATGGATTCTTGATCGGCGCCGCTACGCCCTGCTTTGCACTCGGCGAGCACTTGGCCTTGAAGGCGGCGTGGCCCGGCGTGGTTGAGGCGGCAAGACTCATCGGGTCGACGCAAATTCAGGGGCGTGCCAGTTTGGGTGGCAACCTTTGTAATGGCTCCCCGGCTGCCGACAGTGTGCCCGCCTTGATCGCCGCGGGAGCGAGCTGTGTCATTGTTAAAGCCATGGTTGGAAGTACCAGTGCGCTCTCCGGTGACGCCTCCCCTGCCGTTCAGCGACGAGAAATTCCGGTCGAACGAATGCAGGCCGGTCCCGGTCGAACCTGTTTGAGCCCTGATGAACTTTTACTCGCGATTCGACTCCCGGCGCGTAAGGACTCGACCGGAGATGCTTACTTGCGACTCATTCCTCGCACCGAGATGGACATCGCCGTGGTGGGGGCGGCGGTGTGCCTGAGTCTCGATAGCAAGCAACGCGTTGTGAGTGCGCGTGTCGCGCTCGGGGCCGTGGCACCTACAGCGCTATGGGTTCAAGCAGCAGGAGCGTGTTTGATCGGCACCATGCTCGATGCCACAGCATTGAAAAATCTTGAGGCTGCAACCCGGGCTGCCTGTCAACCCATTGACGATAAGCGCGGCACCATCGCCTATCGAACCCAGGTCGCAGGTGTTCTGGCCCGACGCGCAGCCTTGATCGCCTAAGAGCGTGCCCAAGCCTAAACAAGAGTCCAAGTATCACCAAGAGTTCATCGAACAAGGCAAATTCGGGATGAGTTGGACATTGAGCAAACATAGGAAACCATCATGAGCAAGCAAAGGATCTGTGCAATCGTTAACGGCGAGCCCGTCGAATTTCTGGGCGGACCTACCCAAACTTTGCTCGACGTACTGCGCGACGAACTCGGTCTCACGGGCAGCAAGGAGGGATGCGGCAGCGGAGATTGCGGCGCTTGTTCTATCACGCTTGATGGAAGTCTGGTGTGTTCCTGTCTGGTGCTTGCCCCTGAAGCTGAGGGCCGAACGATCAACACCATAGAAGGTGTCGCAGAGAACGGCAAATTGCATCCCGTACAACAGCAATTTCTTGAGCATGCGGCCTTGCAGTGCGGGTTTTGTACCCCGGGCTTTCTGGTGGCGGCCAAAGCCTTGCTGGATCGCAATTTGAATCCGACGGAAACTGAGATTCGTTACTGGTTGGCGGGAAATCTTTGCCGCTGCACCGGCTATGACAAGATTGTTCGCGCCGTGCAAGATGCCGCGGCGAAAATGCGCGCCTCGGCCTTGGCTCAATCCGAGATGGAGTGTTTAAAATGAGCATCACGACGTCTGCAAAAAGCATCGACTTGAAGATTGTTGGCCAACGCCCCGTGCGCCCCGATGGCGCCGACAAGGTCACCGGACGCGCCAATTTTGGTGCCGATCTGCGTCTGCCCGGGATGTTGACCGGACGGGTCAAACGTAGCCCGCATGCGCACGCTAAAATCCTGGCGATTGACATCAGCCAGGCGCTGAAGTTGCCGGGTGTGAAGGCGATTGTCACCTGTGCGGATTTTCCGAAAATGGCCGACGTGGCCATCGAAGGCGGCGAGGGCGCGGCGACGCTTCGCGATCTGAGTCTCAACTGCATTGCGCGCCAAAAGGTGCTCTATGTCGGCCATGCGATTGCTGCCGTGGCCGCAACCTCTGCCGATATTGCCGACGAGGCGATTCGACTGATCGAAGTCGAGTATGAGGTGCTGGCGCACGTGATTGAGGTGGAGGCGGCCATGGCACCCGGTGCGCCACTTTTGCATGAAAGCCTTTTCACCAAGGGCGTCACACCCAAGGCCGATAGACCCTCCAATATTGCGGAGAAAACCGTCTTGGCGAGAGGCAATCTTGTCCAGGCTTTTGAGGATGCTGAGCTCATTGTCACGGGTCGCTATGTCACTGCGCCGGTCCACCAAGGCTATCTCGAACCGCATGCCTGTGTCGCCTCGGCGGGTAGTGACGGTCAGCACTCGCTCTGGGTTTCTACCCAAGGCCACTTCGCGGTACGGCAAATGTGTGCCAAGTTGCTGGGGATGGAGTTGACCGATTTAAAAGTGACACCGGCAGAAATCGGTGGTGGTTTTGGAGGCAAGACGACGGTGTACCTTGAGCCCCTGGCGCTCGCTTTGTCACGCAAGTGCGGTCGTCCGGTGCGCATGGTGATGACGCGCGCCGAGGTCTTTGAAGCGAGCGGGCCGACATCAGGAACGGTCACAGAGGTGCGACTTGGCGCGATGCGTGACGGCCGGATGATTGCCGCCGAGATCACCTTGAAATATCAAGCGGGTGCCTTCCCCGGTTCGCCGGTCGGAGCCGGTGCCATGTCGGCACTGGCCTGCTACGACATTGCAAACTTTGCCATCACGGGTTATGACGTGGTGAGCAACCGTCCCAAGGTCGCGGCCTATCGTGCGCCGGGTGCACCGATGGCGGCGTTCGCGGTCGAGAGTTGTATTGACGAGCTGGCGCAAAAGCTGGCGATGGATCCGGTTGACCTGCGCATCAAGAACGCCGTCAAGCCTGGCGTGAAGGCGGCTTACGGTGCGACCTTTCGCGAAATTGCTTTTATCGAGACCCTGCAAGCCATCAAGGCCCATCCTCATTACCGGGCGGCGCTGGGCCCCCATCAAGGCCGTGGCCTCGCTTGTGGATTCTGGTTCAACATTGGTGGGGAGTCCACGGCCGCGGTGCATGTCGATGAAGAGGGCGGCGTGACCGTGGTGTCTGGCAATCCGGATATCGGGGGTTCCCGGGCTTCGCTGGGCATGATGGCGGCGGAAACTCTGGGGCAGCCGATTGAACGGGTGCGCACCATGATCGCGGACACCACGGCGATTGGCTATTCCGCCTTGACGGGGGGCAGTCGCGTGACTTTTGCAACCGGCATGGCGGTGGTGCAGGCCGCTGAAAAGGTGGTCGAGGATCTCATTCGTCGCGCGGCCCTGATCTGGGATTGTCAACTTGAGCAAGTGAAGTGGCAATCGGGCCTGCTGACCTGTAGCGATTTGGCGAAGGCCCACAAGCCCCTCACGCTGAAAGATATCGCGGGTAAAACGGCGCGCACCGGTGGGCCGATCAGTGCCGAGGTATCGTTGACTGCACAGGGAGCCGGACCCGGCTTCGGGGTACACCTATGTGACATGGAGCTTGATCCAGAAACAGGCCGTAGCACGGTAGTTCGTTACACCGCCGCCCAGGATGTCGGTCGGGCGATTCATCCTTCGTATGTTGAAGGGCAGATTCAAGGTGGCGTGGCGCAAGGTGTGGGTTGGGCGCTCAATGAAGCCTACCTGTACAACGACCAAGGCGAGCTACTCAATCCGGGCTTCCTTGATTACCGAATGCCAGTCGCCTGCGACCTGCCCATGATTGACACCATCCTGATTGAGTCCGCGCCGAATAGCCGACATCCCTATGGTGCCAAAGGTGTGGGTGAGGTACCGATTGTGCCGCCCTTGGCGGCGGTCGCTTGTGCCTTGAGTCATATCGTGGGACGTCGGCTGACAGAGTTGCCATTGTCGGCGCCCGCCTTGCTTGCCGCGCTCAACCTCGGGCCAAGCGACTAGCGGGCCTGATTCATCAAGAATGATATTTGTCCCATGGCTCATGTTAGCTCGATTGCCCAAGCGGTTTGCGAATTCACTGGAGGCCTTGATCATTTTGAGGTCGAGGCCGAAACCTTACGGGCCTTGTTGGCCGCCTGTGATCAGCGTTACCCTGGGCTTGGAAAGTATGTCCGTGAGCAGATGGCCGTGGCCATTGATGGGGTGCTTTATCAAGAGGGCTGGGGCGAGCCCTTGAGGCCTGATAGCGAAGTGGTTCTTATTCCGAAAATTACCGGTGGCTAAAAGAGTTCGTATGGGGTCCGTTCTAACAATTACTAAGGATAAGAGAAGATGAGTGAGAGATTATGTGAAGGCCGAGTGGTCATTGTGACGGGTGCGGGTCGTGGCATTGGCCGCGAGTATGCCTTGATGTTAGCGGCCCATGGTGCCAAGGTCGTCGTCAATGACTTGGGAGGCGCTCGTGACGGTACTCCAGGCGGTGAAGACATTCAGCCCGCGGAGGCGGTGGTGAACGAGATCCGTGCCAGTGGCGGACAGGCGGTCGCCCATCTGGAAAGCTGCTCCGACTGGCAGGCCGCCAAACGCCTGGTACAGCTGGCCGTCGATAGTTTTGGACGGCTTGATGCAGTGGTGAACAACGCCGGGATTTTACGCGACCGGATGCTGGTCAACATGACCGAGCAAGAGTGGGACGCGGTGATCAATGTGCACTTGAAAGGCACGTTCGCTCCCATTCATCATGCCGCGAATTATTGGCGCGATCGACAAAAAGCCGGAGATACTGACATTGCGGCACGCATCATCAATACCACCTCAGTGTCCGGGGTGTTCGGTAACATCGGGCAGAGTAATTATGGTGCCGCCAAGGCGGGGATTGCCTCGCTCACGATCATTGCTGCCCGCGAACTCAAACGCTACGGAGTGACTGTGAATGCCATTTCACCTCATGCCTTGACGCGCATGACGGAGGAGCTGCGTGAGCGTAGCGAAGAGCAAAAGGCCGAGAGCAATCCGCGCTGGATTGCACCCATTGTGACTTGGCTGGTCAGCAAGGAAAGCAGCCATGTGACCGGGCGCGTGATTGATGCGGGCGGAGGTTACTTCGGTGTGCTGGACGGTTGGCAGCCTGGGCCGACCAGTAAACCCGTGCAAGATCCACGCGAGGCCGGTCGAATTTTGACCGAATTGGATCGCGCCGCACGGCGCAATATGGGTATGAATGGCAAAGAAGCCGACATTTAACCCGACACTGCTAAGCGCCAGCGCAAGCGCGGGCATAAGCCTTTTTCCAAACGAAGCATTTGAGGAGTGATCAATGGCAGTAGACCGATTCCCGGTAGAGGCGGGGCATATCATGATGTTTGCTCGCGCGGTAGGTGATGACAATCCAATTTATTACAGCGAGGAGCATGCTCAGTCGACCGAAGTGGGTCATCTCATTGCCCCACCCACCTTTGTGCAGTCCAGTGCGCAGTTTGATCCAGATTATTTCTTGCGACCGAAGGTTAATGAGCCTTGGTTTGGTTCGGGCAAGACGCCGACCGGTCTGGTGCCTGAGGCGGGCAAAAGCACTGGGGGCAGTGGCGGCCTGCATGCCGAGCAACATTATGAATACCATCGTCATCCCAAGCCCGGCGATGTGCTCAAGGCGACCCGTATTCCAGGCAAAACCTGGGAGCGGGAAAGTCCGCGTGCAGGCAAGTTGAGTTTTGCTGAGACGGTGACCGAGTATCGCAATCAGCATGGTGAGTTGCTGGTGACTGCGCGCAGTGTAGGGGTGCGAACTGAACGTCCGGTTGAACAAAAGAAGGGGGACTGAAATGGCCTTGAAAGCAAGTCAAATTAAGATCGGCGATCATTACACTGAGCGGGTGGTCGAAGACCTGAAGCGCACACAACTTGTGATGTATGCAGGGGCCAGTGGCGACTACAATCCGCTTCACAGTGACGAGGTTTACACCCGCGAAGTCGCCAAGTACCCGACCGTTTTCGCGCACGGCATGCTGACCATGGGGATGACAGGCCGGATGCTGACCAACTTTGTCGGTGATGGCAGGCTCACTAAATATGGGGTGCGCTTTACCAATCAGGTGTGGCCCGGCGATACCCTTGACGCTACCGCCACCATTGAAGCCATTCGCGAGGAGGGCGGCAAGCGCTATGTTGATCTCGCGGTATCCACCAAAAACCAGAGTGGCGTGGAAGTCGTCAAGGGCAGTGCTTCGGCTTGGATAGATGCCTAGGGAAGCACTGATGCTTCCCTAGACTCCTCAGTCAAGTTCTATTTTCTCGCGCCGAATGACTTCACCCCAGGCGGCCGTCTCATTGCGAATGCGGGCCGAGAATTCTTGCGGCCCCAGGAGTTCGACATTGCCTTGAATCTGCAACTGTTTCATTCCATTCGGGTCGTCACGCAGGCCGCGGATGGCCTCATAAAGCGTTTGAATGATGGCTGGTGGGGTTTGAGCGGGCACCAGAGCCCCTAGCCAGTAGGTGATTTCGAGATTCGGAAAACCTAGTTCCGCAACGGTGGGAACGTCGGGTAGATCCGGCCAGCGCTTCGAACTGGTTACGGCCAGGGCTTTGAGTTTGCCAGCCTTCAAATGCGGCAAGGCCGTAGGAGTATCGAGTTGCAAATCGATCTCCTTGGCCAACATCCCTAGTTGAGCCAGGTTGCTGCTCTTGTACGGCACGTGATTGGTCTTGATGCCGAAGCGGTTGTTCAGAATCTCAAAGCCGAGATGAGCAAGATTGCCGACACCGGCCGTGCCATAGGTCAGTTGGCCCGGCTTGGCTTTTGCCAAAGCGATCAAGTCTGCCAAAGTGTTCACCCCAGCGATGCGCTCGTTGCCCGGATTCACGGTCAGAACGAAAGCCGCAGAGGTGGCCATGGTCAGTGCGGTGAAATCGCGCTCGGGCAAGTAAGATATTTTTTTATAAACCTGATGGTTGACGGTAATGCTGCTCGAATTGGTGACGAGAACCGTGTAGCCATCAGGCGCTGCGCGAGCCGCTTCACTCACGCCCAATACCCCATTCGCGCCTGCGCGGTTTTCGACGATCGTGGGCTGGCCAAGCTTGTTGCGCACCTGTTCAGCCAGAGTTCGGGCAATGGCGTCCGTGGTGCTGCCTGCGGGAAATCCGACGAGAAATTTAATCGTCTTGTTTGGATAGGACTGCGCGCTGACGGCCTGGCCTAAGGCCCCCAGTGTGAAGGCGGGCAAGGACTGAAGTAGTCTGCGACGGATGGGTTGAGGCCTGGAAGACATTGACGATTTTCCGGTGGATTCTGATCGGAGTTAAAACAATTTCAGATTGATCCTACCCCGCACTGGTCAAGGCATGCGCCCGTCGCTTCAGTTTGTAGTGCCTCACGAGTTTTTAACGGGTTGTCCGCTGCCTCTTCTCCTCGTCCGCTTTGGCCCGAACAATCGCCTTGGCCTGCGCCCAGTCATCGCGGGTCATTTTTCCGAGCGCCGCGAAAGTCGATGGTGCGGCGAGGTGATGGCCTCCATCGATGCCAATCGTTTGGCCGGTGAGGTATTCGCAGCCATCGGCTTGAAGGAATAGCATGAGCTGGGTCAGCTCGGAGATTTCGCCAAAGCGGCCCATCGGAACTTCGTCGGCTGAGGCGGCGCCGACATTGGCTTTGGGGATCGGCGCAAGCTTTTCCCAAGCGCTCTCCGTCGGAAAGGGGCCAGGTGCAACCGCATTGACACGGATACCGTGGCGCCCCCACTCTACCGCGAGGGACTGGGTCATTGCGTGCACGGCCGTTTTGGCCATCGCCGAGGGCAGGACATAGGGTGAGCCAGTCCATACCCAGGTGACCAGCATGCTCACGACCGAGCCGGGCAGGTCCTGCTCGATCCAGCGCCGGCCGCAAGCCAGGGTGCTGAATAAGGCGCCGTCCATCACCGTCGAGCGCACCGCGGCAAACCCTCTGGGGCTGATGTCGATCGACGGCGAGATGAAATTGGCTGCCGCATTGTTGATTAGGCCGGTTAACGGCCCATCGGTCCAGGCGGCCTCGACCATGGCTTCGACCGCATCGGCATCACGGATGTCACAAATGTGTGTGCGGATCGAACCGCCGTGTGCGGCTTCGCCAGCTAGTTCAAGTGCGCTCGCCTCAAGAACGCTTGGACGGCGACCGCAAATGTGAACCCTCGCGCCGTGGGCCACATAGGCCCTTGCGATCTCCTTGCCGAGACCGGTACCCGCGCCCGTGATGAGAATATGTTTGCCTGACAAAACATCGTCCCGAAAAGCGGAGCGCGCATTTCGTGAGGACTTCTGCGTTGGAAGTTGCCCAGAAGAAGTTTGACCTGGGGAGGGTTGGCCTGAGGAGGGTTGGTCAGAGGATGATTGCTTAGGCGAGGCTGGGAAGGTGCTCATGTAAGCCTACTCCGAAAGGGTTTGTTTAAGAGGTTCGTGATTCACTTGGCCATGATTCGAGTGACCTTGACTGAGCTTTAGGTCGGCAAACATTTGACGACCAATGATGTGTTTCATGACTTCAATCGAACCACCGGCAATCTTTACGACTCTTGCGTCGGCATAGGCGCGGGCGATCGGGTATTCCCACATATAGCCCCAGCCTCCGAAGAGCTGCAAGCATTCGTCGACTACGCGGCAATGCAGGTTACTGAGCCACATCTTGGCCATGGCGGCATCGACTGCATCCAACTCGCCACGCATAAACGTGGCGATGCATTTGTCCACGAAATGCCGTCCGACCACCGCATCTGTTTTTAGTTCGGCGAGCTTGAATTGGGTATTCTGGAAGTCGGCAATGGTTTTCCCGAAGGCCTTACGCTGCGCGACGTATTCCACGGTCCACTGGATGACGGTCTCAGAGACCGTCGCGGAGCGAATCGCCTGCGCGAGACGCTCTTGAGCCAGTTTCATCATCATGATCTTGAAACCTTCACCCTCCGCACCCAAAATGTTGCTGGCGGGTACGCGCACGTCATCGAAAAATAATTCGGAAGTGTCCTGGGCCTTCATTCCCAGTTTTTTAAGATTGGTGCCGCGTCGAAAGCCCGGTGTTTTGGTATCGACCAAAAACAGGGTGATGCCTTTCGCACCGGCGGCGGAGTCGGTCTTGACGGCCAGCACGATGAGGTCGCATAGCTGACCATTGGAAATGAAGACCTTCTGCCCGGAGATCACAAAATCGTCACCATCGCGCACAGCCCGGGTTCGAATATTCTTCAGGTCGGACCCCGCATGAGGTTCGGTCATGCCCAGGGAGCCGATGGCCTTGCCAGTCACCATCTTGGGCAACCAGGTTTGCTTTTGTTGTTCGGTACCAAACGAGGATAAGTAGGTGGCCACCAGGTCACAGTGAATCATGAAGCCCGGGCCCGTGAAACCCGAGCGAGCCATTTCCTCGAAGACCACGACATCAAACAAATAGTCAGCTCCTGCGCCGCCATACTCGGGCGGTACCGTGCAGCAAAGAAGGCCCGCGGCACCGGCCTTCTCCCAGAGCGAGCGCGGCACGCAACCCTCCGTTTCCCATTGCTCGTGAAACGGCGCGATTTCTTCCGCGATAAAGCGCTGTACCGAACGTCGGAAGAGCTCATGGTCTTGGTTAAACAGGTCGCGAGCCATCATGGCGCTTTACTCATTCGTTTTCCTGGTGACTATTCTTTGATTGATGACAGCTTTGATTTTTGATAGGCCTGCAATTTGCGCTCGAACGACTCGAACGAAGCGCCCAGGCGGGTTCGCAATACTGGATTCAAAAGATCGCGATGGCTCCACGTATAACTCAGCGGCCCGCCACTAAAGGCGGGTGCGATACCCGCAAGCACGGCGGCGACGTCGATGATCCCAGGGTCACTGATCCGACCCTCTTCAAGCGCCTGGGCCGCTGACAAGGCCATGGCCTCGAGTGGATCTTTAAGGGCGCTGATATCCTGATCGCCGCCTGAGTCGTAGGCTTTATCAAGTGGTTTGGCACGCTGCAAGGCCAAGAGCAAGCTCTGCGGCGCGGTGTATGACGGGGTGTTGGTAAAAAACAGGAAGCATTTTGACTTTTTCGCCAGGCTGGCCAACACGCCCTTGATGGCCGCAAGTCGGTCGGGCGCCCACATCGCGTTGGCTTGCGGTAGAAGACATTCGATGACTCTGCCATGCTCTGAACTTCGACTCAGTATGAGGCCGGGCGCCAGGCTTGATGGGTGTGAGTTCACTCCTTTTTGGGGAGCGTCTTCATGTTCATGCACTTCCCGAAGGCGAAGGTGAATCGGTGTGCCGCAGGCTGCGTGGTCCAACTCGATCACGTTCGCTTCCAGACTCGTATCGCCAATGAGTGTGATTCCGCTTTGGGACAAAAGAGCTTGCCAGTCGACGTTTTGAGGCCCAAGCGCGCCGCTCCGAATTTGCGTCGGCGGAGTCGTTGCCATGTGCTGCACGGCTTTTTCGACCCTTTGCCGCTCAATGAACAAAGTGCTAATCATGTGATCGGCCACGGGATTAAACATCAGGTCCAAAAACCTTGTCATTTCCGCATCGCAGGCCGCGGGCAAATCCAGTCCGGCCCCTGCCAACACGCTTCGGAGGATGGCCCGGTAGGCTGGGTAGTCCGCCAAGGCTTTCTGAGAGATGCCATGTCGCTCAGCGAGCGCTTGCACGGCGGTTTCGTTATCCTGGAGGCTAGGCAAGCTTAAGTCTGGGTATTTCTGCCCAGGATCGCCAGGCCTCTCGATCATCAAGTTTTTGAGACGCAGCAGCGCGGCGTCAAGCAGTGGGGTGTTGGGCGGGCAGGCTTCAAACAGGCCCGCCTGTATGGCCTGAGCGGGGTTTAAGGAGCGCCCGCTCAGCAATAGATCCAGGCCCAGGTCGAGGCCGACAAATCTCGGCAGGCGCTGTGTCCCGCCTGCCCCGGGTAACAAGCCCAACTTCACTTCGGGAAGCCCGATCAGGGCCTTGCATAAGGGGTCAATGAGGCGAGCACGGCAGGCCATGGCAAGCTCCAATCCACCGCCCAGCGCAGTGCCATTGACCGCGGCGACCCAGGGCTTGACGCTTTGCTCCATGCGCAGGAACAAGCGGCCGATGCGTCCGCAGTGAGCAAACATCTCGTTGTGGGTAGCCGTTTGAGCGAGGGCGGTCATGCCTCTCACCATGGGAAGATCCGCGCCGGCCAGAAAGCTCGACTTACCGGAAGTCACCACTACACCCTTGATCGAATGATCGGCCGCGACCTGATCGATGAGCGCTTCCAGTGCATCCATCAGGGCCTCCGAGAACACATTCATGCTACGGCCGGGCATATCGATGGTCGCCACTAGCAGGCCGTCGGTGGACGGCTCCGTGGCAATGAGCAAGGGTGGCGAGGAAGACACTAGCTCACATACTTTTTGAAATCGGGTTTGCGCTTTTCGTTGAAGGCGCGCACGCCTTCTTTTGACTCTTCAGTCTGGTAGTAATGCTTGACGGTCTGGATGCCCATAAAGCTGATGCCTCTGATCGATTCAGTGTCAGCATTGAAAGAGCGCTTGGCGATGATGAGCGCGGTTGGGCTCATCATGTTGATTTCACGGCACCATTGGTCGACTTCCGCATCAAGCTGATCATGAGGAACAACTTTGTTGACGAGACCCATGCCGGCAGCCTCGGTCGCGGAATAGCGTCGGCACATGAACCACATTTCGCGAGCCTTTTTTTCACCCACGATGCGAGCCAGGTAGGCCGTTCCCCAGCCAGGGTCGACCGAACCAACGCTGGGTCCTACCTGGCCAAATACGGCCTTTTCGGAGGCGATGGTCATGTCACAAATCGTTGCGAATACATTGCCGCCACCAATGGCGTAGCCTTGAACGCGTGCAATGGTGACTTTGCGGCAATCGCGCAGCGCGGTTTGAAGCTCCTCGATCGGCAGGCCGACGGTGCCCCGAGGGCCATACAGTCCGTCATCGTTAAGATGAACTTTTTGATCGCCACCCGTGCAAAAAGCTTTCTCGCCAGCGCCCGTGAGTACCACAACGTTGGCGGACTTTTCCTCACCGGCGCGGGTAAAGGCGTCGATCATTTCCTCGACGGTGCGAACCCGAAAGGCGTTGTAAACCTCGGGACGATTGATGGTGATGCGTACTACGCTGTCACGCACTTCGTAAAGAATGTCTTGATAGGATGTGCTCATGGGGTACTCTGGAATGAAGTATTAAATTGGCCGGAGGGATTGAACTAAATAGAGGGAACGAAATTACCCGTGCATGGTCAGTCCGCCAGATACGCTTATGGTCTGTCCGGTCATGAACGAGGCATCGTCGCTGCAAAGAAACGCCACCAAGCCCGGGTAGTCGTCCGGCACGCCAATGCGCCCCAAGGGAACGCCGCGTACCATTGCATCGCGAATTTTCTGACCCTGTTCGCCAGTGCCGACAAACCCGGCCATGGCCGGTGTATCGGTCGGGCCAGGACACACCGTATTGATGAGCACGTTGTTACGGGCGAGCTCGCGCGCCAAGGCTTTGGCGAAGGCAATGGTGGCCCCCTTGCAGCCCGAGTAAACCACCTCGCCGGTAGAGCCTACGCGGCCGGCGTCGGAAGCGATATTGACAATCCGTCCGTGATTGCGCGCCGCCATGCCTTTGGCGACCGCATGCGTCATGTGCAAGGGACCAAACCAATTGATGGACACGACTTTGTTCCAGAAGGCTTGATCCGTTTTTAGGAAGGGAATCGGCGAGTCCCAGCCGGCGTTGTTCACCAGGAAATCCGTACCCGCACCCGCTTCGGTTTCAAATTTCAGAACTTGAGCCGTGACCGCCTCATAGTCCGTAATGTCGCATTCGATGGCGATGGCCGTGCCGCCGGAGGCCCGAATAGCGGCTACTGTCTCTTCGGCCGCTGCGAGGCGAATGTCAAAAACACCAACCATCACACCCTCGCTTGCAAGTCTTTTGCAAATAGCCTGGCCGATGCCACTACCGCCGCCCGAAACAATGGCCCGTTTGCCCTCGAGTCCTCGCATACAATGACCTTCCAAAATGTATATATTGCAGTAACTAATCATACACTAGCGTACTGAATGAGTGAAGCGCAATTCATGTTTCGAAAACAACTGAATCGCAAGGCGCAGTGGTAGGGTCTTGCCGGGTGTAAACTGAACTCTCCATAAAATGTTACGTTAACCTCAACAGCGTCTCCAAAGTACCTCATCCATGTCCAAGGAAATACATAGCATTGATTGGGAGCTTCATCTTGGCTACCTGATTCACGACGTCTCACGTCTACGCCGTAGCGCGTTTGATCGTTGCATTAAACCTCTTAATGTGACTCGCTCGCAGTGGTGGGTGCTGGCCTACTTGTCGCGCGAAGACGGTATGACACAGACCCGGCTCGCCGAAGAGTTGGATGTAGGTAAAGTGGCCATGGGCGGCTTGATTGATCGTCTTGAGCGTAGCGGGTTTGTACGGCGCGAGGCCGATTCAACAGATCGCCGCGTCAAGCGCATTTTCCTGGAGCCTTTAAGCAAACGCCTGATTCAGAAAATGCGCAAGATCAACCATGAGTTCAATCAGACAGTCCTTGCCAACTTAGCCGATAAAGAGCTCGAAGCGACGGCCAAGGCCTTGCATGCGATGAAGACTAACTTACTCAAGTATTTGGAGTCCAGTGAGCCGTAAGGGCGCAGTGCGGCACGGGCCTCCCGGACCGAGGGTGTTGCTGGTTACGCCACGGAGCCTTGGGTCAGCGACCGGTCTTCAGCAGTTCAGGAAGCCTAGCCCTGTGAAAGCCTTCAAAAGGTTTGCTGCGTTGATGAGCGGCCAGGGTCCAAGTCTGACGGGCATTGGGTGAGCCGCCGTCGATGCGAAGGCAGGTGCCGGTAATATAGGCAGCGCCTGGCGAGAGCAAATACACAATTGCGGAGGACACTTCCGCCTCGGTACCAAAGCGCTGCATGGGTACGCGTTGCGCATAGTCGAGAATCTTGGCCCTGGCCTCTGGCGAATAGGTATCAAAGCCGCTTGATGCGATGCCGCCCGGTGCAACGCAGTTCACTCTCACTCCCGATTCGGCCCATTCGCAGGCCAGCGACTCGCTGAGTGTCCACATACCGCCCCGAGCGGCACCCGAGTGAGCCATATCCGGCCAGCCATGCCAGATGTCGGCAATCATGTTGACAATGGCGCCGCCATGAGCCTGCATCCAACGCAGGTAGACCTCGCGCATGAAGACGAAGCCCCCGGTCAGATTGTTGCGCACCACCGCCTCAAACCCTTTTGTGGAGATATCCTTGGCAGCCATGCGGTACTGACCGCCTGCGTTATTCACCAAGCCGTCGATGCGTCCGTGCTGCTTGAGAACTTGGTCGATGGTGGCGCCTACCGCTGCCTCATCGCGAATGTCGCAGCTCAGGCCATGGGCTTGGCCGCCATCTTCGATGATCTCTGCAACGACGCTATGGAGTTTGTCGGGATTGCGGCCGCAAATGACTACATTAGCACCTAGACTGGCGAGCTCATGCGCTGTGCAGCGGCCAATGCCGCTTCCACCACCGGTAACAATCACCACTTGGCCATCGAAGCACCCTTGGCGGTAGATGGATTGATAGGGCATGGAGGATTTCTTCTCTTTAAGATGTTGAACTAAAGATATTGAACGGCGGCGCGACCGACTTTCTGACGAGCAATGATCAGCTTCATCACACCCGCTGTTCCGTCTCCTATCTCTAAACCCATCACATCGCGCAGACGTTGTTGGTGGGCGGACTCCATGGTCCAGCCGTAATGGCCCATGGTGAGCAGGCACTGGTGAATGACGTCGAAGGAGTGTCTCGGCCCCATCCACTTGCACATGGCGGCTTCACTGGTGTGGGGGAGGCCGGCATCACGTAGTGACAGCGCGTGAAAGGAAAGCTGGCGCACTGCGGCCATGATGGATTCACCTTCAGACAAGGGGAAGGTGACCCCTTGAAACTGGGCAATGGGGCGACCAAAAGCCTCGCGCTCCTTGGTGTAAGCCCAGGCTTCATCGAGCGAAGCTTGCGCACAACCCACACATTGCAGGGCGATCAGGGCGCGACTGTAGTCAAAGCCCTGCATCACTTGCGTAAAGCCCTTGCCTTCTTCACCAAGGCGGTAGGATGCCGGAATGCGGACATCGCCCAAAAACACTGAGCCGCGTTCGATCACCTTGCTGCCGACATCGTTATAGATGGTGCGGCGCAGGCCCGGCGAATCTCCCGGCACAAAAAAAGCGCTTACGCCATGAGCGCCTTGCTCAGGCGTGCCGGTGCGTGCGAAGATCACAAAGGCATCGGCGCACCCTGCAAAAGTAATGGAGGCCTTTTCGCCGTTGAGCACATACTCGTGGCCCTCACGTCGCGCCCTCAGTTGAAGGTTGGCTGCGTCTGAACCACCGCGCGGCTCAGTGAGACAAATACCAATCACTGCTTCGCCGCTGACCATGCGTGGAATCCAGTGTTCGATCAGGGCCGGGTTGGCATGCCGCAAAATAATCGCACCGTTCAAGGATGCGCCGACTGGGATCGAGCTGATATTGAAGTCACCGTAGGCGATCTCTTCGGCGATCAGGCCTGTCGTAACGCCGTCGACCGCCAAGCCGCCGTATTTTTCCGGGAAGTCTAGACCCAGTAAGCCTAAAGAACCCATTTCTCGTACCAGATCACGATCAAGTCTGCCCGTTTTTTCGCGTTGCATATAAAAGGGCAGGAGCTTTGCTCGCGAGAAACGGCGCGCGCTCTCTTGCAGGGCCTTTTGGTCTTCCGTCAACACCATTTAGGGCGTCCTTCTTGTTTTGAGGCGCTCAAGGACGTCTTGTCGAGTCACCGGAGCATTATGGTTTTTGGCGGTGTCGCGCTCAAGGTCGAGGGCTTCGCCGAGTGATTGATCAAACCCCGTATTCAAGAGCTTTTTGTAAGCGAGTAAGGTATCCAAATCGCCTCTGAGCATTTGGCGGGCCATGGTCTTTGCTTTGTGCATCAGTTCTTGAGCAGGGACTAACTCGTTTACCAAGCCCCAGTCGTAGGCACGTTGGGCGGACAGCGTTTCCCCTGTAAAAGCAAGCTGTCTGGCCCGACTAGGGCCAATAATTCTTGGCAACCGCGCCGACAAGCCCCAGCCCGGCAGAAGGCCCACTCGGACATGCGTATCTTTGAAGCTCGCAGTTTCACTGGCAATCAGAATATCGCAGTTCACAGAAATCTCGAACCCACCGGTAATCGCAGGGCCATTGATCGCACCGATAATTGGGCCGGAAAAGCCTCGCATCGCAAGGACCGGGTCAAGGTCAAATGCACCCGCAGCGATTTCACCGTCCGCCCATTCGTCCAAATCAAGTCCGGAGGTAAACAAGTTGCCGGTGGCCGTGATGATTAAGACGTGGATGCCGGGATCCTTTTCGAGTGTTTGAATCGCTTCGCAAAAGTCGCGGCGCATGGCTTTAGACAAAGCATTAAGCTTCTCAGGTCGATTCAAGGTCAGAATTGCGAAGCCCTCGGCATCACGAGTGACTTGAATCAAGGCTTCTGCCATGCTTACTGCCCGATGAAGCGAGGCTTGCGCCTCTCAGCGAAGGCGGCGACCCCTTCGCGTGCGTCTTTCGAGCTGGAGACACGGGCTAAAGTGAGTGCTTCATCTTCGAGCTGCGCCTGTAGCGATACGCCCCCGGCTTGCAAGAATAATCGTTTAACTTCGCCAAAAGCCATGGTGGGGCCAGCAGCAAGCCTTTCGGCAGCCTCCAACGCCTTCGCTTCCAAGGCGGCGTCATCAGCGATTTGGTCAATGAGGCCGCAACTCAGCGCCTCGTCGCTGCCGAGCACTTCAGCAAGCAGGACGAAGCGCTTGGCGCGGGCTGCACCCATGCGAGCCGTCAGCGTGATGCTGGAACCAGAGTCGCAAGAAAATCCAAGTTGAGCAAAGGCCGAGCCAAATTTTGAAGAGCGCGATGCCACCACCAGATCGCAGCCCGCGAGCAAGGCTACGCCTCCACCCATGGCAAAACCCTGCACCTGGGCAATCACCGGTACCGGCAGGCTCCAGGCGCGTGACAGGCCCATGTGCAAATCACTGGTCCACTGCCGTACGAGCGTTGGCAATGCATCCCTCTGCGGGTAGAACTTCTTGAGATCGCCCCCAAGACTAAAGTTCGGGCCTTCAGCGCGGATTAAAACGGCACGCAGCCCAGGGGTGTCCCAGAGTTTGAGAAAACACTCTTTAAACTGAACGCAAAAGTTGCCATCGAAAGGATTGCCGCGCTCGGGCTGAGTCAGTGTGATCATCGCCAAACCCTTGGCATCGATATCGAGCTTCAATGCCTGGGAATGTGCTTCCGAACGATCTGCCATATTTTCGGCCATGTCTCACTCACTCGTCTATTTTACGTCGCTACAGGGTTTGATAAAATAATACTCCACTACTGTACCATGCACATGCGTACGATATTCTCACGAGTAATTGTTGTGAATGAATATACGACCAGGTGTAACGTCCCCATCACCGGAAACGATCCCATGCTCACGCCACAAGATGATCTGATTGGCCATCAACTTGCCACCACCTTCGATCATGTGGGCAATAGTGATCCCGCCTGGATGGAGCGTCTTTGGTACACCG
>JAYUOT010000082.1:0-3506 GCA_043760705.1 Betaproteobacteria bacterium
GATACGAAAACAGTGTTGCATTCGGCGCTGGAAGGCGCGGGTGCCGGAAAGTACAACGTCAACATTTCACCGATGACTGAAATGGTCGTGACCGAAACTCACGGCGGCGCACCGGCTGGGCTGTTTGATCAATTTGACGCCAGCAAAATCAACCAAGCAGCGCTTGACGCTGCCAAGGCCAGGGTCAGAGCCTCCTTGGCCTCGATCGTTGACATGACTGGCGTGGATCCAGTCAAAGATACCTTGATCGCCGCCAACGGAACCACCTTGGGTAACGGTCTGGATCAGAAACTTGACAAGCTACGGGATGCCCTCGCCGTGGCCCAGCTCAAGCTGAGCGACCTGACCGCATTATTGGTTGCTAATGCAGGCGGCAGCATTTCCGAAATCGTGAAAGTGACTTTGCAAGCACCTAACCCGAGCTGCAAAGGCTTTCGCTCCGGCACTTACCGCATCATCGAACCTGCCAATGCAAGCAAGGTTTACGAAATTACTTTCGATGCTTTGACGCTGTCCGCAGTGACCCCTCAAGGCGCAGTAAAGATGACCGCCACCGCTTGTACCCTGACAGCACCTGATGGCACGAAGGTACAGATGTCCGATAGCGGCCTGGGTGTGATGCGTACTGCCCAAAACACACTGGGCATCGTCATGCCCAAACAAATGTTGCAAGCCAGCGATTTGGCCGGGCAATGGTCCTGGGTCAATCGTTTTCCTGATAGCAGCGCGGCCGTTGCAGGAAGTGCTAAGGTCGGCTGGGGAGTCGCAAGCTACGACAGCGTGGGCAAAGCTCTGTCTGGTACCGATTGCCAAATCCGTGCCAGCGGCTCACCTTGTGTGCCGACCGCCGCAACCTCCTTGCCACAACTTTCGTCTCGTGCAGATGGTGGTTTTGATGTCGCCGCCACGGGTCTGAGCACTGAGCGCGCTTACGGCTTTCGCTCACCGATAGGCGTCGTAGGACTTGTCCGCATTAACGACAGCACGGGCGCTTTGACGATCTCTCGCAAAGGCGCAACCCCTGCCTTGCCAACGGTGTTTTCAACCTACAAGCGCTTTGACATTGGCGTGAACAGCCTCAATGTGGTGGACAGCGCGTATTCGGTTTATGACTTCAAAATAGAAACGGTCTCGCCCACCACTAACTCCTATACCCGTAGTCGCGCCAGTGATTGCCGGGTGGACAAGCTAACCCTTGACTATCCTTTCGCTGGCTTGTTTGATCGCTCGTCTGGCGCCTATGTCAATTGCGCTGGAACGACTTTGAGTTTGGTTGAGATCGTTGGATTGGTCGGCAACGGACTGGGTGTCTCGGCTTATGTGATTCCCTCAACTAACTATTTTGGGGCTTCGATCTCGACTGAGTAGGTGGGCTTCAGGGCTGGTCTGAAACCTTACGGCAAACCAGCCCTAAAAAATTGATCTTCGCGTCCCAAACACTGGGGTAGGAAGTTTTGCTTAGGGTGTCCGCTATTTTCGTAAATCTCGATAGCGCTTTGAGGCCATGTCGATAAAGCGCTAATGACCGCGCGCATTCAAGGGCAGGGGGCGCAAGCCGATGTAGTGCGGCGAGCTGAATGACTAGCGTTCGTCGCGAGGCAGCTTTTATCTAAAGTGCGGCCGGAAATTTCTTAGCCGCGCTACTCGAAAGCTTGGCCATCAATCACCCGTTTGTAGACGGCAACAAGCGAATCGACTTTGCGGCTGCCGACGTTTTCCTGCGAGTGAATGGGTGGCATTTAAAGCGGGCGCCGCTTCAAATTCACGCGGAAATGATTGAAATGTTTGAGCAAGGAGCGTTTGACATCGCGCATCTTGAGCCTTGGCTACGTCACTTCGCAACTGGCCCCGTTAAAAAATGATGACTTGATCCGAGGCTACTCTGGGATAAAAGAGGTTCGATGGAGTCTTTGCGATTGCGCAGTCGCTGCAATTGCTAAATCAACGAGCGGTGAGTGAATGCCGGCCCATCGTAGCAGGTCTTGTAGGGTCGGCCAGTCGCGACGTGCAGTTGATCGAACATACGCTGGAGCATTAAGCCAGGGCCAACTCCACCCGCTTGCCCGCCCGTGCAGCCAGGGAATCAGCATATCCAAGCTGAATTTTTCCCACTTGCCTCGAACTAAATCACTCACTCTGGATTGTCAAATGCCGAGTTGCTCGGCGGCTTGGCATTGAGTCCAGCGATGCTCCTCGATCAGCAAGCGAAGACGACCCATGAGGTCTGCCCGGCGTGCGAGTACGGCGGCTTCAACTGGGGGGAAACCAAGGTTCAAAAATACATTTCCACCAGACACAGTCCGCAGCGAGTCTGGATCAGTTTATTTGCGTGCCAGTGATTACGGCGTTCCCCAATTGCACCCTCGGGTGGTACTGGTTGCCTTAAGAGAAAACAGAGCGCAACATTTTTCCTGGCCCACGCCCGGTAGCGTTGCGGCCCAAACGGTGGGCGAGTCGCTTTTCGATCTCATGGCCTCTAACGGTTGGCCAGGCGCTAAAAGCTGGCGTGAGCGAGCCTCCATCATCGCGCCCACCTTGGTGGGTGGTAGCAAGAAGCACGGCGGCCCCGATTTCGGCCCAACCCGCGCCAAGAAAGCCCGGGCTGCGATTGGCGTGGATGGTCTGGGTATCGCCAATGAGGTGCCCAGCCGAGATTTTGTAGGTATGCCGCGCCTCACGGTTCGCATGGCCGCTTGGATTCAGGGCATCCCAGATAGTTGGTCGTTTAGCGGTAAGAAAACCGCAGTCTATCGGCAGATTGGCAATGCATTTCCGGCCACTAACAACTAGCCACCAGCCACTAGCCAGCAGAACTGAAAATACGGTCGAATTGCCTAGAGACTGAGCATTTTCTGTGTTTCTTCGGTTGCTATTGCTTCTGCCAATAGATAGTTTAAAATATGGTTATGCTGGCGCAACTAACCATACTGGTGCAACCATTTTGCGTGTAATTCTTGACACGTCTGTACTCGTGGCGGCGAGTCGTTCGCGCAATGGCGCAAGCTTTAAATTGCTATCCATGCTGCCAAGCCGCGACTTTGAGATTGCCCTCACCGTTGCTCTTTACACAGAGTGGCAGGCGGTTTTAACTAGACCGGAGCATTTACCGCCAAGCGCTAACACTGAATCTGCTCTGGCATTCTTGCGCTATCTAGCCTCGCTCGCACATTTGCAAGAGGTTCATTTTCTTTGGCGACCGTTTTTGCGTGACCCAAACGACGACATGGTGCTGGAAGGCGCGGTGGCATCGGGTAGTCAGTACATCGTGACGCACAACATAAAAGACTTTCGCCGCTCACCGGAACTAAAAGTGCAGGCCATTACACCTGCTGAATTTTTGACAATTTTGAGGAGTAAACCATGACCGCTCTGACCGTTCGATTGCCTAACTCGGTTCATCAAAAAGTGAAAGAACTCGCTGAGCGCGATGAAATCTCGGTGAACCAATTTATCGCCAGTGCCGTATCAGAAAAAATGGCATCGGTGATGACGCTAGATTATTTAAA
>JAYUOT010000083.1:0-3506 GCA_043760705.1 Betaproteobacteria bacterium
CGCTTCACGTACTCATGCAGATTATTCTTCTTGAAATTGAGCACGGGATCGAGCTCTTGCATATTGAGGGAGATGCCCAGCGGGGCTTTCTCAAACACCGGCTGCAAAAAAGCTACGAGATCATCAAAGACCCGTTGCGCTGCTTTAAGCTTGGTCGCTTCGTCACGGCCGTGGCCTAACCATATCGTGACATGCACAAAAGCGTTGTCTGAATGGCCGTCCGCGATTTTGAAATATTTGCGCCCTTCTGCCCGCGTACGCAGACCTCCTAAGGGGAACACACCTGTCGCTAAAGCGCTTTGATGAAGGTGATCGACGAGCGCTTGAATATTCAATTGGGGCGTTAGGTTTTCAGAGTATTCGACGACAAGATGAGGCATAAGATCTCCACTCGGGCACGAGGCCTGTCCACTAGCCTACTTAGGAAATGCGCTTAAAAATCCGGCGGCGAGATCGGCAATTAGAGTCTCGGGATCTTCCAGACCGATGTTCAAACGAATCAGAGGGCCGCCCGTCCAGGGCTGAATGGTTCTCACGTGAGAAAGCTGCGCCGCCATGATCAAGCTTTCGAACCCGCCCCAGGAGTAACCAATGCCAAAGTGCCGGCGATCATTACAGAGCGCACAAACCTGGGCAAAGCTTGTACCGGGGTGGAGTTCAAACGAAAACAGGCCGCTCGCCCCTAGAAAATCACGCTTCCAGAGTGCATGTTGAGGATGATCAGAAAGGCCAGGATGAAGCACCGCTTTTACCGGGGCCTGGGTCTGTAACCAATGAGCGACCTGAAGAGCCGAGCGCTCATGTTGGCGCATCCGCACCTCGGCAGTGCGCAGCCCCCGCAAAATAAGAAACGCATCGTCGCCGCCCACGCACTGGCCTAGTTGGCGGACCGTACTCCACAGTGTCGGCCAGAGTTCACTGCGAATCACCATGCCACCCATCAATACATCAGAATGACCGCTCCAATACTTGGTCAGCGCCATCAGTGAGATGTCGACGCCCCAATCAAACGGGCGCGCGAATACGGGGGTCGCCCAAGTGTTGTCGATCATGCTCACTAAATTTTTAGACCTCGCCCAAGCGCACAGCGCCGGCGTGTCATGCAGTTCAAGTGTGTAACTTCCAGGACTTTCGAGGAACAAAACCTTGGTGTTGCTCTGTGTGAGTTGTTCAAGATCCTGAGGACTCGACTGCGGCGCGAAGAAGGTGGTCTTGACGCCGAGGTTTGCCAACAGGCCATTCGCAAACACCCGAGCCGGGCCGTAGACCGAATCGCTCATCAGAAGATGATCGCCTGGCTTGAGAAACGCCAACAGCGCGGTGGTGATGGCCGCCAAGCCAGAAGGAGCCAGAGCCGCTCGAGTGTCGTGACCACGACCCTCAATTTCGGCAAGGGCATCCATCAGGGCAAAGGTGGTGGACGTGCCTACCGTCGCATAACTCGTGGCATGGCGCTCGCCGGTGACTGTTTTGGGTCCGATGTGCTGAGTTTGCTCGAGGGTATCAAAAAGGATCGTGGACGCGCGATATACGGGTATATTCGCGACCGGTGTGTGCGGCACACCGTGACGACCGGCTTCGACTAAACGCGCGGATAAGTCGTGGTCTGGATTCGCTTGCTTTTGGGGCTCGTTCATGGTGCTAGCTCGGTATCAACTTTGCCGACTGTGGATCGCGTTGTTCTAGGGCTGCCTTGACCCCAGCGCGATCAGCGGCCGGGCGGTTTTGGGAGACCTTCCATTTCCCAAGAATACTGGTCACTGGAATTTCAATTCCCACGATGGCCTTTTTGAGCTGCTCAATGTAGTCCTCCGGCGCATCGGTGATTGTCCAATCGGAGGCCACTTTGGCCTCATGGATTTGGGTGAGCCTGCTTAAAAATTCTTGTAACCAAACCGGATCGTCGTGTGCAATCAACTTGCCCTGGGCGTGTACGACGGCATAGTTCCAGGTGGGCACTACTTTGCCATGTTCCTTTTTGCTCGCGTACCAAGCTGGACTGACATAGGTTTGGGCGCCCTGAAAAACAAGCAGAAAATCCTGGCCTGCCTGTTGCCAGAGCCTATTCGCTCGCGCCACATGACCCTCAAGGACCAATTGGCCCTGTGCAGATCTTCGAGCGACGAGGGGTAGGTGATTGGCTTCCAGACCATGAAGTCCTTGGGTCACAAGAGTCGCCAGGGGGTGATTCGCCATCAAGGCGTCAAGAACCTCGGGGCGTGTTTCCTCAAAATGAGTCGGTAGATACATGGAGCGCGTCGATTTTGTTGACTGAATAGGACAGGAAATTGCAGATTGCTGCGATCCCTCGTTAAGTCACAGTATATCGATGCGCACAAACCGCCTGGTTCGCAAAAGTTTTTCAGGATTGATGAGGATCGAAGTGACCCCACCACGCTGTCACTGGTTCGCCGACTCACTTAAACGGTCGAAGCGCTGACCAGCGGTGGACGGGAGCGTCTGAACGGCGGGTGAATCTCGAGAGGAAGGTCTCAAGCATTGGTAAACTTTACCCATCGGTGAACTAATTCCTGAAAATCTCGGTAGTCCGTCACAAGAGCGGCGTCCTTTGTCAGGTGTACACGATGAGGCTCACAACATCATGGCAAGTACCATGATCTCCGCGATTCCAGCCGGGAAGCAACATGGAATCGCTGCAATGTCTGCGCAAACTTTCGCTGTTCGTCAAAATACTTCGCCCGCTTGGATACCCGCCGCCTTAGTGCTCTTGCTGGTGGCTCTATCCCTGCTTGGCGGCTGCAGTGGAGGTAGCGGCGGCTCAGCGGCGGCGGAGTCCCCTACGCCGATTATAAAATCGCAGGAAGGCGCGCTCGGTCCGGTCAGCTCGGTTGCGAGCTTGAAACTTACTCCTCTGGCGGCGGACGTCCAACCCAGCGGAACCGACTCGATACGCTTTCTCACTCAAGCAAGCTTTGGTGCCGTCTCGGTCGAAGAGGTGGTGCAAGTCCAGCAAGCCGGATTCGAAAAATGGCTGGACCACCAATTGTCGCTCCCGGCCAAGTCGCACCTGGCTTATGTGAGCGCCCAGGCGCCGCGTGAAAAAAATGGCCGGCCCACCGATGAAATGAGCTACGAGGCGATCTGGCAGCAGTGGCTCTTCGGTGAAGATCAGTTGCGGGCACGCATGGCCTTTGCTTTGAACCAGATCTTCGTGATCTCGAACGTCGCGCCTGACCTGAATCCGCAAGCCATGTCGTCCTACCTCGACATGCTGAATGCCCAGGCCTTTGGCAACTTTCGGCAAGTGCTTGAAGCGGTTGCCCTGCACCCTGCCATGGGTTACTACCTGAACATGGTGGAATCGGAGAAGGAGGATCCCGCCAAAGGGACTCATCCCAACGAGAATTTTGCGCGCGAGGTACTCCAGCTATTTTCGATCGGTTTGGTGAAGCTCAACCTGGATGGCTCAGCGCTCAAGGACGCCGATGGAAAAACCATACCGACCTACAATGAAGAGGTCGTCAAGGGTTTCGCGAAGGCCTTCT
>JAYUOT010000084.1:0-3505 GCA_043760705.1 Betaproteobacteria bacterium
CGCCTGATGATCGCCGAGCGCCGGCGTCTTACCTTCATAGGTTTCCACCTTCGGTCGCTTCACGCCTTTGACCGGGTTGTGGGTCACGGCATTGGCTTCGCATAAGTGATCGAACAGGGAAGACAACGCCGCAAGCTTGCTGCGCATCGTTGCGCCAGCCAAACCGCGGGCTTCCAGATCCTTGCGCCAAGCAATGATGTGCGAGCGGTTCACAATCCTAAAATCGGCCGCGTCCGAGATTCCGGCAAAGGTCATAAACTCGCGCAGACTGGTGGCGTAGATGCGCCGGGTGCCGGCGTTGTCGATATTGGCAAACCACTCGGCTTCGGGCGGGACGTCGGCGAGGCCTTGAAATTCTTGGGCGGTGAGGATGCGGGGGCCGGAAGACCGAACAACAGAAAGGTGCGTTTCAGCGAGTCGAGTGAGTTTTTTCATCAGATCATTTTAATCTTGAAAAAATAGGTTTTCAAGAGTAAATACGCGAATCTCATAGGGCGAACAGTTCGCCCGAAAACGGTTCACTTTCGGTGCCTAGAAATTGAGCAGAAACGAAAATCGTCCCTCTGAGCGTCTTTTGACGAAAACGCGAAAGTGAACAAATCGCTAAGCGTTTCGTTCACTTTGCAAGAATTTTATGAGAACAACATGCCTTCCATCGCCTTTTTCCCTACGGCAATGACCAAGTCGAAGGTCATCTCTAGGCCTTTCGTCTTGAAAGTCTCTTGAATCTTGCCCCAAACGGTGTCATTGCGAATCGTGTCAAGTAGTTCATGACCTGAATTATTTAGATGACGTGCGAGAGCAGCGGCAATATGTCCGTCCCCAGTACTAGAGGAAAGGATATTCGCCTCAATGTATCCAGCGTCATTCAAAAGACGGATATGGTAAGCAACTTCCTGTTCCGAAAATGGGGGAACGTCTCTGGCATTAAGTGTCGTGTTCGGCGTGCTCGCCGCCTCAAGCTTCAGCAGAATTTCGCGAATAATTGTCCAGTTTTTTACCAAGGTATTTCCCCGAAGTTTCAGTGTGCGCTCGATTATAGTTCCATACACATCGATGGTCTTGAATGTAAGCTAGCGCCCTCAAAAGTGAACAAAATTACCCATTCTGTCTACTTTTCCTCGAGGCTGCAATCGGCCAATAGCCGCCATTGAAATGATCCTCTGGACCCTACCGAAAACCCGCCGTTCAACGTAGAGCTAACCGGCGCTGCGCAGCTTTATCGCGCAGCGTCCAGCGACCGAAGGGAGCGAGGTTGAGCGCCATGTTATGTGGCCTTTTTCTTTGGGCTTGGCGCTGTAATAAAGCCAATGTCTACTCCTGACGCGACAACGAATGCATGCAAGAATGTTTCACATGAATGGACAGCCCACGCAGCACACTCCTTGGTAATTATGTCCTTTGGAAAAGTGGCTGATTTCTTCAGTCCGAGTGCTCCCCTCAATTTCTTAACAATTTGTTGCTGGGAAGAGTAGTCAAAATCGTCCGTGTCGACAAAGGTTGTAACTCTGCCAGGTAGTGGATGAACAAGCATGTTGCGAAGCATACGAACCAGATTCGCATTTTGATAAGCTGCATCACAGGCTCTGATTTCAGACTTGCTCAATAACCTCAGTACCAAGTTGAACTTTTGAAGGGTATTCGATTCGCCTCTTGGCGTCAGATTTTCTTGACCGATGGCATAAATGACTTTTCTCTCGGCTTCGTCTAGCGGGCTATCTGAAGTTAATGCATGTAAGTGAATAAATTCATTGAGAGCTGCTTCAAGCGCGGCGTACGAAAGAATGATTGCACCGTGAATGAACCCCCGCAACTGCCAATGGGTGTCTGGGTCATCTTCCGTGGCCTTCGCAAAATTGGACATCACTCGGGCGGAATTACGTAGTTCAAAGGCAAACGTATATTCTTCCTCTTCATGCGCAATGCGGTTTGACCCGTCGTGCTCTTGGACAATGACGGTAAGCCCACCGCGTGGCACAACAGGAACCTTGGGGCTCTTAGGACTCATAACGTTTGATATCAGGGGATGCCAGCTTGCTGGCAGTCCACTGGATTGAAGGGTTAGACCGATTACTTGGACTGAATAACATCGATTGGTTTTGGAGCTAGGTGGTACAGCTTCATTGCCGTTCGCGCTTCATCGCCGGTAAGTACGGATAGCTTTGACCTTTTCAGTGACTCATCTTCCGAAAACATGCTGCGTAAGAGAAGGGAACGATAGACGTCCATTTGCTCTGGTTTCGTTGAGCAGCATGATTTGCAGAATGTCTTGTAGGCTCTGACCATTTCTTCCCACAGCACTAGATTTGATTCTGGATCTAAATCTCTTTTGTATAGATCAACGGCCTGCTCATACGTTACCCCGTCAATTTTCTCAAACGTCTCTGTTGTGGCTCGGATACGTTTGAGCAACAAAGGTGGCAACTCTTTGTGCATGTACGGGCTGAGCTGAATATCCTTGGGGTCGACAATGATGGTCTTCTGGGCGAAGAGTGGCGGCGACGATGCCAAGAGTGCGATTGGGAAGTAGAGGTGTATTTCGCGCATAGGCTAAGGTCTAACGTTTGAGCTCAGCCGGGTGCGAAGGCCGCAGGCCGTAGCACGTCGGCTGGAGCGAAGGGTTGGGCGTCAACTTGCGCTCCGCTTGGGGGGCTTGCTCGCCGTCAACGCTGAAGTTGCATTCCCGCCTGGCCTTTGACGATGGTCAGGAACTCGGCCATCTTGTTGATCCACGCAGCCGCATTTCGCGCCCAGGAGTCAATTTGTAGTACCCAACGTGTGGACTGGACCAAGCCAGCAGTGTTCATCTTGTAGGCGTCACTTAGCCTGTAGAGTCGCGTGACCAAGTCGTAAACAGCCTTGGCTGTATCAAGGTGGAAGGCTTTCTCCAACAAGTCGATCGCGGCCTCCCCTACGATGGTGCCGATTTCGACGAGTTCTGGCTTTTCGCTCACAGCAAGGCCCGTCTCCGCAAGCTTGCGAAACTCCTTTGCGCATAGCAGGACGTTCTTCATTTGGAGCGCGTGGGTGTGAAGTTCGAGCGCCTTCGTTTGCTCCGCAAGTTCTCGCATGGCGCCGCTCTCGTCCCATGGCATTGCCGCTACGGGAGTCAGTGCGGCTGCTGCGGCGGTCGAGGCCATGGCGCGAAGAGTCAGATCGAGCTCTTGACCCAAGTCGCCGACTCTTGTGAGGAGTGCGACACCTAAGTTGGCAAGTTGCGAGTACTCGGCGAGTAGTGGCTCTGGTTCGAGAAGTACATGTTGAAGGGCTGCTTTGGAACGCGCCAGTGCTCTCATAGCCAGATCCAGCTCGTTATCGGCATCAACCCAGAGCCCCGTGGCGGCGGAGATCGAGGCTCGTACTTCTGCGGGGGTGGGCATGTTGCGACTCCGTGGGTGTTGACGCCTAACGTAAAGCTAAGGGGCGTGCCGCTCACGGACAGTGAACGAAGCCCCAAAGCTTGGATATTTACAAAACTTCAAAACCGCCACGAAACGGCACGTCC
>JAYUOT010000085.1:0-3486 GCA_043760705.1 Betaproteobacteria bacterium
CCGTGCTCGTGGGTTCAAGTCTCGCTCAAGCTCGCTCGGCAGCACTTTTTTGAACACATTGATCTGCAGCGCATCGGTCGGCAGGCGCACTCCCGTCACCGGATGACGAGGTGCAGCTTGCATACTGTGCTGATTCAAAAACTGCTTCACGATACGATCTTCGAGAGAATGGAAACTTAAGACCGCCAAGCGCCCACCGGGCGCCAAGCGGCTCAAAACATTGGCTAAACCAGCCTCGAGTTCTTCAAACTCTTGATTGATGAAAATCCGTAGAGCTTGAAAGCTGCGGGTGGCCGGATCTTTGCCCATCGCCGACCGGCCTTGGCGGCCGATGATGACGCCCGCCACGAGACGGGCAAGCTCACCGGTGGTCTGTAATGCGGACTCGCCGTCGTTCCGGCAGCGAGCAACAATCGCCTTTGCAATCTGAAAAGCAAGCCGTTCTTCCCCATAGCGCTTTAGAACCTCAGTAATATCAGTTTCCGACGCGGCCAAAAGCCACTCCCGAACAGATTGCCCATGGGTCGGATCCATGCGCATGTCAAGAGGTCCATCGTTTTTAAAGCTGAAACCCCGCTCAGCCTGATCGAGTTGCGGCGAGGAAACGCCCAAGTCAAACAAGGCCCCATCGATCTGACCAATGCCGGCATCGTCGAGAGCATCGGCGAGCTCAGAGAAGCGGCTATGCGTAATGGCGAAGCGCTGATCTCGACGCAGAGGGCTTTGTTCACGCGCAAATTGAACGGCTTGGGGGTCACGATCCAGGGCATGCAAACGCCCTTCAGGTCCAAGCCGCTCAAGGATGGCTGCACTGTGCCCGCCACGCCCAAAAGTGGCATCGAGGAAGACTCCATTAGCGGTCGATTTTTCACCGATAAGGCCGAGCGCCTGAAGGCTTTCGTCGAGCAGAACCGGGCGATGAAGTTTGGACTCATGAGGCTCAGACATCCGGGTCCAGTTGCAGATTCAGAACCGACGGGGGGCGCACCGCTGACTTCAGCTCAGCCTGCTTAGCGGCTAGGTGACCGGCCTCCCAAATTTCAAAGTAACCGCCGACGCCGAGCAACATGACATCGCGTCCATCCTCTTTCAAAGTCAGGCCGAGAGGCTTGCGTAGTTCGGGTGCGATTAACACCCTTCCCGTGCCGTCCATTTCGCAGGGCATGGCATTACCGAGCAACATACGGCGAAAGTCCGCCGATTCGCTAGGCAGAGCGGCGAAGCTTGGACGAATTTTTTCCCAAGCCGGGCGGGTATACATCAGCAGGCACCCATCGTAAGAAAGGGTGATCGTGAGGCGGCCTTGGGCCTGCGCCATGATGATGTCGCGATGACGCGCCGGCACAGTCATGCGACCCTTGCCGTCTAGAGCGAGTGCGGAACTCCCCTCGAACATCTTGTCTTTGCCCCGGTTTTATCATTGAAGCGGCCAATACCAGCCACATAAATGCACTTTTGTACACAGAAATGCACTGTAAAGAAAAAACCGGTCTTGGTCAAGCTGAAAGCCGGAAAAGTTCAATTAGCTCAAGGACTTAGCGTATTTTTCTAAGGAATAAATTGTATTTCATAGAAAATAAAATTTCAATGAAATTAGTAAGTTGTAATAAATATTTAATGTGATGGTTTAAAGAAATCCATCCGACAATTTTCTGCGTAGTACCTCAAGCAACCTCGCTTTTAAATTGCAGTCAGGTTGAGCCGTCTTAAAACCCACAGAGAACCCACTGAGAGTGTCATTATGAAAAGTCAAGCCATTTTGTCAACCAAGTTGACCCGTCATGTCACCGTCGTCGCCGCCTTGGCTTCAGCCCTAGTGACCGGCTGCGCAGGCACGCAGAAGGGCGGTGAAGCCTCCCAACCCAGCTTTTCACAAGCTTCACTCCCGGACTCCGTCAAAGTACCCGCGGGCCACAAAGTATTGATGGAAACGGTCGGGGTCGGCGAGATTAGCTACGAATGCAAGGCAAAAGCCGCCACTAGTGCCAGCCCACCCTCTGCCGCAGCCTTTGAATGGGTCTTCGTAGGTCCTCAGGCGAAACTTAATTCGCGCAACGGCAAAACCATCGGCAAATATTTTGGCCCGCCCGCAACCTGGGAAAGCCTCGACGGTTCGAAGGTCACGGGCACACAAGTCGCCATTGCGCCCGCACCGGCCGGCAATATTCCGCTACAACTCGTCAAAGCGAATCCTGCGCAAGGATCCGGACAGATGGTGGGTGTGAGCTATATCCAAAGAGTAGCCACTCGCGGCGGGGTCGCGCCTGCTTCAGTGTGTGATGCGTCGAATCTCGGTTCCAAGAGCATCGTGACCTACCAATCCGACTACATTTTCTGGGGTGCTGTCTGAATGGAGTTTGATGCCCGTCGTTCAGAAACGATAAGTAAGATTGAATCGCACCGTGCGCGGCTCGGCAGGATGAAAATGCCGACCCGTGACTGGCGCAGCCTCGGACGCAAGCCGAGAAGCATACAAATATTCAATATCATTGACGGAGCGATTCAAAAGATTGTGGACGTCCAAGCTCAACTGGGCATTCGCGGAAACTTTGTAGCCCAACCTCAAACTGACGAGCGACGTACTGGCGGATCTTTGAGAGGCATCTTCGAGCAGAGGCGCCGGACCAAAGAAGCGTAGCCTGATTCCGCCCGACCAAGGGCCGAGTTTATCGACACTCAGACCAAGATTTGCGGTGGTCGCTACAGCGCCAGGAATATGCGAGCCTTCGGGAGCTGCATCACGATATCGCGAGTGCGACCAAGCAAAGTCGGCATCCAAGCGGAGCCAGGAACTCAAAGCGTAAGTATTAGTCCATTCGAGACCGTAGCGGCGCGAGGCTCGGGAGGCTTCCGTCGTACCGGCATCGCCTAAAAAAATCAGCTCTGAGGCAATGTCCAAATGCCACAATGCAACACTGGTTTTCCATGCAGGTATCCACTCAGTCTTCAACCCTAGCTCGAAGCCCCGCGTCTTCACCAGGGCTGGAGCACTTTGCACCGGTGTGACTCTGTCCAGAGGATCGACTTTGATCGTGGTCGCTCTCGCATCGTTGGAGTGAAAGCCCTCACCGTAGTTCAAATAGATCTCGGTATGTCGAGCAGGTGTGACAATGAAGGACAGCTTCGGACTGAGCAAATGATCGTTGGCCTGGCCAGAGTTAGGTGCAAGATTTGAAGTCACTGAAATGTCGATCGCATTGGCACGCAGGCCCGCCACGGTTCGCAACCAGGAACTCCATTGGACATCCGTTTGTGCCCACAGGCTAAGGCTGCGCTGCTGCACTTTGTCCTCGCGCACGGTGCTCACGACTTCTCTTTGTCGGCTCGCATACAATCCCACAGGCGAGAGGTGATCGGATCGAGCCTCCACGCCAAAACTATTGACCACCTCGCGCTCGCCCCAACTCGAAAAAAAACTTTTCGAAGCGCTCAGTCCAAAGGCGAGGCGACTTTCCGACTGCTTGAACTGATCGCCTTGATTGCAGT
>JAYUOT010000086.1:0-18561 GCA_043760705.1 Betaproteobacteria bacterium
GCCTTTTAAAGGCGCATAGCGCACCCGTAAATCAGCAACGGGTTCGCCGCCCACCTCACGTTGATTTTCCAGGACAATATCGGCACCCATCAAACGCAAAATATCGAGAACACCGGTGCGCGTTGGGTTCACACCCACATGCTCAAGTAATAAATTTGAGCCCGGCGAAATACTGGCGCCCACCAAGAAGAAGGCTGCCGAGGAAATATCGGCAGGCACATCGATATCGCAGGCCTTCAGCCTTTGACCCCCGCGTATGCGGATGACAAGCTCCTCGCTTTCGATGGTCTTGCGGCGCTCTACATCCACGTTGACGCCAAAGGCGCGCAGCATGCGCTCAGTGTGATCACGGGTGACCTCAGGCTCGATCACTTCGGTCACGCCTTCGGCATAAAGGCCCGCGAGGAGCACGGCCGATTTTACCTGGGCACTAGCCACCGGCATCTTGAACTGGATCGCCTTGAGCTTCGCCGCCGCGTGAACTTTAACGGGCGGCAGGCCATCGCGCGTTTCAATTTCGGCCCCCATCTGTGCCAAGGGCCCTGACACTCTTCGCATCGGGCGCTTGCTTAAACTTTCGTCCCCGAACAAGGTGCTAGGAAAACGCTGACCGGCCATGACCCCCATCAAGAGACGCATGGCGGTTCCGGCGTTGCCACAATTCAACTCACTGGCGGGCTGCTTTAATCCATCAACGCCAACACCAACCACTCGCACTCTTCCCTCGTTCGGACCGTCGATTTGCACACCCATTTGACGAAACACGTTACGGGTCGACAAGGCGTCAGCGCCTGATAAAAACCCGGTAATTTCGGTGACGCCGTCGGCGAGTGCGCCCAACATGATCGAGCGATGGGAAATCGATTTATCCCCCGGAACGCGGATTTGTCCCTCTAGTTTCCGGGCGGGGAGAGCTACAAATTGCTGAGTCATTTTTATTCGATTAAGTAAGTTTTCGTGAAACTAAAGAGGGGGTAAAAAATGAGGGTACTGGCGTCAAGACTTTCATTTCGGCCGCTTACGCAACACAGGCTCACCGTTCATCGGGTGTGGTCTCTCGTTAAGCACACTCCGAGTGATGGGCTTGACCAATCATGACAATCTAGACGCAAGTTTAACGGGTAAAACAATGGCCACCTACGATTCACAATACAAGCACGGGCGTCACGGCTCCTCAGAGCTCAAGAATGCCGGACCGTCGATGATGCCGAAGGGCTCACTCGCGCGCAAAGCAAAGCCCGAAGCGATCAGCCATTCTAGGCCGCTTGAGGCGATCTCTCAGCGCTCGATGCAGGTCCTGGCCACCTTACCCAGTTCCTACCAAATGCACTCCACTCGAAAAGACTATCCCCATGTCATGAATATGATTGCAGACTCCTGGCATGACCCAGAGTTTTTCTTTCACATCGTTCGCAACTTACTGATCGATCAGCGTGGTGGCCGGGCTGGTTTTCAGTTTGCCGTGCTGGCAGAAATTACCAATCTGCGTGAGCATTATTTTACAAGTGTACATCCCGAGGCCAGAGCGAAATACAACCGGGATATATAGCGACATGCCGGCCTGTCAACGCTGGGCAAGTAAAGCTACAATATTGGCACCACTGAGGTCCTCTCAAAGTGCGCAAGCGATTTGTAAGCAAAACTATGTCCAGACCCAATATCATTTTTATTCTTGCTGACGATCTCGGCTCTGCCGACCTTGGATGCTATGGCGGTAAAACTAGCTTCCCAGTATCCTCGAACTTAGACAAATTAGCAGCCCAGGGCGTGCGTTTCACCAACGCCTACAGCAACTCTTCCGTATGCTCGCCGACCCGTTTTGCGATGATGACCGGCCGTTACCAGTATCGGCTGCGCGGCGCCGCCGAAGAACCGCTTTCGAGTGCAGCCCGAGGCGGTAGTGCCATTGGCCTGCCCCCCGAACACCCCACTCATGCTTCTCTCTTGAAGGCCACAGGCTATCGAACCGCCTTGGTCGGGAAATGGCACTTGGGATTCGCTCCCCACTTCGGACCCATCAAGAGTGGCTTTGATTATTTCTTCGGCTCAAGCTCGGGCGGTATTGATTACTTCACCCACAAAGACAGCCGAGGCATTCACGATCTTTGGGAAAATGAGGAAGAGGTTCATGAACCGGGCTATTTCACTGATTTAGTCACGGATCGTGCTTGCGCCTGGATCAAGCAACAAGATCGCACCACCCCGTTTTTATTGAACGTTCACTACACCGCGCCGCATTGGCCCTGGGAAACCCGCGACGACAACGGCGAGTCCCGGCGGCTTGAGGCCTTGGGCAAAGGAGGAATCTTTCATACGGATGGTGGATCTCTCGATACCTATTGGCGCATGATTCATCACATGGATGAAGGCATCGGCAAGATCGTTGAGCAACTACGCGCACAAGACCAGCTTGATAACACTCTCATCATTTTCACCAGTGATAACGGTGGTGAGCGATTCTCGAACAACTGGCCCTTTATCGGCGGCAAGATGGATCTCCTCGAAGGCGGTATTCGAGTACCTCTTATTGCCCATTGGCCCAAAGGTGTCAGTGCTGCAGCCAGGGGTAAGGTGTCGGCCGTCACCAATCTCACAATGGACTGGACCCATACCTTAATCAGCGCGGCAGGTGTCAGCGCGCTGAGCTCCCATCCCTTCGATGGCATTAACCTCTTGCCAGCCTTACAAGATCCGGACTGGGACTTTGATCGCCCGGTGTTTTGGCGAATGAAACATCGCACCCAAAAAGCGATGCGTGCGGGCCGCTGGAAGTACCTCGCCGTGGATGCTCACGAATACTTATTCGACGTCGAGACCGATCCGCGCGAAAGAGCCAATGTTTCTAAGCGATACCCTGAAAAATTAGCTTCAATGAGAGCGCAGTGGCAGGCTTGGTCGCAAACCATGCCAGGCATCCCTGCCGAGGCGACTGTGCATAAGGTTTACAGCGAGGCGGAGCTTCCTAAAGCGACTTACTAGATAAAGCTAGGTACTAAAACGAGCTAACAAACCTTCAAGTCACCAATTTGCGCCAGGTACTGGCTCGCTCTAGTAGTGCGGTCAGTTTGGCTTTGTCGCCAGACTCTAGCAATGCCCGCATCTCGATCAAGGCCTGATCAAAACGATCTAAACTCGCTATCAGCGGCTCTCGATTATCAATGAAAATATCCGCCCAAAGAGACGCGGAGGACGCTCCTATTCTCGTGGTGTCTTTGAGTCCCGCGCCGCTTTGAGTCATGGCCGCATCGCCGTGCGGTCCGGCCGCAATGCCCAGGCAAGCCGCAAACACCATCCAATGCGGAAAGTGAGAGATCTCGGCAAACAACTCATCATGCGCGACAGCATCCACTGTTTTAACCTGACTACCGAGTGCCTCGAGCACTGGGGTCATGCGCTGCGCGAGTTGCTTCTGTCTCTCGTTTTGAGGGCACAACAACCAGTTACGCTTGACAAACAAATGTGCAGACGCGCCGGCCGGGCCATGACGCTCGGAACCCGCAATCGGGTGGCCCGGAAGGTAGCGATCAAAAGCATCACCAAGCTGTACTCTTGCAGCTTCGATCACTGAGCGCTTGGTGCTGCCACAATCGGTCACCACATGATAGCTCGCCGGACTCTTCGCAAGCTCCGCGAAAACCGCTGGCATTGCCCCCACGGGGCAGCTCAGGAACACAATGTCCGCACCCACGATGCACTCCTGGATCGAGGTACACGCCACGTCCAGCAGGCCTAATTGCTCAGCAACACTGGCATCTTTGGCCTCAGAAAACCCACTGATGAAGGTACTCGTAAACACTCTCCGGAAAGAGGCCGCAATCGAGCCGCCAATCAGACCCGTGCCGATAATGGCAATTTTCTCGGGTGCAGCAATCCGGGGCGCGACGGCTTGTGGTGACATGAAAGCGCTCGAAATTAAAGTTTCAGAATGGCTTGCATCGCCTGCAAAAACTTATCGTTCTCGTGGGGCAAACCGACCGACACGCGCAACCACTCGGGTAAACCATAGCCAGCCACGGGACGCACAATGACTCCTGCCTTGAGGAGCTTCTCATTGATGGCGTTCGCGTCACCCACTTTCACTAATATAAAGTTACCAAAAGACGGGAGGTAGTGCAGGCCCAGGCGATCAAAGCCCTCCGCCAATGATTTCAGACCAGCCCGATTGAGGGTCGCACTGCGCTTGAGAAAATCAACATCGGCTAAGGCTGCGACAGCGGCGGCCTGGGCCAGGGAATTCACATTAAAAGGCTGGCGCACGCGATTCATCAGATCGGTCAGCTCAGCGCTCGCCAAGGCAAAGCCCACCCGTAGTCCGGCCAGGCCATAGGCCTTCGAGAAGGTGCGTGACACCACTAAATTTGGAAACCGTTTGAGCCACTGTGACGAGTCGAACTGCAATTCGGGGGCAAGGTATTCGTTATAGGCTTCGTCGAGCACCACGGCAATGCGACTGGGCACCTTGGTCAAGAAGTTTTCAATCGCCTGCGCAGTGAGATAGGTGCCGGTCGGATTGTTCGGATTCGCAATAAAAATTAAACGCGTTTGATCGGTCACCGCGGCGGCCATGGCGTCCAAATCATGACCATGATCTTTGGCAGGAACAACCACTGCCGTAGCACCCAAGGCCTGAGTGGCGAGCGCATAAACAATAAAAGAGTACTGAGAATAGATGACCTCATCGCCCTGGCTCACCAAGGTATGAGCAATCAACTCAAGAACATCATTCGAACCATTGCCCAGGGTAATACAGCTCTCGGAAACCTGATAGCGACTCGCCAGGGCCCGTTTCAACTCGAAGCCATTAGCATCGGGATAGCGCCCCAAATCTGCAGCTGCAAGTGCAATGGCGTGACGTGCCGACGCGGGCATGCCGAGAGGATTTTCGTTAGAGGCGAGCTTGACGATTTCAGTTTCGTCGAGACCATACTCGCGAGCGACCTCACCAATGGGCTTACCTGCTTGATAGGGGGCCATCTGGCGTACGTGCTCGGGGGCCACAAGAGGTGAGGAGGGTCGTTGCAAGGGAGAGGGCTGGGAACTTGCACCAGTATTCGTACCGGGTTTAGACGCTACAGTGTTTGGGACCGCATTCATGTTTCAATTACCTATCGAGTTAAGCCATTCAAGCCCGCGGGTAGGAACCCACCCACTTGAAGAATGCCGCGTTTTGCTTGATCTCGCTCAGCGCTTTAGCGACCGCCTCGTCGCGAAAATGACCAAGTAAATCAATGTAGAAATAATACTCCCATGCACCTTGGCGCGCCGGTCGGGACTCAAAACGCTTCATCGACACACCATGCCGAGCCAGTGGCTCGATCAAGGCATGCACGGCACCGGCCTTATCCGGCACAGACAAAATCAAGGAGGTTTGATCCGCTCCCGAGGGCTCGCATTCATAGCGCCCGATCACCACGAACCGGGTCCGATTCAAAGGGTCGTCCTGAATCGCCGAGGCGACCACCTGCACAGGGTATATTTGCGCAGCCCGCTCCGAGGCAATCCCCGCGATGGACGCGTCCAAAGACGCCAACCTTGCGCCCTCAGCATTGCTTGCCACCGGGGCACGCTCAATTCCGGGTGCGTTTCTGTCTAACCACCCTTGACACTGCGCCAAGGCCTGAGCATGGGCGCAAATCTTTGTAATGCCCGCGAGCGAGCTGCCTTGCGCGAGAAGCGCATGGGCCACGGGCACCGTGACCTCACCACTAATCACCAAAGGAGTATTGAGCAGTAGATCCAGCGGACGATTGACCGCGCCCTCGGTCGAGTTCTCGACGGGCACCACCGCAAAGTCGACGCCTCCCGCCTCAGTGATACGAAACACCTCTTCGATACTGGCGCAAGGTACGGTATCGATTGAATGCCCAAAATGGCGAAGTGCGGCCACCTCAGAAAAGGTTCCGGCAGGGCCAAGATAAGCAATTTTCATGCGACGCTCAAGCTCGCGGCACGCCGATACCACTTCGCGGTAAATATTTTCTAAAGCAGTGCCGCTCAGAGGGCCAGTTTCCGGACCAGGCTGGCGTGCGCGCAAACGACCAAAAATTTGTGCCTCTCGTTCAGCGCGATACACGGGTGCGTCAACCGCATGCTTGACGGCCCCCACCTGTTGAGCAAGTTCGGCACGCTGATTCAATAGGCGAACAATTTCTGTGTCGGTGGTGTCTATCTTGATACGCAAGTCTTGCAAGTGCTGATTGGCGCGCTCTTCGGCTGAGGAACTCATGATCGGTTTTTTCCAGGAATGGGGAGATATCGGGCGAAAGGGCGTCGGGTGACTTGTCTTCAGTGAGCAGATCCGCAATGTGCAGTATTTCTCGAACACGCAGGCTAAATGCTACCGGATCAGGAAAAAGACGCACTCAAACACAAAAAGCGTGACGTGCATCACCTGCTTGCGATGCCTGCCCTCTTAGTATCCGTTCACTAACGCACGTCTGACCTCAAAAATCGACCGTTCATCCATTCTGGAGTCTTTGAATGTCGCTCACCCAAAAATTGCTCTTTTCAAAACACTTTGCGGCAAAGCACCTGGCTGCTTGGGTCTCGCCAGCCATTCTCGCCTTGGGCTTAGGGTTGGCACCAGCCTCTCAGGCCACAACCGTGAGCTTCACGGGCTTTAGTCATGGCTCTGAAGCCGTGCAATTGGCCAGCCCGTTTCAAGGGACCGTCGCCGCGGGCGAGTTCTCAATGTCCGCCGATGGCATGCCTCTCACTAGTTTCTGCATCGATTTGATGCAGAGCATTCGTTTCGGTCAAAGCTATAGCAATTTCTCTAAGGTGAGCCTGACCGGTCAAAACGAAAACATTAGCGCTCTTCAGCTTGGGCGCTTTAGCAAGCTGTATGAGAACTACTTGCCCACCGCACATACTTCGTCGACAGCAAGTGCCGCCTTTCAAACCGCCATCTGGGAAATCATGTCGGACGGCAAGGGCCATTTGAATTTGAGTACCGGCATGTTTTCCCTAGCCAGTGCTTTCTGCACCACGTCGCGTAGTTTGGCCGAGGAATGGCTCGCCACACTCGATTCGAAAGCAGCTGGACATTGGAGCTTCGACAAGTTTGGAAGCGCCTCTCATCAAGATCAATTGGTGGGCAAGAAGATTGTCTCCCAAGTGCCTGTTCCAGCCTCGCTTGCATTGATCGCGGTGGGCTTGCTGGGGATGGGTGCTTCACGGAAGATCCGCACGACGAAGCAATCTCTCGCCACCCTCTAAGGTCGGAACACTGCGGATCGATTCGTGCTCGGCGGACATCGTGCCCGCCTGAGAAGAGTTCGGCCCGAGGGGATTGGACAATTATTCGCCGCCCGAAGCCGGGTCGGTCGGGCCTTCATCCGTGCTGGCGTCGCCTGGAGTCGCATCTGCGCCGTCTTCATCACCCGCTTGGCTCAAGGTATCCGCAAAAGAGTCCGTATCTGACTCGACCACGCGCTGAACGCCTGAAAGCTTGGTGCCTTCATCGACCGAAATGAGTGTCACGCCTTGAGTCGCACGACCCATTTCACGGATCTCGCTCACGCGAGTGCGAATCAAAACACCCCCCGTGGTGATCAACATGATCTCGTCTTCGGTGTTGACCAACACGGCGGCAACCACCCGGCCATTACGGTCCGAGGTTTGAATCGCAATCATGCCCTTGGTGCCACGACCATGGCGGGTGTACTCGCCAATGGGGGTGCGCTTACCGTAGCCATTTTCAGTGGCCGTCAGTACGGATTGCTGCTCGTTCTCAGCCACCAACATGGCAATTACTTTTTGCCCGTCTTCAAGCATCATGCCGCGCACGCCGCGAGCGCCACGACCCATCGGACGTACATCGTTCTCATCGAACCGCACCGCCTTGCCCGAATCGGCGAACAACATCACATCGTGCTTTCCATCGGTGACGGCCACACCGATCAGGAAGTCACCTTCATCCAAATCGACCGCAATAATGCCGGCTTTGCGGGGGTTAGAGAAATCGGTGAGTGGCGTCTTTTTGACGGTACCCAGACTGGTGGACATAAACACAAAGTGCAGTTCATCAAACTGCTTCACCGGCAACACCACCGTGATTTTCTCGCCTTCAAGCAAAGGGAAGAGATTCACAATCGGGCGGCCTCGTGAGGTGCGATTGCCTTGCGGTACTTCCCAAACTTTCAACCAATACACTCGGCCACGGTTCGAGAAGCACAAAATGTAATCATGGGTATTGGCGATGAAGAGTTGGTCAATCCAATCCTCATCCTTGGTGCCCGCCGCTTGCTTGCCCCGGCCGCCACGCTTTTGAGCGCGGTACTCAGACAAAGGCTGGCTCTTGATGTAGCCCGAATGCGAGAGCGTGACCACCATATCGGCCGGCGTAATCAAGTCTTCGGTATCGAGCTCGGTCGCATTGTGCTCAATGTAGGACTTACGGCCATCGCCGAATTCAGTCTTGATCAGTTTGAGCTCATTGCCGATAATTTCAGTCACCCGTGCTGGCTTGGCCAAAATATCGAGTAAATCGGTAATTTGCTCAATCACTTCACGGTATTCTTGAACAATCTTGTCTTGCTCAAGACCGGTCAGGCGCTGTAAGCGCATGTTCAGAACTTCTTGCGCCTGCACATCACTCAGGCGATAGAGGCCGCGACCTTCCGTCGCGATTAGGCCGAGTCCAGCCTCTAAACCATCTGGGCGGAACGTCGTTGAATCTCCACCGGCACGGGCCACCATATCCAAGGCCACACCCGCAGCCCAATCACGCGACATCAAGCGCTCCTTGGCGATGGGAGGTGTCGCCGATGATTTGATCATTTCGATCATCTCATCCACATTGGCGATGGCCACCGCCAAGCCCTCCAGCACATGACCGCGCTCACGGGCCTTGCGTAGTTCGAAAATAGTGCGACGGGTTATGACCTCGCGACGATGCGAGAGGAAGAACTCGATCAATTGCTTGATATTTAGTACACGAGGTTGACCATCGACCAGGGCCACCATATTGATGCCGAAGTTATCCTGCAACTGGGTGAGCTTATAGAGGTTATTGAGCACCACCTCGGGCAATTCGCCACGCTTTAACTCAACCACGACACGCATACCGGATTTATCGGACTCGTCGCGAATGTCTGAGATCCCTTCGATACGCTTTTCGTTCACGAGCTCGGCAATTCGCTCGAGCAGCACGCGTTTATTCACCTGATAGGGCAGCTCATCCACAATAATGGCGGAGCGCTGACCGCGGTCGATTTCTTCAAAATGCGTCTTGGCGCGCATGATGACGCGACCACGGCCCGTGCGATAGCCTTCGCGTACACCCACAGTCCCGTAAATAATGCCCCCGGTAGGGAAATCAGGCGCCGGGATAATCGAGATCACATCATCAATCGTGGCTTCAGGGTTACTGAGGATCAACATACAGGCGTCAATCACCTCGCTCAGATTGTGAGGAGGAATATTGGTCGCCATACCCACCGCAATACCGGTGGAACCGTTAATTAGGAGATTAGGAAGTCGTGACGGCAAAACCGTGGGCTCGAACTCCTTACCGTCATAGTTCGGCTGGAAATCGACCGTCTCTTTATCAATGTCTGCCAAGAGCTCCGCAGAGATTTTTTCTAGTCGGCACTCGGTATAGCGCATCGCGGCCGGGTTATCACCGTCCACTGAACCGAAGTTGCCCTGACCATCCACCAAGGGGTAGCGCAGCGAAAAGTCCTGCGCCATGCGTACCAAAGTGTCATAAATCGCATTGTCGCCGTGCGGGTGAAACTTACCCATCACATCGCCGACCACCCGAGCGCATTTCACATAAGAGCGGCTGTGAGTGTTATTGGCTTCATGCATGGCAAACAGCACGCGCCGGTGTACGGGTTTCAGACCATCCCTCACATCGGGTAGCGCCCGTCCGACGATCACGCTCATGGCGTAATCAAGGAAGGAGCGACGCATCTCCTCTTCTAGGCTAATCGGAAGTGTTGACTTGGCAAACTGATCCACAAGATTCCCTGGGCGGCTATTAGCCGCTTGATTGATGACGGCAACTTAATTTTTATCGATTTCGACCCCACCAGCCTTAACCGACCCCCCTCAACTTCGGTTCTTAAGGTCGTTTTTTAAGTAGGCGTGCCGCTAAACCTTTGAATTTTAACAGTTTGCGCTATCCTCCCCTTGGTTCGGCCCCGGTGCCTTCAACATTGCGTGTCGGCTAAGTCCGGCCCTTAAAATGACCTCAGCCCCTACTTCCCTCTCAAACTCCGGCCCTCTTGCCCCGCAGGCTTACTCTCAAGAGCCTGCCCAGACCGGGGCAAATCAGCCTTCGATGGTTCTACTTTTGCCCGAATGGCTGCTGCCCATTCGACCTGCCCGACAAATATTGAAAGATCAGGCCGTGCTGATTCGAGAGGGGAAAATTGCCGATCTCGGACCGAAGTCGATCTTGCTCGAACGCTATACAAATGTTGTGACGCAGCATTTACCCGGCCAAGTTTTGATGCCCGGCCTAGTGAATTTACACACCCATGCGGCGATGAGCCTGATGAAAGGATTCGCCGACGACCTGCCCCTTCACGCATGGCTCAATGAGCGAATTTGGCCCGCCGAGCTTAAGGTGATTTCTCCAGATTTTGTGTATGACGGCGCGCTTCTCGCCTGTCACGAGATGCTTATGGGCGGCATCACCTGTTTTAACGACATGTACTTCTACCCGGAGTCCACGGCACGCGCCGCGCTGGAATTGGGGATGCGTTGCGCTGCCGGCATCGTCGTTTTCGAATTTCCATCCAAGTATGGAACAGGTCCCGACGATTATTTGGCGAAGGGCCTTGCGGTACGTGACAACATGCGTGGCGAACCCCTGGTGTCCTTCACCTTGGCGCCCCATGCTCCCTATACCGTCAGTGACGAGAGCTTCCGCAAAGTCATGGTGATGAGTCACGAGCTGGATCTCCCCGTGCATTGTCATATCCACGAAACCGCTTTTGAAGTCGAGCAAAGTGTTAAAGACTATGGCCAACGCCCTCTTGCCCGCTTGAATAAACTCGGTTTGCTCGGACCGTCATTAATCGCCGTACACGCTGTGCACCTCAACGCCTCGGAAATTGATCTGCTGGCCCAGGCCAACGCTAATGTCGCTCATTGCCCGCATTCCAACCTGAAACTCGGTTCAGGCATTGCTCCGGTGGCTCAAATGCTCAAAGCTGGAGTCAATTTAGGCATTGGCACGGATGGCTCAGCCTCTAATAATCGACTCGACCTTTGGCAGGAGGGTCGAACCGGTGCATTATTGGCCAAAGGTGTTCATGCCGACCCTACCGTTTTTGATGCGTTTTCGCTTTTGGAGTCCATGACCCTGCGTTCGGCAAGGGCTATTGGGCTCGCGGACTCGATTGGCAGTTTGGAAATCGGGAAATCGGCCGACTTAATCACCATGGACCTGGGAAGTCGCGACTTACATCCGATCTATGACCCAATAGCTCACCTCGCGTACTCCGTGGGCCGAGAAAACGTCCAAGAAGTCTGGATTAATGGGGTTCATGTTGTGCATAAGCGACAACTCACTCACCATCGAGCCGAAGAGCAGTGCTCTCTTGTGACTGCACGTAGCCTGATGTGGCAAAATACGCTTGGTGAGATTCAGGCAAAGCCTCAGATCGTCTAAATAGCTGATTTATTTCAGTCATTTGGCGGATATAAGGGGTCTGAGCTGTTTTTCGAATTGTCTTGTGGGGCATTGGGCCGCACAGGATCTCGTTTTCGCTTTCAAGCTTCGTTCTACCGTGAGGAGAAACATGATTAAATCGGTTAAATTAGGTCACTTGGTTGCAGCTGCTGCTCTGGCCGCTTCTGCATCGACCGCATTCGCCCAGGCTGGCTACGTCCAAAGTCCTGATGGTAAAGTTGTTATGGACCCGTTTGGTCTGTGCTGGCGCACTGCCTATTGGACGCCTGCCAATGCCTATCAAGACTGCGATGCAGACTTGGCCCCTAAGGCAGCTCCAGCTCCAGCACCAGCTCCCCGTGTTGCAGCTCCACCACCTCCGCCAGCACCGGCTCCAGCTCCTGCTCCAGAGCCTCGTGCTACACCGGCACCAGCACCAGCACCGGCTCCTGCTCCAGCTCCTGCCCCAGCAACTGCTACGACAGAAAAGGTTACTTTCGCTGCTGACGCATTCTTCGATACCGCCAAATCGGTACTGAAGCCAGAAGGCAAAGCCAAGTTGAACGATCTGACTGGCAAGCTTAAGGACATCACTCTGGAAGTTGTCATTGCTGTGGGTCATACCGACGCCCGCGGTAGTGATAAATACAACCAGAAGCTGTCTGTCAAGCGCTCTGAAGCTGTCAAGGCTTACCTCGTGTCTAAGGGCGTAGAAGCCAACCGCATCTACACTGAAGGCAAGGGCGAGAAACAGCCGGTTGCTGATAACAAGACTAAAGAAGGCATGACCAAGAACCGTCGTGTGGAAATCGAAGTCGTTGGCACGCGCCCACGTAAATAATCGACCCTTTGTTGCGAGACGATTCGTATCGCAACGATTTAATACCCGATTATTTTCGATTTGAAAAAGCCCCGCCTTGCGGGGCTTTTTTTATGGCCACGGCCTAGTTCTAGGACGCTACAATTCAAAGATGAACAATCACGCCCTTCCCCCTCCCTCGGCTTCTTTCGAGGCCGGACCCGATAAAGACAATGTTGACCCTGCCGAAGTGGCCAAATTCCAAGCGCTCGCCTCCAAGTGGTGGGATCCGAATTCGGAATTTAAGCCCCTGCACCAAATTAACCCCTTAAGATTGCAGTGGATTGACCAATGGGCGGGTCTGCCCGGCAAATCTGTGCTCGACGTCGGGTGTGGAGGAGGCATTCTGGCCGAGGCCATGGCCCTCAAGGGTGCTCGGGTACTGGGCATTGATATGGCCGACAAACCGCTCAAAGTAGCCAATTTGCATCGCCTTGAAAGCGGCGCGGCGGTTTCATACCGTCAAGTACTGGCCGAAGCCCTGGCTCAAGAGATGAATACTCCTGCCGCCCCCATGGGCGCCGTAATCCCTGAGAAATTCGACGTCATCACTTGCATGGAGATGCTCGAACACGTCCCTGACCCAGAATCCACCATCAAGGCCTGTGTGGCCATGGCAAAACCAGGCGCGTGGCTCTTTTTCTCCACCCTGAATCGAAATCCTAAGTCTTTTCTCTTTGCCATCGTGGGAGCGGAGTATGTTCTGAGCTTGCTGCCTAAAGGCACCCACGATTACGCCAAATTCATTAAACCCTCTGAACTAAGTGGCGCAGTACGGCGTGCCGGACTAGAAATTATCGAACTGATGGGGATGACCTACAACCCCATTACTCAACAATACAGGCTGATCAAGGGAGACGTCACTGTCAACTACTTGATGGCCTGCCGCAAACCCTTCTAGGACACTCGTGTGGTGAGTTACAACACTCGAATGCCCCCCCATGTTCAATGCGTGCTTTTCGACCTCGACGGCACCCTGGCCGACACCGCACCCGATTTGGTGGCCCCGATCCAACTGATGCGCCAGGAACGTGGCCTGGCACCGATGGATTTCTCCGAACTCCGTCCCTTTGCGTCCATGGGCGCAAGAGGCTTGATTGGCAAGGGCCTCGGAGTCAGCAAGGAGAGCGTCGAGTTTCCGGCCTTGCGCGATGAGTTTTTAGCTCGTTACGAAGCCAATATTTGCGTACAAACGACACTCTTTCCTGGCATTGCCGAGGTGTTGAAGACCTTAGATCAAAAGCAGATTGCATGGGGAATTGTCAGCAATAAGATCGAGCGTTACGTCAAACTCTTGGCCCGAGCCTTGCAACTTGAGGCTCGATCAAGCTGCCTCGTAGGCGGCGACAGTACACCGACGCCCAAGCCTCACCCGGCACCCCTTTTACTGGGCGCAAAGTTAAGCAAGTTTGAACCTGATCGCTGTATGTACGTCGGCGATGATCTGAGAGATGTGCAAGCAGGACAAACCGCGCAAATGACTACCGTTGCGGCGGCTTATGGCTATAACGGTGCCGACGACCCCGCCGAAGCGTGGGGGGCCGATTTCACCATTCAGCGTGCTTTGGATTTGTTGCCGATTCTAATGAATCACACCCGTTGAGAATTTGCGACCCACCGTCTATCCAACGATGGACGGCGTATGCGCACAATAATTCTACGTGCCCGCAACGTTGATCGAGAGCGGGCTTCCGTCTATCCCCCAACAATGTGCGAATAACGGTTAAATTGCACTTCCAACATTAATTCCGGCACAGTTGAGACGGCTATAGAAGGTGGGGTACTTCCATCGTTACGAGCAGTCCCAATTGGAAGGAACCGTGGACACTGTCGCGGACAAGAGAATCATCGAGCAAACCCCTAAAGTTGCCCAGAAAACGGCATCGACGGTGTTGCTCATGCGCTCGAACATCGTCAGAGATGTTGAGACGATCTCGGTTTGGCCTCAAGGGGCACAAGCCCCAAGCTCCTTAATTGAATTGGCCCGACGGGCGACTCAAGAAGGCCGTTCACTTCAAAAGACTCGTTTTTCCAAAACAAGCCAAACCAGTACCACCTTGATCGCGGTTCCGCTCAGCAACAAAACGCGCGAATTTGAACCCGGGAAGTTGATTGGCGCGATTGCCATGGCGATGCCGACCAAGAGCCTCGGTGCAGAGATTTCAACAGCCGCTCGTCCGTCCAGCGCTGCGACGCAAAGCCCCCGAACTCAGGAGCTCGATCAAGCGCTGCGAGATTCTGTCGTGGCCACCCAGGTGCAAGCCGAACAGCGCCGCAGAGCCGCGGCCGTGCTGCAACTTCTGAGCATCATTCACCGCCATAGCAAATTCGAAAGTTCGGCCAGTGAGTTCGTGTCTGATCTGAGCCAAAGGCTGAATGCCGAGAGAGTCAGCCTTGGTTTCCTAAAAGACGGACACACCAAACTCACCGCGATCTCGAATATCGCGACCTTAAAAAATAGTGCAGTGCTGGCACGTGATCTTGCGCTGGCGATGGACGAAGCCATTGACCAAGCCAGCACGATCGTGTTCCCTCAACCGAAAGGCAGCGAGCCCAAGGTGACCCTCGCTCACGAGAGATTTTGCACTCGGCACGAGTCAGCGAAACTGGTCAGCGTACCGATTTTGATCGATGAAGATGGCGCACGCAGCCTGGTGGGTGCAATGGTTGTGGAATACAAAACAGACACCGAAATGAATACCCACAGCATAGAATACCTTGAACAATTATCGAGTGTGCTTGGGCCCGTGCTCTACAACAAGCGACGCGCCTCCTCTGCAATGTCCAACCTCTTCCAGTCCGGTTTTAGAGGCGAGGGTAAAAAACTTCTCAAGCGTTCCAGCAAAGGCTTGATTTTTAGCGCTATCGTAGTCATGGCCTTCGCGGCGATATGCATTGTTCCGATTCAACACCGGGTGACTGCGACCGCCAGACTCGAGGGATCGACCCAAAGAGTGATGTCGGCGGCAGTGGACGGCTATATCTCAGCCGTACATGCCCGGCCCGGAGTTCGCATCAAGCAAGGGCAAGCGCTTCTCGATCTTGATGACCGTGACCTACAACTTGATCGGCGTAAGCTTGAGGCCGAGTACTCGCAAACCGAGCGCAAATACGGCGACGCACTCGTCAAGGAAGATCAATCCCAAATCGCGATTCAGCAAGCTAAGCTTGGTCAAATCAAAGCACAGGTTGCGATGATCGATGACCAACTAGGTCGTATCAGGGTCACGGCTCCGTTTGATGGTGTTGTACTGAGCGGTGATCAGTCCCAATCTCTTGGTGCGCCCGTCAAACGAGGCGATGTGCTTATGACGGTTGCGCCCAATAATCAGTATCGCTTGGTGATCGAAGTGGATGAACGCGACATCGCCCTGCTGAGTATCAAGCAAAGCGGTCAATTAGTTCTCAGCGCGCTCGCGGACAAGACCCTCGATATCGAAGTGGTTCGCATTACCCCGGTTGCACTGATCAAAGATGGCTTAAACATTTTTGAAGTCGAAGCTAAACTCAAAACCAATGACTTCTTGATTCAACCGGGACTGGAGGGCGTCGCGAAAATTGAGACGGGCTCTCGCCCATTGATCGCTGTGCTGACGAATCGCTTGAGACAATGGGTGAGCGTGAGCCTCTGGAAGTGGACGCTATGAGCGCGCAAGCCTCGCTGTTTAGTCAAGACTGGTACCGCTTATCCGGTCTCAAACCCAGTCTCAGGCCAGGGGTTCGCATTTCTCGGCAAACCCATCGGGGTGAAGTTTGGTACGTGCTGCTCGATCCAATCAATGGCCTACACCAGAGGGTCAATCGCAGTGGTTACGAATTAGTGGGCCGTCTTGATGGTCGCCACTCCTGTGAAGACATCTGGCAGACGCTTCTCCAAAAACTCGGGAATAGCGCTCCAAGCCAAAACGAGATGATCGGCACGATGTCGCAACTCTATGATGCGAATCTGCTTTCGCTTTCAACGAGAGGCGACTTCGATCAGTTAAAAACTCAAGGCAAGAAGCAGCAGGCACAGCACGCTTTTTCCGCGGTGAATCCCTTGTCGTTCCGAGTGGCCGTGTGGCGTCCTGGTGACTGGTTGAACAAGATGCATGGTTTAAGCCACGCACTTTTCTCCTTGCCTGCTTTGGTCGTTTGCTTAGCACTCATGCTCATGAGCCTCCTGACCTTAGGGATTCACTGGCGCGCATTTTCAAGCGACGTCGCCGCGCTTTGGAATCATCCTTACAGCCTCTTGTTGTCCTGGTTGATCTATCCGGTTTTGAAACTCGTGCATGAAATGTCCCACGCCCTCGCGGTCAGGCGATATGGCGGAGAGGTTGGAGAGTTTGGTATCAGAATGCTCACCCTCCTACCGGTTCCTTATGTGGACGCGTCAAGCTCAAACTTGTTTGCGTTTAAACATCAACGGGCCGTCGTCGCGGCAGCCGGCATCGCCGCTGAAATGAGCTTGGCCGCGGTGGCTATTTTGCTTTGGGTGATGCTCAGCCCAGGCCTGCCTAAAAGTATATGCCTCTTTGTCGTCGTCATTGGCGGCCTGTCGACCCTCACCTTCAACGCTAACCCGCTACTCAAATTTGACGGTTACTACGTCTTGACTGACTTACTTGAGCTACCGAACCTCGCCCAAAGAAGCCAGCAATACTGGAAAGACATTTTCCGCCGTTACGGCTTTGGCTTGAAAAATATTCCTCGGATCAGTCTCGCCGACGGCGAAAGGCCGTGGTTACTCGGCTACGGTCTGGCGAGTTTTTTGTATCGCTGGACGCTGGGTATCACCTTGGTAGTATTGGCTGCGAATTGGCATTGGACAGTGGGTCTGGGCATGCTCGCCATTAACCTGTTCGTGTTGCTCGGAAGGCCAATCTATCAACTGATCAGCTACCTTTTCAATGATCCATCCCTCGGGCTTCAACGCCCTCGCGCAATTTTTGTGAGTGCGGTCGCCGTGAGCCTGTTCGCGTTTGGACTTCTGCTTCTGAAGTTGCCTTCGACAACAGTCGCTCAGGGAATTGTTTGGGCCCCAGAGAAAACTCAGGTCCGGGCGCTCACTGCTGGTTTCATCGAGACTCTGCATGTGAAAGATGGGCAAGTGGTCACAGCGCAGCAAAGGATCGCCACGCTCGTGAATGAAGAAATTTCCCTTGATTGGATGCGACTACAGACAGAACTCTCCGAAGCCCGTACCGAGCGGCTTGGAGCGATGAGCACGGACGCTCTTCAAATGCGCACCATTGAGGACCGTATCGGCCGCCTTGAAGCGGAACTCACGCTCGTCCAAACACGGGCCGACGCACTCGAAGTGCATGCGCAGAGCGCAGGACGAATTGCCATGGCGCGCAGCAATGACTTGCCGGGCCGCTTTCTGAAGAAAGGCGAGCAGTTCGCGCAAATTCTTACGGATGACGAAACCGTCGTTCGAGTTGCGGTGGTCAACCACGAAGCAAGCCGGGTGCGCACCCGGACCGAACACGTCGAACTGCGTTGGCCCAACGCAAAACGCGCCGCTGTAACAGCAAGTCTACTCGGTGAGGTTCCAGCCACTGTCCATGCGCTTCCGAGCGCAGCTCTTGGCGAGCGAGGAGGTGGACGCATTGAGATCGACCCACAGGGCAGCGACGGCCTGAGGACACAAGAACCGGTCTTTCTCTTTGATGTACAAACGGCCAAAGATCAGGAAGCCTACCCGGGAATGCGGGCCTGGGTACGGTTCGATCATGGCAGCGAATCGATGTTACGGATGCTTTACCGCCAATGGCGTCTCGCTTTCCTCAAGCACTTTGAAAAATGATGGCGCCTTTTAGTCAAAACTCCAACGCCCAATGGCTTCCATCGCCCGGAATGGCATGGGGGCACTACCCACAACGGCGTATGCCGAGCGGTGCGTCAGCGAATGGAGCACGCTGGTCACGATTGTTTCGAAAAAGTTTGGCGAAACTTCCGAGCTTCCGAGAGCAACATCGGACCCATCGGTTGAGCAGATTTTCACAATCCTGCCAGTTGAGAATTTCAGAGCTTGGGGGTCAAGATCAGCCTGGCCTGGATGCGCTGCTCCAAGGTGTTCGCTCTCAGATTT
>JAYUOT010000087.1:0-18481 GCA_043760705.1 Betaproteobacteria bacterium
GTCAGCGAATTCGTCAAAATTGCCGAAAAATACGGCCTGCCGAGAATCGCCAGTATTCAGAATATCTACAATCTGATGGCCCGAGAGTATGAGCTCAGCCTGACGGAAACCTGCCATCATGAGAAGGTTGGCCTACTGGCCTACTCCCCTCTCGCTTTCGGTCTACTCAGTGGTAAATATCGTCATGGCGAGAAGCCCAGCGGTGCGCGCCTCACTCTTTTTGGAGACAAATGGCCGCGCTACGCCAAGCCTGAGCTGCCGCAGGTTGCCGAAGCCTATGAAGCACTCGCTCAGCAATGGAGTATGAGTCTTACCCAAATGGCCCTGGCGTTTTGTTATCACAGCAAATCGGTGTCCAGTACGATTATCGGTGCGACCACTTTAATGCAGCTTAAAGAGTGCCTGAAGGCCTACGACACGAGGTTGAGCAAGGAGCAACTGAGCGAGATTGACAAACTTCAAGTTAAATTCGGTAACCCGCTTAATTAAATTGACCCGCACGATCAAAGCAAACTGGCTTCGCGAACTCAGCATTGCGGCTGTACAACAGCCCGACCAGAGGGGCTACATCAGTGCAGCCAGCGGCCTGGTTTGCGCCTACGGTAAAGCGTACGTCATTTCAGATGACGAACACCACCTTGCAGTCTTCTCAGATGCTCACCAGCGCGGGGATTTGTTTCGCCTTCTGGGCGGCGATCTTCCGCCAGCCCACAAGCAACGAAAGGCGCTCAAGCCGGATTTTGAGAGTCTTTTTCTCCTGCCAAAACTTGATCGAAGAACCCAGGACGGACTCGTGGCCTTGGGCTCGGGCTCCAGACGCAATCGCTGTCAAGGGGTTTATGTCACCCTAAACGCGAGTGGCGAGCCCTCAGGATCGGTCACCCCATTTGACTTGAGTCCGATGTATTTCAAGCTCCATAAAATTTTTGGAGAAATCAATATCGAGGGAGCCATGCTGTGCGCTGACCAATGGGTACTCCTCAATCGAGGCGCAGCGAAATCTAACAAGGCCGAGGGTAATGCATCGATCCATTATCCGCTCAGTGTTCTTGATGCGCTTTTGCGCGGAGAAAGCGTCGACTGCGCGCCCTCGAAAATTCAGACGTTTGATCTTGGAAAAATTCATCAGGTCAGCCTTAGCTTCACTGATTGCGCCGCCCTACCCGATGGCTCCTGGCTCTACACCGCCGTGGCCGAAGACGCACCGGACAGTTATCAAGACGGGGAGTTTTGGGGGGCCGTCATCGGCAAAGTCAGTCCCCGAGGGCAAATGCTTTGGCAACGACCACTGATGCCTTCGTGCAAGGTTGAGGGCATTGCGGCCCATCCGCTTAAAAATGGCGCTGACGATTGCCTGGAAATTTGTTTGGTGACCGACGCTGACGAGCCCAGTCAGCCCGCGCTCATGCTCAAAGCCCAACTCGAGCATTGAAGCTCAGGCCTCGTGCGGAACTAACGGGTCGACCGAAACAAGCTGAACCTCGCCAGCAAGCGCTCAGCCGAGGCGCTAGATTCGCTCAGAATGTTGGCGGGTAATTTTTTCAACAGAAAAGGAATGCCGAGCAAGAGCACGGCCGCGTCATCGGCCCACCCCACAAGAGGTGCAATATCGGGAATGAGATCGATCGGGCTCAACACGTACAAAAACATGGCCAGGGCCGCCAAACGGAGCGCGGGATGGGTCATCGGGTGACGAAGGGCATAAAACAAAATCAGCCCTTCGCGACCGGCCGACTTCAGCAATTTGCGTAAACGAAGTAACCACATATTAAACCCCCAGAAAACAATGGAACAATACTGGAGAGCATTTGTGTAGCCCGAATTAAATTCACTTCACCAGCGAATTGCTATCAATAATCGGCATCAATACGGCCAGCACAATAAAGAGCACCACCACACCCATCACCAACACCATTACAGGCTCCAAGATACTTGTTAACGCTAACGCTTTTCTCTCGGTTTCCGATGACATCGTCGCCGCCGTGCGCTCCAACATGGGTGCAAGCTCACCGGTGGCCTCGCCACTTGCAATCATGTGCACCATCATCGGAGGAAACTGCTTGCCAACGCCTAGGGCTTTGGACAAAGGCACGCCTTCTCGTACCCTGGATATGGCGTCGGCCACGTTGGCTTTCAAGGCCTCGTTGCCTAAAGTTTTAAGTCCGGCTTCTAGACCGCGAATCAAGGGGACGCCGGAACTCGTCAAAATACTTAAGGTTGAGGCAAAGCGAGCCGTGTTTGCCCCACGAATCAAGCGACCGAACACCGGCATATGTAATAACTTAGTGTGCCAGGCAAGCTTAAAGCTTGGCGAGCGCAGAGCCATGCGAAAGGCGATCGCCGCCAGAACGGCCAGAGCCAACAAATACCAGCCCCAAGTCCGCAAGAAATTTGAAATAGCGATCAAAATAATAGTCGGCATCGGTAATGCCTGTTTGGTTTGCTCAAACACGCCGATGATTTGCGGCACCACATAGGTGAGTAAGGCGAAGACCACCAGGATCGCCACCAAGGACACAATCGCCGGATAAGTGAAGGCGAGCACCAGTTTCGAGCTCAAGGTGTTGCGGGACTCGACATAGTCGGCTAATTTATTCATGACCTGTCCAAGCTCACCGGACTGCTCACCGGCCGCTACCAGTGCGCGATACACCTCGGGGAAATCTTTCGGGTATTTGCCCAGCGCCTCCGACATGGTTTGTCCGCCCACGACTTCGCTGCGAACCGCTGCAAAACGCTCTCGTACAGAGGCTTTTTCGGCCTGCTCAATCACCGCGTTTAGAGATTGCTCAATGGGTAACTTGGCGCTCAGTAGGCTGGCAAGCTGGCGGGTGCAAAGAGCAAGATCATTGCTGGAGAGCTTGGCCGCGAAAACATTTTGGCGCAGCTCATTGGCTTGTACTGGCCCGACCTCCAGTGGCGTCAGCCCACGGTCCTTCAACAGGCTACGTGCTTGACGGGGTGATTCCGCGTCAAGAACTCCCTTTTGTAGTTTGCCGGTTAAGTCGGCGGCTTCAAATCGAAATGCAGGCATACGGTATTCTCGCATCCAGATCAATAAATACAACCCATATGACGAGCTTATTCTTCTCGCGCGCGGCAATTCCTGCTTGGACGGCGGGTTTCATCGCTGTTTTGGTCGGTTTCACCAGTTCGGTGGCCCTTGTTTTCCAGGCAGCACAAGCCGCCGGGGCCTCCCCAGCGCAAATCGGTTCCTGGATTGGAGCACTATGTCTGGGCATGGGCGGCCTCACTATCGGGCTATCCTGGTACTACAAGCAGCCCATCAAAATTGCCTGGTCTACACCCGGAGCCGCTCTACTGGTCGTGAGTCTCGCGGGCGTCCCCATGTCACAAGCCGTGGGTGCCTTTGTCGTCTGTGGCCTGCTCATCCTTGCAAGCGGCCTGTCTGGGGCCTTCGAACGCCTGATGAGCCGCATCTCCGTACCCATTGCCTCGGGACTCTTGGCGGGTGTTCTGGCGCGCTTTGCCATCGATGCCTTTATCGCCGGTAAAACACAGCCGGTCTTGGTGGTGGTCATGTTTTTCACCTACTTGCTCGCCAAACGCTTCAAACCCAACTATGCCGCACTTTGGGTCTTGCTGATCGGCGTCATCTGCGCTTGGGCTCAAGGCCTCATCAACTTCACGTCGGTCAACCTCAGCCTGACACAAGCGATTTGGGTCAGCCCGGAATTCAATCTCGGCATCGCTATCAGTGTGGCCTTGCCGCTCTTTATCGTCACCATGGCATCACAAAACGTGCCCGGCATTGCCACCCTTCGGGCGCATGGCTATCCCGTGCCCATCTCTCCACTGATTTCATGGACTGGCTTGATCACAACGCTTCTCGCACCTTTCGGTTGTTATGCGGTCAATCTGGCTGCAATTACAGCGGCTCTGTGCATGGGCAAGGAGATCCATCCGGAGGCCAACCAACGCTACCCTGCCGCCATGGTGGCGGGCTTCTTGTATGTCTTGATCGCCCTGATCGCTGTCTCCCTGGCGAGTATTCTCGCGGCTTTGCCGAAGGCACTCATTTTGGCCGTAGCGGGCTTGGCACTTTTGAATACGATTGGCTCTGGCTTGGTAGCCGCGCTGAAAGACGAGGGTCAACGAGAGCCCGCTTTGATCACCTTTCTAGTGACCTTATCGGGAGTCAGTTTCTTCAACATCGGCGCGGCGTTTTGGGGCGTCGTCGCAGGTACGATCAGCCTGATGATCCTCAGTCGCCGGTCACTCGCACCAGTTCATCGAGCGAAGTAACACCAGACTGCAAGAAACGTCGTCCGTCCTCGCGCATTGAGACCAGGCCAGCCCGTTTCGCAGCGGCTCGCAACTCAGCCTCAGAGGCATTGTTGTGAATCAAAGCTCTGACTTCGTCATTCACCACGAAGGTCTCGTGCACCCCTGTTCGCCCCTGATACCCAGAGCGATTGCAAGCAGTGCAACCCACCGCACGCCAGGCTCGTGACACCGGGTCGGGCTGACGACACTGCGCACAAAGCTTTCGAAGCAGACGCTGAGCGACCACACCGAGTAAGGACGAAGACAGTAAAAACGGCTCGATTCCCATGTCCGTCAAGCGAGTGACCGCGGCGACCGAATCGTTGGTATGGAGGGTGGCCAAGACCAAGTGACCGGTCAATGAAGCCTGCACGGCAATTTGTGCGGTCTCCAGGTCGCGAATCTCACCAATCATCACCACGTCGGGGTCCTGACGCAGGATGGATCGCAGCGCCTTGGCAAAGGACATTTCGATGCGCGCATTGACCTGGGTTTGACCAATGCCGTCAAGATCATATTCAATCGGATCTTCTACCGTCAAAATGTTGGTCGTTGCACTGTCGAGTCGGCTCAGCGCGGCATACAAGGTGGTGGTCTTACCCGAGCCGGTGGGACCCGTCACCAGCACAATGCCATGGGGTTGTTTGATCAGGCGATCAAAAGCGTTCAGGTTACTTTGCGCAAAACCTAGCTTCTCTAGATCCAAGCGACCGGCTTCCTTGTCCAACAAACGAAGAACCGCACGCTCACCATGTCCGGTAGGCAGGGTCGATACCCGCACATCCATCGGACGCCCGCCAATTCTCAAAGTGATTCGACCATCTTGCGGCAAGCGCTTCTCGGCAATATCAAGTTGCGCCATGATCTTGATCCTGGAGATCAAGGCGGCATGCAACTCACGCCGAGGACGGGCAATGTCACGTAATGTGCCGTCCACTCGGAATCGAACCAGCGAATAGCCTTCAAATGGCTCAATATGAATATCGGACGCACCGTCACGACTCGCCTGAGTCAGGAGGGCATTGATCATGCGAATGATCGGCGCGTCATCTTCGGTCTCGAGCAAATCTTCAATTTTTGGAATGTCTTGCAGAAGCCGCGACAAATCAAGGTCACTGGCTACTTCATCGACGACCGATGCGGCCGACCCCTCTTGTTGCGAGTAGGCCCGTGAAATCGCCGCGCTAAGCTCTTGTTCCGGCTTTAAGACCGTGACCAAGCGTAGGGGCACGGTACGATTAATTTCCGCAAGGGCCGAAGCCGGAGTCTTGTTACCGACCCAAACTTCGACGGCATCGGAGGAAACTCCTGTCACAAGAATTTGGTGAGTTCTTGCGAATCCATAAGGAACGTAGCGAGCCGGGCTGACGGAGGCCATGGCCGTGTCCTAGTTTTTCGGCGGGTTGGCCGGATCGATCGGCGTGACCGATGGCATGGGTACCGGAATCGAAGTCACGGCTTCATTGGGTGCCGTCGGGATGACCTCGATACCCCTGGAGGGCTCAATCGGCGCCCTTCGACGCGCTTTTTCGTCCAGCTCAGGGGCCATGCTGGCGGGCGGCAATTGATATCCAGGCGGCCTCGCGGGTCCGTCTTTCTCTTGACGCATCACGGGCCGTCCACCACCCGAGGCTGGCGGAGGAGGCATGCCGGGTAAATCGCCAGGTTTCATATCAGGCAGGAGGAAGTTATTGGGCAGACGTGAATCACCGCGCAACTGACGGATGTAGTCATAGCGATCCGAGGTCACACTATAGGCGCCCTCCGCGTCACGAATGACCACCGGCCGCAAGAACACCAAAAGATTGGTCTTGGTACGTTTGCGGGATTGCGATTTAAAGAGATTGCCAATGAATGGTAGGTCGCCAAGGCCCGGCACCTTGGTTTCGCCGCTCTCGATGCGCTCTTCGATCAAGCCGCCTAACACGACAATTTGCCCGTCGTCCACTAAAACATTGGATTCAATCGCACGCTTATTCGTGATCAAGCCTGCCGACAAGGTGGCATCCACGACACTCGAAACTTCCTGGAAAATCTGCATGCGCACCGTACCCGATTCGGATACCTGAGGCTTGACCCGCAAGGTCGTACCCACGTCTTTACGTTCAACCGTTTGGAAGGGATTGGCGTTCGACCCCGCCTGTAAAGTAGTGAACTGACCGGTGACGAAAGGGACATTTTGACCAATAATAATTCGGGCCTCTTCGTTATCCAAGGTCAGCAAATTAGGGGTCGCCAGAACGTTGCCGCTGGCCCCCGATTCCAGGGCTTTCGCGAGCAGGCCAAGATTTAAAATATTAAGGGTGCCACCTTTTCCATCGGGGATGGTGGAGTTTCCGCCACGCACAATACCGATATTGAGTCCGTTACCCACGGCCGAAGGATTCGCGGCCACACTCAAAATGCCGGCGCTGGTGCCCGCCGGTAGGTTCGTGCCGCCAAAGGCTTGGGCTTTGCCACCGCTACCAAGGTTCAAGAACTGCCACTGTATCCCCAGTTCGGCAGCCTTATCGGCGTTCACCTCCACGATTAGAGATTCAATGAAAACCTGGGCACGTCGCGCATCCAGCTTCTCAATGACTTCACGCAGGTTGCGATACACCGGTTCCGAGGCCGTAATAATGAGGGAATTGGTGGTCGGATCAGCCGCGATGACAGCCCCGCCAGCATTCACGACGACCGGTGTATTTTGGGTTGGGTTAAGAGGTTGTTGTGCAGACAGCCCGCCCGCCCCTTGGCCTTGTTGACCCAAAGCCGAGCTAAGAGGTTGACCAGGAGTCGACAAGGGGTTCGTCCCCTGACCACCAGAACTTGAGCCTGAACCATCGCCCGTCATCACCGCGCGCAAGGTCTGAGCCAGTTTAACCGCCTCGGCATTCCGCAAATAAACTACATGAATATTGCCAGGGCTCACCAAAGGTTGGTCCATGCGAGCAATCAAGGACTTGGCCATATTCATTTTGGCCGGGCTGGTGCTTCTGAGCAAAATCGCATTCATGCGAGAATCAGCCAAGACCGAAATTCTTTGGCCTGGATCAATCTGAACCCCTGCCCCGGCACGCTGGCTATCGTCGAGCAAACGAGCAACTTGCAGCGCGATGTCGCTGGCAATCACGTGCTTGACGGAAATCACTTCAACCTCATTGCTGGAAGGCAAATCCAAAGTGGAAATGATTCGGGCAATGCGCTGTAAGTTGCTGGCGTAATCGGTAATCACCAAGGAGTTATTGCTGGGATACGCCGTAATCGTATTGTTGGGTGCGATGAGGGGCCGAAGGACGGGAACCAAATTACTAGCCGACTCATAGTTGAGCTTGAAAATCTGGGTCACGATTTGCTCACCGCCACCTGGGCCCGCGCGTCCCGCACTGACGGGCCCCGCCTGTAGCTTAGCCTCCGCCTCAGGGACAACCTTGGTCAAGCCACCAGACTCCACCATGGCAAAGCCTTGCGAGCGTAAGACTGACTGCAGCATTTCTAGTGCTTTGGCCTGGCTGACCGCTTTCGGGGTTTCCAACGATACCTTGCCGCGCACCCTGGGATCAATGATGAAGGTGCGATTGAGCAAATGTCCAAAGGCACCGATCACTGAATCGATTTCGGCATCTTTAAAATTCAGAGTGATGGGAGCCCCTTCCGCCGCGCGTAGGACATTGGGGAGCAGTAATGCCGAAGGTGCAAAGACGAGCGCCAGCATAAACGCACCAAGCCGCAAACGGGTCGAGAGCGAGGCTAACGAGGGTCGCTGAAAAAGCACGACCCGAAATGATGACGCGAAACGAAGCATTAAGCCCCTATTTTAATAATAATCTTGTCGCCGTCGCGACGGCCGATTAGTCCCAACATACTTTGCAGACGAAGGCGCTCAGATTCATCAGCCATCGCCTCCGCATTCATACTTAATCCGGTTCGTGCATTAAAGCGACCTGTGCCCGTCAAACGAAGTGGACCCTGTAAGGTAGACAAGACTACTCCAGTGTCGCCGCCCTGGCCGCTCAAGTCTACCCGATAGCTGCCGACCGGATTGATTGGGCTGATGGCCGCAGAGGCTTCGCGCAGCTCAATTTGAGCCTGACCGTCAAAACCATTGTTGCGAAAATTGAGCGCATCCCACTTCAGTGCCAGTGCGCCGGAGGGGCGAAGGGTACTCCATGGCGAGCCCAGGCGACTCAGATCAACGGCCGGCAAACTCAGTTTTCCCTCTGAAACAGTCACTTCCCGGCCACTGCTGCGAACGCGAATGTCCCGATCCATGCCGTCCAGCCTTAAGGCCAAATCCATTCGACCCAAAAATAGCGGCCAGGGATTCAAGCGCCAGGCGACCCGCCCCGGGACCGCAACTCCGTTGAGACTGGAGCGTTGTATTTCCGCACCCCGACTCTGCTGATTGGCGTCTCTTTGGGCGGCCACATCCACCAAAACCAATCGTCCACTGCCCTGCCAAAGCGTTCCCTCAGCTTCGGCAAGCGCCACCCTGCCCTGACTAACATAGCCAAAACCCCAATCCAGCCAGGTGGCATTGGCCCGAGCAAGCGCAACACCCAGGGTCGAGAGCAGGGCGGCCGATCCGATCAAAGTCCACCAGAGCCAGGATGTGAGACGCGCATTCACTTTGAAGTCTTTGCATCGGCGCTCGGGCGGGCCAAAGCTAATCTCGCCGTCGTCATGCCTGCGGCATCGCGGGTTAATTGCGCATCAACCACCCTCAGGCGTGACTGGCGCAAGGCCTCGTTCAGCCACTCCAGCCAAGCCGTCATCGGCATGCTTTTGAAGCGCATCTCCAGCATATCTCCCACCACCTGAATTTGCGTCTCTTTAATCTTGCCAGACTCTAAGCTTTGCTCAATCACCATGCGTGCCTGCGCCAAACTTTCTGCACCGGTACTCGCGGCAGCACCACCGGACAAACGCCGCGCCTCTGAAGAGATGCCTTCAAGCCGCGCCAATTGCGAACGTAAGCCGGGAATGTCTTTCTCAAGCTGTTGTCGCCCCAACCAAGCCGGCTCAAAAAGTACAAAATAGCCCAGAATCAGCACTAAACCGCCCGTACCAAAGCCCAGCACCCGCCGGTCTCTTGTGGACAGAGCTTGCCATTGTTGGATCAGTTTTTCCAGCACAGTCTTGGTCCCAGGATTGGTTAAGGAGAGCTACTTACTGTCGCCAAGCCCTGGCGCTCATCTTCAAAACTAAGCTTCAAACCCAAGCGTTGCGAGGCCTGAATCAAGGCATCGCGAGAATTTCTAGCCTCTACTTTTTCAGGCTTGAAGCGAATTTTTAATTTCCCTTCGCGGTATTCGACCGAACTCAGACTATCCCCCGATTGCTCACCCAAAGCTTGCGAAAACCGGGTCAGCAAGGGGAGGAAATCATCCGGTCCGCTTTGACCATTGCGAGCTCGCAAATTGGCGAGCGCTTTTTGGCCTTGAGCAATCGGGTCAACCACTAAAGGCACGCTCGGGAAGGTTTGCTTGAAGCGGCGATCAATCTGCTCCTTGAGCGCAATCTTTTCTTGGCCAAGACGAGCCCAATGGAGATTTAATCCGATCAAGTAGCACAGCAATGCCAAGGCGCTGATCGCCAGAGGTAGACGCCAGCGACGCCAATCCGTATCCGCGGCCCAGCGGGATAACGCCGTCCCCGAGCGCGAGGGGATAAAGTCCAGGGTAGAAAAATCAAGAGGAAAGCGCTCTGGCCTGGGCAGGGGCTCAATCTGAATTTGGCGTTGTTGATGGCGCAAACCTTTCTCAAGCGCTGACTGCCAGCTCGCATCCTCCACAAAAGCGCGCACCGGCCAGCGTGTGGCATCAATACCCTTGCCGGTCAGCACCAAGGTGGCCGACTGGACAGCATTTTTGAGGCTTTCCGCCCGAAAATCAGCGTCGCTTGAAGCGCCCCAGCCTATTCCTGTCTTCGCACCGTTGGCGTCCAACCAGGCTAAACCAACACCTTCATGCAAAGCCACTAAATCAAAGCTGTTGGCGACCTGTGGCAACACCAAATGGGCCGCATGGGCGCTGAGCACATTGATCTTGCGGCGCTCAAAAGCACCCACCACAAACTCAAACCAAGACTTATCGAGAGCCGCTACGGTGCTAATACCACTGGCATTCTTCGGCACCTTGACGAAAGCCAACACGCACAGCGAGGGATCCTGTAAGAGAAAATCCTCGATCGCACCCGGCAGTGCTTGGCGCAGTTTGGCACCCCTCAGTGGTGGCAGTTTCACCTCGCTCACGGTCACATCACGAGCATCAAAAATCAAGCGCACCGAGCGCACCGCAACAATGGCCTCTAAGCTCAAGCGCTGATAGCTCCCCTCATAACCCAGCACCAACAGGCAGGGCTCGGCCGCAAACGCTCGCTCGCCGACACTTCGGGGCGGGAGCCAAACCAGAGCCTCGCTCTTACCTATTTTCGTTGTTGCCATACCACTTCAACTTTAAATCCGCTTCGGTCTCGCTTGAGAAGAGCCTCGGTCTTCACTTCCATCCGATCAAACCGCACATTACCATCGACCAAAAAGAAATCGGTTTTTACATCCACCAAATTCAAGTTCAGAGTATTCGATCCGCCAAAGGCCTGACTGATTTTATCCTTTTGATTGATCGGCGTGCGACACTGCGAGGCCTGGGAGACGCGTCGTGCATCCCCCATACTCAGGCCATCAATCACTGCAGCCAGGACCTCCGGCTCAGCAAAGTTGACGTTGACCGTCGTCTGCAACTTCGTCGGCAAAAAAATGACGAATTTTTCAAGCTTTCTTAAATGGTCTTGGGAAAATCCGGGCAGTCCAATCAGGTCTTCAATGAACAGGAGTTGGGGCTTTGTCGCGGGGACCGTTTTGTCGCCTACCGTGCGTGGTTTGACCAGAATCAGATAATCGGCCACCGTCTCGGCCAGCCCCACGGGCAATTGAAGGTTGGTTAAAAGCCGCTTGAAGGCCTCAATCTGAACCTGCGACTTTTCAATAATAGGATCCTTTGATGCATCGATCAGATTATTAAGATTGAAACGCGCCTGGGCATCTTTCACCTGGCCTGAAATAATCGCAGGCTTTTCGGGAGTGCTCAGCGCAATGCCGCCCGTGGTGGTTTCGTCCAACTGGGTTTCCCGGTCCACGAACACCGTCCAGGGTTCAGTACACTCGTCGCTTATTTTAGAGGCGCGGGCATCATTCATGGCATCGAATCTCAAGGCCACTTGCACCCAGTCCAACACAGCCCGTTCCATCCAGCGTATTTGAGAAAGCGAGGCGCGGTTTTCAACCGACCGGATCGTAATGTATTCGCGCGCAAACAAGCCCGAGACAAGCATCGAACATAACGCAAGCACCACGAGCACGCCTATAATTGCGGCTCCGCCTTGCCGAAATGCGGCACGAGTCACGCCAACGAATTTGAATTGAAACGGCCTCAACTAATCCTCGACAACAAATAGGCGTGAAATCGTTTGGGCTGAGCTTGTCATCGAAAACTCTAAACCAACGATATCTCCAGCTTGCGCCGCACCAGAGACTTCCGCTTGGGCATCAAACCATTGCTGGCGCAGGTTTTTGCGAAGCAAGCGAATTTTCCAGGAATCCACAGGCTCTAATAAAGTTTGCCAAGTGAGTGCTCTGCTCGTATTTTGAGCGATCGGGCTTTCAGGGGCTGAGAATCCGCGCTCTAACTTATTGTCTTGCACCCGCCATTCGACATGCTGAATCAAGCCCTGAGACACACCACTTAAAGGTCGATCCACCGCCAGAATCGGGCCGTTCACACCGCGCTGAAAAGCAATCGGGTCACGCAACAAAATCAGACGCAAAATCTGCGAACGACGCAAATCTTCATCGAGCTGCGCCATCGTCGTGCTGAGCGATTGCATCTGCTCGCCCGTCGAGAGAATTCGTTCGCGACCACGAATCACGCTTTCCAAACCCCGCCAGCACATTAAGGTCAGCACGGCCATTAAGCTGATCGCAATCAATATTTCAATGAGCGTGAATCCGTCTTCTTTCGGCCTAGGAGTGCGGGCGGCAGAAGGGCGTGCACTACGACTACCACCGGAGACGCCCAACAACGAAAGTTGACGGTCATTCATCGATTACTGCCCCGATTTCGCAAACCCGACCAGCCGCGCAATGCGGTGACCATCTTCGGCGAAAACCTCAAGCTCCACACCGCGAATCTCTTTGTAGGGCATGGCGGTAATCTTTTGCTTGCAGTTCAGCTTGAAGTTCGCCTGATCGCAGGAAAACTGGGTGTTTCCAATATCGGGCCATTGCTTTTCAAGCCGAATCTGCGCCATACGATTTTCAGCACTCCAGGTTCCTACCAAGCGCATGCGCAGCTCTTCATTACTGGTCACCATCGAACTGGTGGCTTTCAGTGAGGCGGTCAGTGAAATCGCTGCCACGCCAAGTGCCACCAGAACTTCGACCAAGGTAAAGCCTCGCGAGCCTGGTCGGCTTGAGCGGCGGCTTGAGCGCCAGTTAGAGCGCCTCACTGGGTTGCCTCCGATTGCACTTGGAACTTGCCAAGCCCATTGGCGGCAATGGCCACTTTTTGTGTACTCTGAGACAGCCAAACGGTAAATGGACTGTCCACGTAATCGCGACCAAACTCGATGATATTTCCTGAATTGGCATGGGCGGCCTGCACGTTCGAAGCCTCGGTGGACTTTCCGTTGCCGCTGAGGAGCGGGTTAGCTTCACTTGAAAATGGGTTGGCCCCGAAACGATCGAGCCGCACCTGAGTGGGCTTTTCCCAGGTTCGTTCGCGCAAAATGGGCTCATCCAAAATCAGCGCCCATTCACCTTGGCTTCTGCTAATAAATCGATAGCCTGCCTCATCCGCCTCGAAACGCACGGCACGGCCGCGCATTTGAGCGTAATCGCGAGCGAAGGACAGCAATTGCGCGACTCTTTGTGCCTCCATTTGAAGATTGCGATCCAAGGACCGCAGGGACAGCATGGCCATGCCGAACACGATACTGGCGATCATCAGGGTGACCATCACCTCGATGAGGGTGAATCCCCGACGACGACCAGAGATCGCACGCTGCCCAGTGCGGCGCTCCACACTACCGATTAAGTGACCAGGATCCAATATCGGCATTAAAGCCCTCGCCGCCCTGTTGACCGTCAGCCCCGTAGCTCATTACATCAATCTCAGCTTTGATGCCCGGGTTCAAAAACACATAGGGTCGCCCCCAAGGATCGACCGGTGCCTCCTTCAAATACTGTTTCCAGTTGTTCGGAACCGGTGCAGCCGTGGGGCGCACCGCAAGTGCTGCCAGACCTTGCTCGGCCGTGGGATAGCGCTGGTTATCCAAGCGATACATATCGAGGGCCTGCATGATCGACGAAAGATTTGTTTTTGCCGCCGTCACTCGCGCCTCATCGGGTTTGCTCATAAGACGCGGCACGACCAAGGTGCCGAGGACGCCTAAAATAACGATCACCACCATCAGCTCAATTAAGGTAAAGCCGCGAGCGAGGCGACGATTCAGCCGAGAACTAAGCGGGCCGCCCCCCCTTGAATGCATCGCGAACCACGACATCCGACCCATGACTTTGACATTTTGAGGCTGAGGGGTTTTCATAACGCAAGGAAGAGTCGCGAATCTTACATTCGATGTCATGGGAGTCTTATCGTGATATTGTTGATTTCGGATGAGCGAAGTTTACCAGCGCGACCTCGTTGGAAGACTACAAGGAATTTGCTCACAAAGGTGTTGAACGATGAAATTTCGAAGACCAACGGTCGAAAACAAAGGATGGACGTGGTGGTTGGGCTGTGCCCTAAGCCTTAGTCTCTTATTGGGCGCCATAGCTTACTGGGCCTCCATTTGGCTCGCCCCGGCCGTTCGCATTGCACCTGCCGGCACTCTGAGCGACCAGACAGGCCCTTTGAACCTTGGCCAAGCCCAGGGGCTATTTGGTCAAGTTGCGGTGGCAGCGCCACAAGTGACAGTGGCCGCTTCAAGCAACATCAAAGTGGTGGGCATTTTGGCGGCCGGTCAAAAAGGATCGGCCATTTTGGCCATCGACGGCAAGCCCGGCAAAGTTTATATGCTGGGTGATCAGGTCGACGCTCAGCTCAAAGTCATCTCCGTCGATGTTCGTCAGGTGACTCTTGGGCAGGATGGCAGCATGACCCGTCAAACTCTGGCGGCTCCGCCAAAAGCAGCAATAAGCATCTTGACTCAGGGCCCGAGCAAAGCGGGTGCCACCGGCGGCGCAGGACTAGGCGCCTCACCCTTTCAAGTGCCGGGAAATGCGCCAACTTCCAACCCAATGAGCGCAATCACACCACCTCCTCCCGCGATCATTTCCCCGCCCCCGGTCATTAACCCTGGCCCAGGCGGCAATGTCGTCACTGGTTTACCCCCTCAAGGCACCAACCCGAGCGTGCCCACCAACCCCGGGGTATCCTTGCCCGCGCCTAACTTCGCCCCGCCCGGCGGCCCCAACCCAGGCTCACAGCCGACACAATAAGTTGTGGCGCTACTTTGCCGCATATTTTTCGACTAAGTCGCCCTTTTTGGACCGATTCCTCGCAAGTCGTAGCGCACGTTCTTCTAGCGCCCACGCGCCGAGCTACACAGCCGCGGCAGCGAGAGTTACAATAGAGAAGAGGTCGGTCAATCGATGACCGGGTCGTTTTCGCCGGTAAGCCATTTCCTAGTCTGATATCCCAAGGTTTTTCATGAGCATGATTGAAGCTCCGGCCCCTTTGCAGGACGTAGGCTCCTCGCCCCTCTTGATCAACACGACGCTCACAAGCTCAGAATCACCCCCTCGAGCCGCCAAGAAAAGCTTTAAGCAGGTTCAGTTCGAATCGCGCGAACTGGCGATTTTAGAGGCGACGAATCGCTTGCTTTCCGATAAAGGTTATGAGCAAATGGTGATGGACGACATCGCCGCCGACGTAGGCATTGCCAAAGGCAGTTTGTATCGTCATTTTCAAAGCAAGGAAGACCTAGCAGCAGCGGTCATGCTGCAATTGCTGAAACAAACTCATGCAAAGCTTCAGTCGTTTGCGGATGAGCGACCGGCCATCCGACAGCTTGAGGCACTTTTGGACTGGATTCTCAGAGCGCGCCTTAAAGGCCAGGTGCCCCACCTGCCCTCAGCCAGCATCCAATTACGTGCGGCCTTGATGGCCAACAAAGACTATATGAACGCCTTGATAGATCTCTCCGAAGATCTCGGCGCAGTCATCGTCCAAGCTAAAAGAGAGGGTAAAATCAGCGTCAAACTGGCCGATGAATTTGTGCTCTATCACTTCTATTCGCGAGCCTGTGACCCCACCTTGGAATACTTGAAAAGTGGTGGCTCCATGAGTGACGATATGATCGTCGAGTCCATGATCAGAGTCACCTTTGACGGATTGAGCGCTAACTAAATGAAACAATATCTGGATCTGATGCGCCATGTTGATGAACATGGCGTGGCCAAACAAGACCGCACCGGTACCGGCACTCAATCGGTCTTCGGCTGGCAGATGCGCTTCGATCTTAGCCAAGGCTTTCCCCTGGTCACGACCAAGAAAGTTCACACCAAATCGATCATCCATGAGTTGCTGTGGTTTCTCAAGGGTGAGACGAATACCCAATATTTAAGGGACAATGGCATCACCATTTGGGACGAATGGGCCGATGCACAGGGCAATCTGGGCCCCGTCTATGGTTATCAGTGGCGCACCTGGCCGACCCCCAATGGTCAGTCGATCGATCAAATCAGCGAGTTGATGACGCGTCTCAAAAAAGACCCCGATTCTCGGCGCCTGATTGTCTCGGCCTGGAACGTGGCCGATTTACCTAAAATGGCGCTCGCGCCTTGCCATGCTTTTTTTCAGTTCTATGTCGCGCAGGGCAAGTTGTCTTGCCAGCTCTATCAGCGCAGTGCGGATATTTTTCTCGGTGTTCCCTTTAATATTGCTTCATATGCGCTACTGACCGAAATGATTGCCCAACAATGCGATCTTATCCCGGGTGATTTCGTTTGGACGGGCGGTGATTGCCACCTATACTCCAATCACATGGAGCAGGTAAAAACTCAATTGGCCAGAGCGCCGCATGCTCTGCCAAAGCTCAAAATTTTACGTAAACCGGCGAGTATTTTCGATTACAAATTTGAAGATTTTGTCATCGAAAACTACCAATCAGACGCGGCGATCAAGGCTCCGGTCGCGGTCTAGGCTTTGTCGATGGGGGATCCAAAGTTCGAAACGGTTCTGATTGTCGCCTGCGCGCAAGGCGGGGTGATTGGTGTGAACAATGAATTGCCGTGGCGTTTGCCTGAAGATCTCGCCCACTTTAAGCGTTTGACGACCGGGCATTGCATCATCATGGGCCGCAAAACCTTTGAATCGATTGGTCGTCCCCTACCCAATCGACGCAGTATTGTCGTGACTCGAGACAAACATAATTCTTCGCTTCGGGAGATGAGAGGCGTGGAATTGGCAGGCTCATTACAAGACGCCCTAGAGCTCAGCCAAAGAATCAGCCAAAGAATCCGCCAAGAGGTCTGCGCCTCGCCAGTCTTCATCATTGGTGGCGCGCAACTCTACGCGCAGGCCATGATCTTGGCGGATCGCATCGAACTGACCGAGATTGATCTTGCCATCGACGGAGACGCTTTCTTCCCGAAAATTTCGCCTGCGATTTGGGACACTTCAAGCTTTGATACCCACCATGAGTTCTTGTTGAGTCGTTCTGGCCTGCGTTATCGTTTCTTAACCTGCCGTCGTCGCTCGGCACTTCAGACTCAAGCGACAACGCTTTAATAAATCCCAAGCATGAGTCCAGCAGCCGCCAATTGCCCCAGGACTTCGGCGCATTTGAGTTGTGCCGGGCTTAAAGTCTTTACAGCCCAAATTTCCTCAGGGCTTTGAGCCTGAGTGTTGACAATGACACTGTCAGCCATTTTCTTCAAGCGCCAACCCAAAGCAATTCTTTCGATTTGACGAACCGTGCCTTGCCCATCAGAACCCGCCGCCACGATACAAGCGTAACCACGACCATTCAGCTTTTCCAGGGCCGCGTAGTAGTGTTGATCAAAAAACTCTTTCATCGCACCCGCCATCGAGCCTAGATTTTCCGGACAAACAAACACGTAAGCATCGGCTCCCAGCAAGGTGTCCAAGCCGACCTCATCACAGCGCTGACACACGACCTGAAAATTCAAGCTTTTTTGCTCAGCGCCCTCCCCACCCCCTGTCAGGCCAGACGCATCCCCAAACTCCCGACCCGCAGCTTGAGCGCAAGCCAAAGCCAAAGCCTCACTGGCCCCTGTGCGGGAATACCAAACAATCAAGAGCAATTTCACCAAAATTCCACTGACTAAACACAAACCGTTAGAATACGGCGCTGGCCAAGTATACAAATACGCTCTCTCTCTGTAGTTCAATGGATAGAACAGGGTCCTCCTAAGACTCAGATACAGGTTCGATTCCTGTTGGAGAGGCCAGACAAGCGCACCACCTTGCCGCACGTGACACACGCTGCGAAAATCTGTCGGCGTACGCCATCGGACTAGTCAGTGCTTCCTTGATTTTTCTCAAGGCCTGCTTTGCGATCACCTTTATTGTTCACCCAAGCATGAACAAGAAAGGAGGGGAACACCATGTTACAGCCACCCAAGCGAGGTTTACGCCTCGCCGGACTGATCAGTATGCTCTTCCTGGCACTGAGCGCGTGTCAGAAGTCAGACCGCAAAGAGGAGAGCACAGCCGCCGAAAAGTCTACTCAAAGCTCTAACCCATCGAGCGCCACTTCAGGCGGACCGGTGAGGGTCGGCGCAGACCAAGGACCGCCTGTTGGTGAGCCGATTAAAGCAGTGCTCACCGCTCCGCCTCAGGTGCCGCCAGCCACAAATCGCAAGACGCCCGCGAAAGTAATCGTAGAGCTAGAGGTACGCGAGCTTGAAATGGAAATCTCCGAAGGTGTGCGCTACACGTTTTGGACCTTTGGGGGCACCGTGCCGGGAAGTTTCATTCGGGTGCGCCAGGGCGACACCGTCGAATTTCATTTAAAAAACCATCCCGATTCGAAAATGCCGCACAACATCGACCTGCACGGGGTCACCGGACCTGGGGGCGGCGCCACATCAAGCTTCACGGCACCTGGCCATAGCTCCCAATTTACGTTCAAGGCCATCAATGCTGGCCTGTACGTATATCACTGCGCAACGGCTCCTGTGGGGATG
>JAYUOT010000088.1:0-3476 GCA_043760705.1 Betaproteobacteria bacterium
ACATCAATCAGGGCGACTTGCCCTTCTAATCATCGACAGCTCATCATAAAACCGCACCTTGACAGCCATATTTGTGCGGTTCCTCGCAGCCGTTAACAAGCAATAAACCAGCCTTGCAAAGTCGGCCAATTCGAGGTGTAATTGAACGTTGCGGCTACTCTGGAGAAATTAATGACGTGTGAGGCTCAGGATCTGACATCCGCTGAGCATTTTGCTAGGACGGTCGCACTTTGGCTCGATCAGGATTCACTGCAAAAGATCCTAGCGCTCGCAACAGAGTGCCGACCTAACAATGCGCAGACTCACGAGTGGATGAATTTTGCATCGGCACTGTTGACACTCAACGAGCACCCTCGTTAACCCGTTAGAGAGCGGCGGCGATCCTAAAAATCAAACCATGGCGTGGCTGCTTTTATCACGCTTAACCCGTCCCACACAGGGACGATCCGTCTCCGCGGCCAGCGCCAAGGCCTTTGGGATGTATTGGCTTTGGGGCTCCGCTCGCGGACTCCGCCTCACCCAACGCGTGCGCGCGATCAGAATTTCGGTTGGTGGCGGCCAGGTCGCCAAGATGCCTTTATGGGTACAATAAATCCACAGTCTAATATACCCATCGCCCAATAGAGAAGACCACATCATGCGAACCATCGGCCCTAGCACTCTTTTCAAGAATTGTTTTGCTTGGATAAGCTTGACCTTACTACCTGTAGCTGCGACCAACGCCGCTGATTGCTCCGCGATCAAGCTATCGGCCCAACGCCTAACCTGCTGGGACAATGCTCACCAAGAAGCCCTTCTAACCGTCAAGCCCGTCGCAGCCCCGCGATGCAACGAGTTCGAGAAAAAGTCCAATGCGGTGCTTGATCGCTTCGAGCTAGGCATCACTTCCCAAGAATACAGGCCTGTCCTTGCGGAGCTTCTGACCAGCTACCGCGAATGCCAAAGCGCTCTCGGAACACAGCTCAGCCAAGATCGTTCCACCCATTACAATAGAAATATCCAGGCGTTTATGGTACAGGCGGACATCTGGGCCGCAGGGCTGAAATGGTGCAATCAATTTGCAGACGCTCACCGCTGCGACTGGGGTAAGTTTGGTGGCACGGGAAGCCCGTTGCAGCTACGCGATTTCAATGATGCAGCCAAAACGCTCATCAGTCGATATTCGGAGTTCGCGGCTGCCTCAAAGTTTGAAATCCTCGATACGGCAGAAAAGATCAAGAATTCGATGTTTACGTTAGTCGTCCGGTTTGATCCTCAACGGTAACGTTGCGAAAGCCTACCGAATCGCTTGAAGCGCTCAATGGTCTATATTTTCTTTTAGCCAAAGCCCGCTCGACCCTTCAACCTGATTAACCATTAGAAAGGCATCCCGTGAATAGATTCGCCCTGATACTGCTCTGGTGCCTTTATACTCATCATGCTTTTGCGTTCGATAACGAACCCGATGGATTTCGCGGCATTGCTTGGGGAACCGAGTTGACCTCGGTGGCGGGTTTGGTCTCAGACAACCTTGCGCAAAACATGCTCGAAAATAACTCTCTGGAAATCGGTGTCAAACTGACTGACTTTGCATTGAAGAGCTACCGACGGACAGGCGACAAGCTGGAGTTTGGCAATGCTCAGATGGAGAGCGTTTCATATCAGTTTTATCAGGATCGCTTTGTAGGGGCCACTATCTTTTACACAGACATCACCCTCATGACGGACTCTCGGATGCGCTCGATCACCGAGCCTGACCCGCCAGGGTACAACGCCCGAAGGCGAGTTGAATCCGCCCTAAGCAAATACTTTGGTACCCCAACGGAAAGCCCTCACCTTCTCCTGAGGCTGGCGGGCGGCAAGAACATGGTCAAGTACACCGGAACGCAAGCGGAGATTAGATCGGACTGCCGCAGAACTTGGGGTTTGGGGAGCAATGGAACGCAAAACTCCGTTAAGCCCCAGGCTGATGGCGTTTCAGAATCCTGGAGATGGTTGCCGGATGGACATTAAAAAGCCTGGCCGCGTCCGCTGCCGTTTTCTTGCCCGTGATGACCAAACTAATGATTTCATGTTGTTGGTGAGCTTTCAAGATTGGTCGGCGCCCGCCGATACGGCCTTGCTTGCGTGCAGCATCAAGCCCAGTGAGTGTTCGTTCACGCAACATGGCCCGCTCGAATTCTGCGAACGTACCCACGATCTGCATCAGCATTCGACCGCCTGCTGACGTGGTGTCGATGGCTTCGGTCAGGCTGCGAAATCCAGCACCAGCTTCGGCGATCTTTTCCATCAGTGTGAGGACATCCTTTAGTGACCTCGACAATCGGTCCAGTTTCCATACAACCAGGACGTCTCCTTTGCGCAGCTGACCAAAGAGTCGGTGCAACTCTGGCCGATCCCATCGACCACCTGAGGCCTTCTCCTGGAAGACGAGTTCGCATCCCGCTAACTGGGGTCGCTGTAGAAAACGGAATTTAAAGCACGTTAAGCCCCAGCAAACGGTCGTAGCGGCCTGAATTTCCCTGCGCCGACCTTTGCCTTGCTCTTCCAGAGATAGTCACCGGTCAGGTTGACATGCTCCCAACCCAGTGGCGATAGGTATTGCAAAAGGCTTTCATCGAAATTGTGGCCGTGGTCCTGCAAGGCGTTGGTGGCTCGCTCGAGATAGACTGTGTTCCATAGGATGATGGCCGCAGTCACGAGGTTCAGGCCGCTGGCGCGATAGCGCTGCTGCTCGAAACTTCGATCCCGAATTTCGCCGAGACGGTTGAAGAATACGGCCCTGGCGAGAGCATTCCTTGCCTCGCCCTTGTTAAGACCAGCATTCACGCGGCGACGCAGCTCGACGCTTTGGAGCCAGTCCAATACGAATAGGGTCCGCTCAATTCGACCCAGCTCCCTCAGTGCCACCGCCAAACCATTTTGCCTCGGATAGCTCCCCAGTTTTCTGAGCATGAGTGAGGCGGTCACCGTGCCCTGCTTAATCGACGCAACCAGGCGCAAAATGTCATCCCAGTGCGCACGCACCTGTTTGATGTTTAGATGGCCCCCGATCATGGGCTTCAATGCCGCGTAGTCAATGTCTCCTTTGGGTACGTAAAGCTTGGTCTCACCAAGATCTCGAATACGGGGTGCAAACCGGAAACCCAAAAAGTGCATCAGGCCGAAGACATGATCGGTGAAGCCGGCCGTGTCGGTGTAGTGCTCCTCGATTCGCAAGTCTGACTCGTGATACAAGAGCCCATCGAGCACATAGGTCGAATCTCGAATGCCGACATTGATCACCTTGGTGCTGAACGGCGCGTACTGATCGGAGATGTGGGTATAAAAGGTTCGCCCTGGCTCTGAACCATATTTCGGATTAACGTGGCCGGTGCTTTGAGCCTTGCTCCCAACTCTGAAGTTTTGACCGTCCGACGACGATGTTGTTCCATCACCCCAAAGGTCCGCAAAAGGTTGTCGAAATTGTGCATTGACCAGGTTTGCTAAAGCGGCGC
>JAYUOT010000089.1:0-3468 GCA_043760705.1 Betaproteobacteria bacterium
TTGATGAGGATCCCAGCGATGAGGAAGATCGTTGGGTCACTATCGGCACAGCCAACAACGACCAAACCCTCGTCGTGGTTCACACCAGCCACTATCCCCAACCCAACCTCATCCGCACGCGCATCATTTCCGCTCGGCCCGCCAACCGCGATGAGATCAACAACTTCCAGAACACACCGCGCTAGCGGCCCCCTCTTTCCAAGGTGATCACATGAAGGACCATTACGATTTCTCTAAAGGTGTGCGCGGCAAGTTCTATCAGCCTAGTGCCACCGTACATTTACCGATCTACCTCGATCAGCAAGTGCAATCCTATTTAGCCGCTAAGACCAATGCCAAGGGCATTGATCTCTCCGAGCTCGTCAATGAATTGCTTAAACGCGATATCGACATCGCGGAGGCAGTACGCTGAGGAAAAATAACCCATCAAGATCTCGCCAAGTGAGTGCGTTCACGTGATTTGATGTTCCAATGTTCACGTTTGGCGATGGCCGTAAATTGGTCACAAACGCCTCAATGCGAAGGCACCCTTTTGGGCGCCTTCGCATTGAGTGGTGGTTGAGATTGAGAGTTTTTAGAACGGCTCGCCGCTATCGTTTGCCGATAGGTGATGTTGTCGTAAATTGCGCTCGGATCGATCATCGTAGTGGCGACGAATTTGAGCGAAGTAACGAGACTCAAATTGTTCGGCGATGTATTGAAGCAGGTGCAGGAGTTCGACGGCGTGTTGATCGCTCAGTGCGGGCCATTCGATGCGAAGCGAGTGGGTCCGACGGGATCGTGTTGATCGGGTCATGGTTGGGTTTGCCTCTATCGTTTTTGAGCGACTCGTCGTGGGCTGGGTCGTTCGGGTTGAGCGAAGATCTCCAGGTAGAGCTTCTCGTCGAGTACGGGCAGTTCACGCTGGGCGGCGGCGGCGAGCAGTTCGGCCGCGGGGGGGGGTGAGGATACGGAAGTTACCTGCGGCGTGATCGGCGAGGGTTTGGCGCAGTTGCGGGGTCATCAGGCTGGCGTTACCGGCGCCTTGAAGAAGATGGTCGAGGCATGCCACGAGTTCATCGCGACTGGCGTGCTCAGTGGCCAGCCGGGTTCGGATGCGCGAGCCGAGGGGGATGAGTTCTTCGCGGCGCAGCTTCTCGATCAAGCGGGCGTCGCCCGCGAGCACGACACAAAGCAGGGACTGGGAGTCGAAACGGGGCGCTCGGCAAGGAGGCGCAGTACGACGCTCTTGCCCGAGCCGGGGTCGCCGTGAATCATGGCCAAGCCCCCTTCCCGAATCTGAGCGTTGTCGATACGCCAGCAGAAGTTCTCGACGCGTGGCAGCACAAACAAAGCCTCGGTGGGCAGCTCGGGGCTGAAGGGGTTCTATTTGAGGCCGTATTGTGCTTCCCTAGTAGCAAAGGAATAGCCATCTGAATGCGCCCCTCGAAAGTTTGCCCCGGAGTTGCTAACCTCTCATCATTGCCGCAAGTTCATGCATTTGTGGCTCAAGGGGTGCGCGCAAGCACAGTTTATCTGCCGTACTTTGATGCGGGCGATGGAGTCTGAAAATTTGAATTGTCTCGCCCGATAAACAATCCAACTCAAAGCTGATCTCCTTCCAAATGCGGTGCCCGCCGTACTTTCGTGAGCAGCTTTTTAGCCTTCGTAACGCTTCCCATTGCGGCACGCTCCTTAAAGAAAGCTTCTGTTTTGTGGGCGGAAATTTTCTCAGCCACCGCCATGACGATGAATTGGTTTAACGAGGCATCGTCCTCGGCAGCGAGTTGTTTGGCATATTGATGCAGCGAATCTGGAAGACGAAGGGCGACTTGACTCATAGCGTTTTCTCCAAAACTTTTAGAAACTGACCAGGCAAACAAATCTCTATGCCGAAGCGCTCAGCAACTACCTCGAAATCACGCGAATTTACCGTAACTAAAAATCGCGCCGCGCCATTGACTGCAGCTTCCAACACCATCTCATCGTTAGGATCTCGTAGCTGCGGCCGCCAAAGATAGTGCGAAGTGACGGGCTCCACCCGAGCCGCTAGGCCGTGCAGAAAATCATCGACCTGAGCTTTGGTAAAGCCGTGCAACTTAAGCATCTCTGAGCGCTTAAGTACCGCTTCGTACTCAAGCCACAAGGCGGGCGATGCAAGCAATACAAATTTCAGATCCAAGGCGTATTGCAACAAGCGATAGGAAGCACCCGACTGGCTTACCAAGCCCGCAACGAGGATATTCGTGTCAAGCAACGCACGTATTTTCATGATATTGCCAATGATAGCATTCATTGACATCTTTAGAAATCATTTTGTAAACCTTTTCTGTGAATCCCTAGGCCGCGACTAAGATTCAATTGAGCTTGATGAGCCTGCAAATGCTCAATCCGGTTCGTGACGCCACCGGCTTCGCCAAGGAGTACGCCCAGCGCACCGGCTATAGCGTCGCTTTATCCATGAGCGGAAATCACGAGCCTACCAATATGCTATTGGTCGAGCAGTCGCCGAATTCCGCAAATTTGGACTGTCGCTCTCGAAGAGCAATCCCACGCCAGGGCCTTGCTCAGTTGAGACCCCAGTGTTGATTGCTCTTGCAACATCGTTCTCAATGTGACACTCATGGGTTTCTCAGGCATTTTTGATTCGGTGTGGGCAGAGCAAAAACGTTGTCGATACCGATTCCCCTTCGCCTGTTTCTGACGGCCCAACCCGAGTTAATCACGCCGGTCTTGCAAATGGTTCAGCGGGTGCTTTCTCGCTACCTCCTTGGGCAAGCGGGCCTAAAGCTAGGCGAAGCAGAATGCGGCTCTGTCACCTTGATTCAACGATTCGGCTCCGCCGTTGACCTGAACATTCACCTGTACTGCTTGGTACCGACCCTGTCACCAGGCGCTCCATGCTCACCTCTGCTTTTAGCCGCTCAAGCTGCTCGTTCGGGATGCGGGCCATCGGATTTCTCCTAAAATCCTGTCAACCACCTTATTGTGTATTTTTATACTACCGTATAAGATATATTGAATCAACAGTTTAAGAACCCTAGGGGTAACCTTATGAGCTATGTCCACTTCGAACCATCGCGCAGGTTTTAACCCATGACCGTCTTAACTCCGACCGAAACCCCTATCGCCGCCGCACATTTCCCCATGCGCCTCATCCAGATTCGCCGCCAAGCCAACATGACCCAGCAAGCCCTGGCCGCCGCTGCCAAGATTCATGTCAATCAGATTCGACGCTATGAGGCCGGTGCAGCACAACCCACACTCGATGCCCTGGTGGGCCTCGCACGGGCCTTATTCGTCAGCTTGGATCAGTTGGTCTTCGAGGAAGGCGAGCGCGGCCCCTCGGACGATCTACGCCTCCAGTTCGAGGCCGTCAGCCACATGCCCGACGATGACCGGCGCATCATCAAGGCCTTGCTCGATGGCATGATCATGAAGTATCAGACCAAGCAAATGGTCGGCAACCTCAGCAGCTAAGTAAAGGAA
>JAYUOT010000090.1:0-3466 GCA_043760705.1 Betaproteobacteria bacterium
CTTGCATACGACGGATTGCGTCGCGAATGACTTCCGTGGCGTTGCCATAGAATCCCTCAGAAACTTTACTCTTGATAAACCCTTCCATTTCGGGCGATAAATTGACATGCATCGTCATGAGGTTGACCTTTGACCTATAAATAATATCCATATTATATCCATTGCATGGATATATTCAAATGAAATCAAGGCCCGTGAAACACGAATGCGGTAGGTGTTCGTGTTTTCACCCACCGCCGACTGCTACACATGAAGGCGCGATGATGTACCAAACACCGCGATGAAATGCCGAAAGCGCGATGATATGCCAATAGATTGCTAGGCTCCATGCTTACTCTGGAATTTGATATCACAATTTGTGATATCAAACCCCTCGTTTTGAAGTCGCAAATTGCGATTTCAATGATTACTCTGTTGTTTCCCGCACCCCCCTGCCCTGCCTAAATCGCGGAGCTATGTTTTTCCCTTTCATGAAAGTGGGAATTCTTATATTCTCTCTTTCATGAAAACTATCGTTGTTGCCAATCAGAAAGGCGGTTCGGGTAAATCTACCCTCACCGTCCACCTTGCCGCCGCCGCTGAAGCTGCCGGTAACGGCCCTGTGATCATCACTGACACCGATCCGCAGGGTACGGCCGGCGACTGGTTTAATCAGCGTAAGAAGATCGGGCTCGATACCCCTCGGTATGCCCTCCTCGATTTGTCGGATTTGCCTGGGAAGCTCCAGGCTTTAGATGACGCTGGCGCCGCTTACCTGTTTATTGACACGGCCCCTTCTGTCGGTGCGGTCAACGCGGAATTGTTCGCTGCGGCGGATCTGATTCTGATTCCGCTTAACCCGACGCCGGCAGACTTGAGGGCACTGGTCAAAGGCCTTCCACTGGTCAAACAGTCTGGTAAGCCGTTTAATTTCATTCTGACGCGGGTCCGGCCCAATTTGCGCAACAACGATGGCACGGCGATGGCACTCGAGGCCCTTGGCCTGGTGCTCGCTTCCCGTATGCACGAACGCGTCATCTATGCCGAGACCTTCGCCCACGGGAAAACGGCCTTTGAGATCGAGCCAAACGGTATCGCAGCCCAGGAAGTCGCCGCTTTATGGGGTGTCGTGAAAGAGAAATTGGGAGAAAACGAGAATTATATAAAGAGTGAATTAATGAAAGAGAGAAATATACCATGAGCAAACGACCCTCTATTGACCTACTTGCCTTGACCAGCGAGCAAGCACAGTCGCTGCCGGAGGCTGTGCAACGGGCGGCGCCCACGCCAGCGGCCGAACCGGCGTTGCGTGCGGTGCCCAAGGAAGCGCCCCAACCTACCCGCGCCACCAAGACTGAAAACCTCGAGGCGCTGGCCTTCAAGGTGTCGCCGGCGTTTCGCAAGCGGTTCAAAGAACGTGCCTTAGCGGCGGATCTTAAGTTGAATGAGTTGCTGTTCGCCGCGCTGGATGCGTGGGAACAGAAGCAAGGGCTCAAAAGATAGAATTCTCACTTTATAGAATTATATCTTTCTTGAATTATTGCTTTCTTGTTTTAAGGCTCGGCCGTACGGCGTTTTACGGGTGCTGCTGACGGGACGGTGAGAAAGCGGGAAAGAGAGAATTCTTGCTTTTCTGGGGTTGATTTTTCAAGGGCAGGGGAGGGGAGGGTAATATTCTCCCTTTCTATAATTCTTACTTTCTTGTTTCCTATCGAATCGACTACTGAGTAGGGTAGGGCGCTACGCCATGGGCTTGATCTTGGCCCGATTGCGACAGAAGGCGACGAATGCTTTGTCTGGGCTATGCAGCATTGGCATGCCGGTTTCGATCCAGAATTGACGCCATTCCTGTTCGAGAAAATAGACATCGTAGCCCGGCGCGACAATGCGTACATCGTTGTAGGTTTCCGGCAGGATCTTCGGGTACAGATGCTCTGGTACGCTTTGCGTCAGCATGGCGCGGTTTTTAAAGATCACCATGTCCTCTTCGAGGCTCACAGCGTATTCGGGCAGATGGTCGTGTTTGACGAGCTCGCGCACGATCATCGCGAACTTACGGTCGACGCTGGTGGAGCCGACCTTTTTTTGTAGTAATTCCATGGAAATCTTCCATTCCGGCTGATCGCCGCAATGCTTACGGGCAATCTCATAAATTCGCCGCTCGATGGGTTTTCTGAGTCGAAAGTAGTCCCGGCTCAAGGTGAGGACTTCCGCCTTTTGGATGATCTTGAACATCCAGTCTGAGATGCGTACCTGTAGGTCGCTCATGCGGCCGGTCGGGGTTTCTCGCACTACACGGAAGCTGTCGATTAGGCCAAAACCACTCGTGACTTCTTCGCCACCGCCTTTGATGTTGGTGGTGATGGTCGTGCCGCGCAGTCGCTCAAAGGCGTCGATTAGGCGTTTGTAGGCATCGCCGCTGGTTTCCCGATTGGTCCACACCAGCAGGTCATAGGCTTGCAGGTGTACCGTTTGCGCGAGCGGTTCGCCGCGGTTCTTTTTGGCGATCATCTGCGAGATGCAGTAGATCAGCACGTCCTTGTCGAAGATCGTAGCCAGCCCCTTAACGCTCGGGGCAATCTCGATCTTTACGTTGCCGTGTTCATAGCGCAATATCCGCGTATCGGGCTTGGTAGCCAGCGAGAACACTGGATGTTCCATGCTCGCCAGATCGTCCTTGGGGATCGCATCCAGCACGTCACAGATGAACAGCTCGTGATTGGGATGTCGTTCTGGGAGGAGGGGAGCGCGCTCCGCCTCTTTCACGTTCGTGGTTTCAGGAACGGCCATGATTGTTTCGTGGTTTCAGGAACAGCTATCGTACTTTCGTGGTTTCAGGAACGCAAGTGATTTTTCGTGGTTTCAGGGACATTTTGACGACTTTCGTGGTTTTAGGAACGAAACGCATATTTTCGTGGTTTCAGGAACAGTTTTTCGTGGTTCTGGGAACAGTTTTTCGTGGTTTTGGGAACGCTGTGGATAGTTTTTTTGTTTAATTACAAAATGTTGCCGCGTTTTTTCGGCCCTTAACACTTCTTTAACTTTTATTTAACAAAACACTCGCCCTGTGGATAACTTTTCGGTCGTCTCCAAGGCCGGAAACCCCTAATCGGACGCCCGCCTTACGGCGGCGGGCGAACTGTTGTAGCCGTGTGAGGGGCTTTGCCGCCCCTCTGGCCACTGCGTGGCCATTCACCTTGCAAGAAAGTAAATGAATGCGCCCTCAGTCCGGGCGCATATTTTTTTGTGTGACCAGTGGCCTTCGGCCACGGTTTAGTAAAAAAATATATTGTTGCAATTTTGGATCGGATCAGGGCTTAATTTGCCGTCTAGCGCGGGCGAGAACAGAGGTAGGGCAGGGTGATTCTGTTTTTCAGTCCATTGTGGCTGATTTTGACCAACGGCCGGCTACGGCGATTCTCGCGGGTTTTAGTGGGGTTCTGACACGCTTTATTCCAGGATTTTATGCGCTCGAATACCCTACTTG
>JAYUOT010000091.1:0-18423 GCA_043760705.1 Betaproteobacteria bacterium
CGTCACGTAATACTTGACGTCGAACTTGCTGCGTTTGGCATCAAAGACATCACCGGTGTAGCAAATCGCGCCTTCACACAAGGCGCCCGTTTCAAGTACGGCATCGATGGCCACTCTCATGTTTTCGACCCAGTTCAGAGAGTCAAAAACGCGAAACAAGTCTACGCCTTCTTTGGCCGCTTGTTGAACAAAGTAGCGCACCACATTATCCGGGTAGTTGGTGTAGCCCACTGCGTTGCTGGAGCGCAGCAACATTTGCAGGAGAAGGTTAGGCATGGCTGTGCGCAGGTTTCGCAAGCGAGACCAAGGGTCTTCCTTCAAAAAGCGCATGGCCACGTCGAAGGTCGCCCCGCCCCAACACTCCATGGAGAACATGCCCGGCAACATGCGCGCGTAATAGGGGGCAATGCGCTCCATATCGACGCTTCGCATGCGCGTCGCAAACAAGGACTGATGGGCGTCGCGCATGGTCGTGTCGGTCAACAGCACTTGCTTTTGCTCAAGCATCCATCGCGAAAACTTTTCCGCGCCTAAACTGGACAAGAGTTGTTTTGTTCCTGCAATCGGAGCCAGGCTCAAATCGATCTTGGGGAGCGGCAAGTGCAGGCCTGACACGTCGGGGAGTGCACGGCCCTTCATATCAGGATGACCGTTGACAGACACATCGCCGATGTAGCGCAGCAATTTGCTGGCCCGATCCAGGCGCTTTGTAAATTTGAAAAGTTCCGGGGTTTGATCAATGAAGCGAGTGGTCACAATACCGGCGGCAAAATCCGGATGATTGATGACGTTCTCCACGAACTGCAGATTCGTGGCCACCCCACGAATGCGGAACTCTCGCAAGGCCCGATCCATACGCCGAATCGCCTCCGCCGCACTCGGAGCCCAAGCCGTCACTTTGACCAGCAAAGAATCATAGAACGGCGTGATGACGGCGCCAGAATAGGCGGTGCCACCGTCCAAGCGTAAACCAAACCCTGCGGCGCTCCGATAAGCCTGGATACGACCATAGTCGGGCGTGAAATTATTCTCCGGATCTTCGGTCGTGATGCGGCATTGCAAGGCATGGCCGTTAAGCTTGATATTGGCTTGCTCAGGAACGGGGCAGTCCGCCGCACCAATTTTCGCCCCTTCAGTGATGCGAATTTGCGATTTCACAATGTCAATACCGGTGACTTCCTCGGTGACCGTATGTTCAACCTGGATGCGCGGATTCACTTCAATGAAATAGAACTTACTGGTATCCACATCCATCAGAAACTCGACGGTGCCGGCATGGGTGTAGTTCACGGCTCGAGCCAAGCGCAGGGCCGATTCGCACAATTCTTGGCGCTGCTGGTCGTTAAGGTAAGGAGCGGGAGCCCGCTCGACAACCTTCTGGTTGCGTCGTTGCACAGAGCAATCGCGCTCAAACAAATGCACCACTTGACCGTGCTTGTCGCCCATGATTTGCACTTCGACATGGCGTGCTCTGCGCACCAACTTCTCAAGATAAACCTCGTCGTTGCCAAAGGCTGCCGCAGCCTCGCGTCTTGATACGGGTAATTGGGCCTGCAAATCGGCATCCGATTCAATCACCCGCATGCCGCGCCCACCACCGCCCCAGCTCGCTTTAAGCATCAGGGGATAGCCGACGGCGTTAGCCATTGCTTTGGCCTCACTGAGGTCTTCACTGCGATCGGTAATCGGCAAGCTTGCGGGCATGACCGAGACACCTGCGGCCTGCGCGGCGTTGCGCGCCGCGACTTTATTGCCCAGCGTAGTCATCACTTCCGGGCTAGGCCCGATAAAGGCAATGCCCGCCTGGGCGCAGGCCAGTGCAAACTCCGGGTTCTCGGACAAGAATCCATAACCCGGATGAATGGCATCGACCTTGGCATGCTTGGCAATGCGAATGACATCCGCAATATCGAGGTAGGCTTGTAATGGTTTCTTACCCTCGCCGACCCAATAACTTTCGTCCGCTTTAAATCGGTGCAAGGCGAATCGATCCTCATGCGAATAAATCGCTACGGTTCGAATGCCCAGCTCGGCCGCCGCACGCATCACGCGAATGGCGATTTCGGATCGATTTGCAACTAAAATAGACCTAATTGGGGATGTACTCATCTTGGCGCTTGTCTAAAGAGTCCGTCGAGGTTAAGTTACGGGTTGGGCCGAATGCTGCGGAGCAGTATATCCTTGCGGCGAGTCATCGTTAGCTCGCCTGATGCCTTCCACGCCTTCGGGCTTACCCTGATGCAGGTTGATCGCTCTTGTACTTTCTGTTATCTCATCCAATGCACCTTGTCTCTAAAATAGCTACCCGTACCGTCCTCAGCGTGATTTTTTCCGCAGCCCTCGGTGGATGCGGTGGAGGCGCCGATTCAGGCCTCAAGTCGGGAGACCTGCTGGTCAGCAAAAGCTTTTTCGACGTGCTTGCGCCCTACACTTCGACCTACCCCAACCAGATCCCGATTCCGACTAACATTCCTGCTGTCGGTGCGCGCCTGAACCGGAGCGACTGTAAATTCATTTACAACTACAGCCCTCCGGTATCACCGGGCAGCGGAGCTGACCCTCTTTTCTCGACGCTTTGGCATTTAGCGAATACTGGGCAAAAGCCTCCCGGTCCGAATACTCTTGCTGCCAAGGTCGGCGAAGATTTAAAAGCAGTACAGGCTTGGGCGATCAACAAGGGCGAAGGCGTCAAGGTTGCAGTCATCGACGATGCCATTGAAATCACGCACAACGACCTAGTTCAAAATGTCGCGCCGTTCAGCAGTTTCGACTATACCCGTACGACACCCTCTGCCTACCCCTTACCGTGCGTTGACGACGATACCCATGGCACTTCGGTCGCCGGCATTATTGCTGCTCGCGACAACAATGGAACCGGGGTTGCGGGTGTTTCGCCGCGAATCCAGCTTGCGGCTTTTAATGCCCTGGCTAGCGGCAAGGATATCGATATCGCGGATGCGCTCAATCGAGATCAGGCGCTCACCGGTCTTTATCACAATAGTTGGGGCTCTGCGGACAATGGCTTACTGCACCCGGCGGACAACCGCTTCCTGGACGCCGTCTACCGAGGGGTCCGTTATGGGCGTAACGGCAAGGGCTCGATCTATGTCTTTCCGGCGGGTAATGGTGGTTGCATCTACCAGGTGGGTAGTAACTGCGTTGAGGAGAATTCGAACTTCGATGCTTATGTGAATAATCCAGCGGTACTGACGGTCTGCGCCGTAGACGATCAAGGCGAACAGCCCTTTTACGGTGAGCGCGGTGCCAATATCCTGGTTTGCGGCCCTTCAAGCAACTATTCGGATCAGAACTCTATTACTACACTCAGCGTCGAAAACGGCACCCGCAGCGATTTCGGCGGTACTTCTGCAAGCACACCGATGGTCTCTGGCGTCATTGGACTCATGCTTTCGGCCAACAGCAACTTAACCTGGCGTGACGTGAGAATCATTTTGGCTCAAACGGCCCGAAAGAACGATGCGGCAGATAGTGCCTGGGTGACGAGCTCCGGCCTTCACTTTAACGATAAGTATGGCTTCGGTGTCGTTGATGCCTTGGCCGCAGTGAATCAGTCCAAGACCTGGGCCACGGTGGGCGCAAGCAACACTTTGAAGGTATGTGACATCGGCACCCAACTGGTAAGCCTTTCAATTCCGGACCTACAAAGCAAATCGGCGAGCTTTAACGTGAACTGCCCGTCGATTTCCAAGATCGAATTTATTGAAGTGAGCTTTACCTCAGTCCATGAATATGCTGGGGACCTCAAAATCGAACTCACCAGCCCCATCGGAACCGTGAGCGAACTCGCTACGGCAAGAGTGTGCAAGCTCAACGGCAGCAACACGACCACAGACTGCGGCGACTATACCGATTGGAAGTTCGGTAGTGTCAGGCATTTAAATGAGAGCGCGTCCGGTGTTTGGACTTTGAAGGTCAGCGACAAATTGGTGCAAAGTTCTGGAACCTGGAAATCTTGGGGGATGAAGATTCATGGTCGCTAATTTTATTAGGCAAGTCACAAACGCCTTATGGTCACACCTCTTCCTATCGCGACAAATGGTTTGGCGATGGACAGCAGCTCTTGGCCTGGGTGCCTTGACGACTCTTTCAGGCGGCGTTCAAGCCGGGCCGGACAAGCAGCGCCTTGATTGGGAAAAATTAACCCCCGAGCAACAGTCTCTAGTGAAATCGAATGGCGTACGCGCCAAAGAAGCGGCCCTACCCACTCAGAAATACTACGTGTATCAAGCCGGGCAACGCTTCCCGATCGAAGTCCAGGGCGAGGGTGCTCAAGCCACGTTTCGTCTCTCAGGGTCTGGAACCAATTTGCGTTATGTTGGCCGCGGAGAAATTAAGCTATTGACCGCTAAAACCCCGGCCGATTTAAAAACTGCTCTTGAAACTCATGGTCTTGAACTTGGCACTCCAATGGATGCGTCTGGCCTGACATGGACCGTGCTTACACCACCCGGGTTAGCGGGCCTGAAGGCACTGAACCACTTAAAAGAAAGCGGACTCGTCGCCCACGCAACACCTGATTGGCAGCGCGATCTTCGCAAGAAATAGAGTTAGCCACTAAGGAAGCACCCACCCTGGTCAACCGCCACAACCAACTAAGAGATGCGCCTCCTGGTAGCTGCCTAAAATCCACTTTCGCGCACAAAAACGGCCGCAAGCGCCGTGCCCCATTGCAGCAGTAAACTTCTCTCGGCCCCCGCAATGGCCACGGAGCCCATCGCCGTACTACTGCGATTGATGGGCTGGTCGAGCTTGAGGCGCACCCGGTACAGGGCATCTCTTGGCACCAGGGCGCCATTGGCTGCCACTTTTAATACCGGCACCCGGCCTCCCCGGTCGGTGGCTAACATGGGGTCCGGAAGCGCTTGGGCGCGAGTAGAATCCATCGCTACGACGGTAGCACTCAGCGGTGCATCCAGGGTATTGCGCCAGAAGAATTTGGCAGAAGCGCCCACCTTGATATTTTCAAGATCCCGTTGCTCGACCAAGGCATCGATAATCCAGTGCTTCGGATCGATCAGAATGGCGATGGCTTGATTAGCATTCACCCAAGTCTCCGATTGAATTTGGCGATCACGATCCACCACCTTGCCGTCAAAACCGGCCACCAACTTCAGGCGTTTCAGTTCATCCTTTTGGGCCTCTAGCTCAGCGAGTTGTTCGGCTCTTTGCTCGGCAAAAATATTACGCTTTTCGGCACCATCCACTCTCCCCACGGATTGATCCATCTGCAAAGCCAAGGCATCGGCGGCAAGACGGGATTGGTTCGCCTTGGTGCGGGTATCTGGAGAATCGAGCACGACCAAGGTATCGCCCTTCTTTACGAAGCCATCGGGTCGAACCTCCAGCACTCGAGCCGGAAATGGGCTATAGATCACTTGCTGATGCTCTGCATGCAGCCAGGCTTCGCCGTGCACCTTCAACCGCCACGGCAGGGCTAGCATCAACACGGCGCCCAGCAACACTGCCAGCATGAATAATTTTCGAACCATGCCGGTCTCCTGACGCCTTTCGATCCAAATTTTAAGCTCGCCCCACACAGGACGTGCGATAAACCAAAGCACTTCGACCACGAACAGGAAGATCCCCAAAGCCTTGAAGAAAAAAACATAAACCGCGATGGCAATACCTGCGAACACGACCAAACGGTACAGCCAGGTGATGAGCGCAAAGCCAATCAATAGACGGCGTATGCGAGGCTCAAATAACTCGGGATCGGGTTCATTCCAGCCGAGTAACAAGCGCCGCATCCAGGCTCGCGCCATGGCAAAGCTGCGCGCATGCAGATTAGGAATATCGAGTGCATCAGAGGCCAAAAAATAGCCGTCAAAGCGCATGAAGGGGCTGGCATTAATGCCGATCGTAATGATCCAACTCGTGGTCGCCAAAAAGAACAAAGCGCTTCGCAAGGAGCCGTCTTCAGTCAGACTCCATGCAAGTGTTGCAAAGCCGGCCAGCATAAATTCGGACAAAACCCCGGCCGCCGCAATATGAAAGCGAGCTCGTCGATCCGAGAGCTTCCAGGACTCACCCGTATCGGTATACAACATTGGCCACATGACGAGAAACGCAACACCCATATGAGCCACCCTCACACCGTAGCGGGTGGCCGTGACGGCATGTCCCATTTCATGCAAGGTTTTTGCAAAAACAAGCGCTGCCAAGTATCCGGCCAGACCCGCAGGGGACATAAAGTCTTCAAAGGTATGGAGAAAAACGTCCCATTGCCGAGCAACCAAGGTGAGGCCGAGCACGGTCGCGAGCACGGCGAACATGACGAACCAGCGTCGGTAGATAAAGCCAATCAGGGGAGTTAGCACGTTGAGCAATTTTTGCGGATGAACCAGCGGCACCCTGAAAAACAAATAGTTATGCAGTAACCATTTCCAATGGGAGAGTTGGTGACTATCGGCAATACGGCTCAGTGTCGCGACCCCTTGAGGATCCGCAGCCCTCATCAATTGATGCTGCTGGAAGAAGCCAATCACCTTCATCACGTCGTCCGCTTCCGCCGCGAGCGGGGTTTCATTCTCGATGGCTTGGGCGATCCGCTCGGGGTCTTGCATCGGCCAGCGCGACAGGACTTCAAACTCCAGCCAACCGATCTGAAAGAATCGATTGGTGACAGGATCCTGCACCATCCAAGAGGGCGAACCGTCCTTATTGCTGGCCGCGGGAAAGAGTCGAAGATCTTCTCTAAGGGCAATCATGGTGTTGGCGCTTGGACGCTTCTTGAGGCGAGCCTACAGCCCGGTAAGTTCACGAAGTGAAGCCAGTGGGCGACGGAATAAATAATAGCCCAGAGGCGCTTTCTCGGAGTAAATTTTAGCCGTGCCGCGCAGGCCGACTCGCGCCAGAGCGCGCTCTTCATCGGTTTTAAAATCGAGTTTGCCGCGCAACCGATAGGCGCTGATGCCATCAGGTGATTGCACGGCCTGATAGCTCGTCTGAGTCAGTATTGCCTCCAAAGGCTTTAAAGGTGCAACTTGCAGGTAGAGCTTGATGGCTGCACCGGCCTCAATATTCAAGGCATCGGAAACAGGTAGCCAAATCAGCACGCCGGCGTCTTTCGGATCGGCCAGCAAGGCAATGCGTTCACCGGTCACCACGGGCTTGCCTTGCCAATCATTGATATCGCCAAACACAATCACGCCCTGGCCCGGCGAGCGTACCTCAACGCGTTTCAGGAGGTCTTCCACAGACGCAACCTCGGCCAACTTCTCGGCAACCTTGCCGTTCAAGGCCGCCAGTTCCGAGCGGCTTTGATCGCTACTGAAAGCCTTTTGCTCGGCGGCCAAGGCATCGGATCTCGCCACTTGAAGCTGCTTCAGTGCGACCTCTTTGCGGTTCTTTAAGGTCGTCTCGTCCAAAGTGAACAGCAGTTCATTTTGTTTGACTTCTTGATTGGGTTGCACCGAAAAACTCTTGATCACGCCATCAATCGGCGCGGAAATCGCAAGCGCATCGAGTGCAATGACCTCGGCCGGTGCAAGTGCCGATAAACGCACTGGAATAAACATGGCTGCAATGGCCAGTGCCATCAAGATCCACACCACAAAGCGCGAGGCCTTGCGAACCATGGCCTTGCGTTTGGGCGCCAGCGCGGCCCAGGCGAAGGCATAGGCCGAAAACCCGCGCAGGGCGATTTCTTGTGCAACATCCGGCGGAGCTTCTTCAAGAGCGAAGGCAGCCACACCCAGCTTGCGGCCATCTTGTGTTTTGATCGGCATGGCGTAAACAAGCTCGGGCATCCACTCCTCCCAACCTTCTTTCATGTCAGCCGGAACATCGTCGATGTTTAAAAAATCAGGATCGTTATCGAGCTTGTCTGCAAGTAGCCGTCCAAGTTTTTTGAGCCAGAGAGTGAGCGGTGACTCGTCGCCCAGTTGGGCTAGACCCGAAACAGCGCGCAAGCGCGCTTTGGCTCCGTCGAGCTGCCATACAAAACCCTGACGATAGGGGAAAAGCTGGTAGGTTTCGTTGGCGATGGTAAACCAAAGATCACGCAGAGTTTTCGCTGCGCGTGTACGCTCCTGCAGATGCGCGTAAACCGAAAGATAGTGCGCCAGACGACTGGGGTCTTGAGGGGCGTTCACTGCGCCTGCGAGAATTTGGCCGAGCCGCTCATGCCGGCCAAGAGTTCGGAATAGGTGCCATTGACCTGGCCTTCAATCTCAATCGATTGGCTGACCGCGTCGACTCGCCCATTCACTGCAGTGACTGAAGCCGGATATGATTTACCGGTTTCATCGATTTGCACCATAAACTTAGTGCCAGGCTTGAGCCAGGTCAGCCATTTGGAGGGTGCGTTCAAGCGAGTTTTAAGCGAGCCTGCACTCACAATATCCACCAAGGGTGCGCCGACGTTCACACTTTGAAATTCACGAATATGCAGCTTGACGATGCGTCCCGAGAAGGGTGCAGAAATACTGCACAGACGAATTTGAGTTTTTGCGTACTCAATCTGAGCCTTGGCCTTTTCGGCGGCGGACGCGGCCATCGACACTTCTACTTCACCCGCCGCTTTAAGATCCAAAAGACGCTGTTTCGCATCGAGATTTTCCTTGGCTGAGTTAAATTCGGCTTCGGCAATTCTTAGCTTGGCCTCATGCTCGGAACATTCCATGCGAATGACCGGTTGACCCGATCTAAAGGAAGTTCCAATCGAACCCGCCAGTGAATTAACGCGGCCCACCATCTGAGAGACCAGAGTTGTCTCTTGCGAGGGCACAAGCAACACCCTTGGCGTGAGCGAAGCGACGGAGGCTCCACCCGCGGCCCCCTGAGCTGTTTGCGCCTGTAGGGTAGAAACCCCTCCCAGCACCCCAATGAGTACGACCGAGGCCAGGGCACGAGTTGCTTGGCGCCAACGAACAGTCATGAGGCTTGGCATGGTAGCCGCCATAGGGTTCTCTTTTCTGTTTCTCAGATTCAGTTCTTTTGAATCGTTAAGGTTTCGGCAAATCTTGATTCGGCGGTATCCATCCATTCGGCCAGCGCTGAACTGTGAGCCGTCAAAGCCGACTGAGACATCGCGGCCAAAGACTGGGCCAGAGAGTCGCCCGGCAGATCACTCGTGTAACGACCCTTGCCAGCGATTGCGCCACTGGGCTTTCTAACCACCATCTCCCAGGTCGCACGCGAGGTCGCACCCTTACTTGGCACGATCACGGTCTTGATATCAATCGTCCAAGTGGCAGGCCCGGCGGGCACCACTTGAATGTCCATCTTGGCAAGAGCCTCCATCATCGCAAGAGTCACAGCACTGGTTTGCTCACGATCATTCAAGCCGGAAAGATTGATTGCGACGGCGGGCATCGCAGGCACTACCGCCGCAGAACGTCCAAAGGTGTTGCTTTGCCATTCCATGATGGAGCGCTTGATGACTTCGGCAAGTTGTGCAACGCTCGCGCCGCGCTCAGCCGGGGCAATGTCATAACCCACCGAGTTAAACAAACGACCCCAGGCGGCTTGAGCATTAGAGTAGGCAATGTGGCGCTGATAGTTCGACAGCAAAGCACGGGCTTCGGTGCGAATGACTTCCAGTTCAGAATCAACCCGCGAGGTGGCCGAGGCTTTCGCATAATTGGCCAGCCTTTGATCGACATTCGCGCTATCGATCGTGGTACCCAATTCATCCTTGGCAAGCCCGTAACGCAACGAGGCCACCCGCACTTGCGTCAGTACCGCCATGGCCTGGGCCATACGACGAGTGTCGTCCAGTTGCTTTTGCGCTTCCTGACTGCGTTTCACCGTAGGGATGGAAGCCAGCTTGAACAGATTGGCCGAGAGTCTAAAACCGGTATCGATCCAGTTCTTGTTTAATAATAGACTATTCGAATCGCGTTGCAGATTCATATTGAACTCGACGCCAGGCAGCAGCGATACGATGGCGCGCTTGGCATCGTTCGCGCTGATGCGTTTGCGATAGTCTTCTTCGCGAAGCTCAGGGCGCTGGTTTAATGCCAGATCCTCAAGCGAGCTGATATTGGCAGGCAATGGAGGCAGGACATCTTCGGCTTCATCGGCCAGCACAAACTCTTCACCGGGACGCAAGTTCATCAAGGTCGCCAACTCAGCCTTGGCGAGTTCAAGATCCTGGCGCCGCACTTGCAAGAGCGTCGTGGAATCCAGCAAGGCACGCTGGTAGGCCAGGGCCTGCGCCTGGGGCAAGAGACCCTGCTGTTCAATTTGGCGAGCTCGAGCCAAGGCGAGGTTGGAGCGCTGCATGAGCGAGTCCATTTGCCCGAGCAAACGCTGCGCACCCAGTGCCCGCCAAAACGCAGTGCGCGTGTCCTGCATTAAATTCTGCATGACTTTGCGCTTACGCTCTTCCGCGATGAGCACCTGGTCCGCAGCAATTTTGGCGCGATAGTAGGAGACGCCGAAATCGAGAATATTCCAGGCAAACTCCACGTTGGCGAGGCGGCGCGTGCTGTCCACAGTTTGGGAGGCCGTGGCTGAAGTGGTACCGCCGGGGATCAGACGGGAGAATCCGCCTTGATCGTTGTTGCGATGGGCATAACCAGCATTAGCCAGGAGGCGCGGGAACATTTCCCAGCTACTGACATCGAGCAGGCCCTGCGCGACGGCTTCTTCCATTAACCGCACCCGGTAGTCCAGGTTGTACTTGAGGGCTCGCGCCGCGACTTCGGGGAAGCCCATCGCACCACGGATGGCCTCTTGGTCGGCAAACATTTTCGACTTGTCCTCAGCAACCCGACGTCCGACTTCTTCTTTGTCGATAGCGACTGGTGACACCGTGCAAGCGCTCAACATGACGACTGCCGTCGTGGCAGCCATTGTTGTGAGCACCCGATGGGGGTACATAAGACTCATTTTTTCTTCCCGTGACTAATTGTGTTTCTAGGCTTCTTGAGGTCTTGACGCCTCGCTTTTCCTAATACTTTTTACTTGCTACTTGCTACATATCAATCGAACGGCCTCTAACAGACACTCTGAACATTTGGTTTCGGCTTCAACTTGACCGGCAGCTTCATGCGTTTTTTCTCGGTCGTCAACATCTCAGAAAAATTCTTGGTGTTTGGACCTAGTTTTTCTTCAGCCAAGGCCCGCTTGACCCCCTTGGGCTTCATTTTAACCTTTGGCTTGTCCGGCTCGCAGTCATCCTCTTCTTTCTGAGGGCGTTCAGCCTTGGCTTTGCCCACATCGGCCTTTGCAATGCGGATGTCGCCCATGTCGCTTGCCTTCACGGCCAAGGCATTGAAGGGATCAAAGAGACTTCGGTCCTGAAGTTGAGTGACCCGCAAATCATCCGCTTGCCGGGCGACACCCGACTGGGCTGCGACGTTGCTGACGAAGGCCATGGACGAAGGCGCAGCCCCAGCGGGCACGACAGGAACAGAATCAACTTTTGGCGGCACCGGCAGCGGGGACGGAATCAGCGCTGGCGGCAGAGGGCGGACGTTGATGGCGATACTGCCATTGGCCGTCGCACCGGTGACATCCGTGACCTTATAGCCGAGAGTTCCGGCTGGAAGGGTTCCGTCCGGATTGGGCGTTCCACTTAACAATGCACTGGGCACGAAACACAATTGTTGCAACTGAGCGGGGGAGAGCAGGTCACCCACGATGACCGGAACAGCGCCACTGGCGCCCGGGCGATAAAACACCCCCTGACTCGCGGAAGGAAGACTTTGAACTTGAACCTGCAAAGTATCGTTGGGAAGATCAGGGTCGGTCGGGCCTTGCACCGCGCTTAACTTTGCACCGGGCGAGCTCAAGGTGACATCGCGCCCCACAGTGAAAACTTCGTTGGGCGCAAGCGGAGGGTCATTCACTGGCGTGATATTGAAACTGATTCGGTTCGGCGCAGGGTCAAAGGCTGGTCCGTTCACATCGCACACACTAAAATTAAAACCAGGGTTGCCGCCCAGCACCGCGCTATTCATATTGGCCGCAGGTGTGAAGACGATCTGATTGATATTCGCAAAAGAAATGATCTGTCCGACGCTGATTGCAGCGCCATTGAAGCTGAGCACGCCACTGCTAGCGATCGGCAAGCTGTCTATTCGCACCGCTTTGAAACTGTCACCGGCGTCGGGGTCCGAAAAACCGAAATCACTTGCACTCAGGCGAATCGGCGGCGCGTCTTCAAGAATCGTAAAAGTTTTATCAGTACCGGCCGGCGCTTCATTCTGACCATTTATGGTGATCACCAAGGTGGTCGTTGCGCTTGCAAATTGGCTATCGCACACGGTGTAGGAGAAGGTATCGGTGAGGGTTTGCGTGCCATTCAGTGCCCGCACGGCAGGGTTATTGGCATTCACCGTATAGCTATAAGAGCCGTCCGAGTTCAGCCGCACCGAGCCATAGGTCCCAGTGATGGAAGAGGCCACGCCCCCCGTGATCGGCCCGGCCACGACTCCGGCCTGAACGCCCTGAACCTTCAAAACCTCCCCCGCATCCACGTCAGTATCGGCTTGATCGCCCGGCGACCCACCGGTCACCGCATTGCCAGTCTTCGGCGCGCCAGCATTGGCGTTGATGGAATTGGTATCGGGGCGGGCGACCGGCCCATCGTTCGCACCGGTGATATGGATGGTTATCGTGGTCGTATCGCGATTCGGTGTTGAGCCGCCGTCACTGATGGTGTAGCTGAACACGTCGTCCGCCGTTACACCTTGGGGGATGGTCTGGGCATTCGCGTTGGGTAGGTAGCTATAACTCCCGTCCGGGCTAAGCACCAGGCTGCCATACTGACCAAGAATGGGTGTTCCCACACCCGTATTTAGGTAAGTATTGGCAAGATCAGCGCCTTCGCCTGGGGCGACACCTACGACCGTCAACACATCGTTGTCGATATCGTAATCTGCCACGTCGCCGGGCGGATTCGCAGCGGGGCTGGTTCGCACAGCATTACCCGTCAACGGGCTCGCAGGACCTGGATTGGGCTCGACAATGGTTTGCTCATCCGGACGGGCCTCGGTGGGATCGGCGACGTTATTGATGGTGAGGCTAATAATTTTATTGGCACTCAAATTGTCTGCCGCGGGCTCGAAAGGTAGGCCATTGCCTGCCAGCAGATCGCCACCATTGCCGCGATCATTCATCGTGACGCTAATTTGCGCTGGGCCAAAGTAGTTGGCGGTGGGTTTGTAGCAAAGGCTGGCGAGGAGTGCGTTGATGTCCGCACGGGTGCCGGTCAAGCTGAGTGCGGAGCTTAAATCGCCAGTGACAAACACATTGTTGAAGCTTGCATTATTGGCAACACCGGCCACCCCAATATCAAGAATGCCTTGGGTTGCGGTCATGATGACATTTTGGGTCGACGGGTCCTGAGAGTCCGGATCGCCCACCGTGATGAAGCCCGCATGGGTCAGAGACCCGACCGTACCGGATCCACCATCGAAGCAAAGGGTTTGATCTTCATCAAAAGTGATGATTGACGAAGGCACGGTCACCGTGGGGGTTTCATTGATCTGCACGAAGGCGAAATCATTGCCGTCCAACTTGGCACCGTTGGGCAGAGTAAGAGCAATCATTTGATTGATCGCACCATCGGACTCATAGCGTTCGTTCACCACACCATCCGAGACCGTGGTGAGAGTCGCGCCAGGGATCACAACCTTGTAATCACCCGGAGGCAAGCCCGCGAAGCAGTACTTGCCGTCGGCATCGGTCTGAACAATGATCGGGAACCCAAGCGGCGAAGGGCCTGGACCGACCCATTGCAGTGTCACATTCACATTGGCTAGGGGCTTGTCGAGACCAGCACCGGAGTCGTAAACGCCATTCGCGGAATTTGCGCTGCCAACCACATTGGTATCGTCCCACAAGCGACCCGCAATCACGCCGGAACCGGCAGCGACTTGATCGATATAGTTGTCCTGCCCAATCAGGTCGGCGACGAAACTGGCGCCGTTTCTAATGACGCCCGGGGTACTGCTTGGCACTCCCACAATGGGCGCCCCACCCTGCATCGGAATCAGGGTCAGCCCGGCGCTGCTCAAGCCTTCGTAGACGATTTGGGCTTGACGAGGCGGCACCGGCAAGGATAGATCGGTGATCGTGACGGTATAGATAATCGTCACCGACTGGCCCGGATCCAGCTTGGCAAGGGTGAGGTCAACAGCGTTCGACGAGGGGTTCAGCACATAGCCCGCAGCGCTCGTGACGCTCGACACCAAAACACTGGCCGGAGTGATGTTGATCGCGCCCGAATAATCATCAACAAGGCGCACGTTGTAGGCTTCCTCGGACCCCGTGTTGGAGAACGAGATACTAAAAGTCGCTGTATTGACCGTCGTGCTTAGCACCGTCTTGGACAAATCGATAATCGCCGGTTCGCGCACGGTCACGGTATCAACATCTGAGGAGCCACCGACTGCGGCTGTTAGAGATGCGTTCGTCACAAAATCGAATTGGGTGCTGAGGGCACTGGCGCTCACTGGCGGGGCGCTGCCACGATGATTCGTCAGAGCATCCTGATTGCTCAACTGATCTTCAACGACGGCGTTGAACTCCACCACCACCCATTCAGCATCGGCATCGCCGTCGGCGTTCATCAAGTCGCCGAGCAAGAACAGAACATCATCGCCACTCGCAAAGCTCGTACCACCGCCTACCCGTGTGACTGCCGAGCCAGGAAGCAGGGTGGCTGGACGGATTGCAGCGATTTCTTGCGGATTGCTGGGTGTTCCTCCATCAGCGACCGCGCCGGCGAGCGTGGAAGATGTGAGTCCTCCATCTGCGACCAGCGCATAGGCAATCGTGCCGTCATTTAAAAAACGCAGGCCATTGGGTAGTGATACACGGATACCCGCGTCCAGCGAAGTGGATTCAGGCAGGCGCACCAGTGCGCGATATCGCACGACTTCACCAATCGCCACCGGAATATTTTCGGCCAAACCAGGGCTGGCGGAATTACCGCTATCGGGGGCAGTATTTGCCTCTGAGGTTTGAACGATCGTCAAGGTCACTTGGGGTGCCGCGATTAACAGACTTCCCGTATCGGCGCGAGCATAATCGTTCAGTGCACCGCCAACCCCTTGCGCGCCGGTTCTTTCGCTGTCCTGCTGTAAACCACCCGTCGTGGTTTCGGTGAGCGTCGCACTCAAAGTACCGGTGTTATCGGGGTCATTTGCCAAAGAGCTGTACCGCACTAAAGCGGGAATACTTAAGCTTTGGCCTGGGCTGACCCCGGCACCGACCACGGCTTGAAAGGTAAATACGGCTTTATCGCCTGGAGCCAAACGGCTGATGGTGGCGCTCATATTTCCAGCATTCGCCGAGAGGTCGCCGACCACCGTGCTCGCGGCATCGACCACAAAACTTCCCGGTACATAGGTCAAACCCGCTGGCAAACCTGAAAGCATCGCATCCAGAGTGCCCGTGAAGCCCGTGATGTTGTTACCCATCACCGTGACCGAAAATGTAACGACATCACCCGCCTGATGAACAGCATTGTCGGGAGTGACGTTGATCATCCAATCCGGCTCTCGTACACGCACGCCATCGGTGGCCAGCGCTTGCTGAACACCATCAACCTTAATGTCCGCAAAATTCAAGAGTAGCGTGCGCTCTTGATTGCGGGGGCGATCCAGCACCAAGGTTCGGTAGGTGATGGTGATCGTCTCTGCCGTAGCGTTACTGTTATTGCTATTAGTGAGCTGATTAAAATCAATCGTTAATCCACGATCAGCAAAGCCATTGACGGGGCCAAAACTGATCGCGCCACTCGCCTGTAGCATCACAAGATCCGTGCCCTTGTCAGAGTTCAGTCCGGCACTGAAGACGATGCTGTCGATACCGACATGCGACATGCCTGCGAGGTAATCCGCCGGGGCACCACCGGTGGCCTGATCATCGTCCAGGCAGTCATGGAACACGACGGGCATGTGGGTGCCCTCTGGAATCGAAATCGTGACCTGATAGGTGACGATTTCACCGATTGCAACGTCTGTACTGGAGGTATGAGCTTCACTGGTACTAATCACGACCTTGGCAATCGAGGCCTTGGCAATATTGATCGTTGCTTCTTCAGAAATCGGCGCAGTTAACAGATTCGGCGCCGCATCCACATCGGAATAGCTGAAAAGGCTCGCGCTTGACGTCAAGGATCGACCGGCCTGGGTCACCAAGGCGCTGCCCGCATTTAAGGTGACGTCATAGGTCACGATCAAAACATTGGTTCCGGAGGACGCTCCTGCGTTGCCAGCACCTGTGAGCAACCCCAGGCCGCCGGGCGCGTCGACAAACTCCAAGCCCTGCCCTGAATTGAAGAAAGCGGCCGTGGTTGACGCAAGATCGCTCAGTACACTGCCATCATCGCCACGCAGAACGTTGTTTTGAGTACCCACCAATCCGTCGTAAACAAGCGTGCCATCCCCCAAGCTGACCCTGAAATTGGAGACATCGGCGAGGGTCACTCCAGGCGGCAATGTATCACTGAGTTTAATATCGAAGGCGTAAATATCAAGACTGACCGTGTTGGTCACGACGACCGCGTAGCGAACCGTATCCGAACCGTCCACATTGGATTCGTCGGTATTTAGGGACAACCCGGTCGTGGCGTTCACGATGCCAGCAATGGGATTGCCGGTATTTCCGGCAGATCCGATCAATAGCGTTTCTGCGGTGCGCGTATTGCTATCGTCGACCAAGAAAATTCGTGCTGAGGGGCCGACAACATCGTCCGACACCACACCTTTTTGAATGGTCAGTACCGGCTCGGATCCCGGGGCCAGTATCTGCTGAAAACTAGCCTGCTGGGCGCGAGCGATGACCAGGCCAGTTTCAATGGCGCCTGCGCTCGCCTCCAAGGTCCAGTCGCCGCCCAACGACGCTGCACCGGTTGAATTAATGGACGCGGCCACGTCAGCCTGTGTATATTGAGCGATCAGACCAATAAAGGTGCCACCGGCAGAGCCTAAGGCGACATCGCAACCATAGAGCAAAATATCACCGTCTGCGGTCATGGTGCGACCGATGGTTTGGAGAGCCGCTTGAGAACGAATCAACTCCGTCATATCGATATCAGCACCCGCAAGTGTTAAACGTGCTTGTTCACCATGAGATAACACATGCAGGGCGCTGACTTGACCTAGCATTTGTGCGCGCTCAGCGATTTGGCTCAGACCGTTGCGAGTGGGATCTAATACGAGAACATCCACGTCACTGGCGACGCCGACGATGAGACTTTGCCAATCCGAAACACCGGGATCGACCACTAGAAGCTGGCGCGGACCCAGTCTGGCGCTGTTGGCAATGGATGATTGTGACGGGTTCTCGACAAGTTTGGTTGCCAAGCCTAACTTGCTCTGCGTCGAGTCGCGACCTGATTCAAAACTACGCGCCTCGGTGGAAAAGCCGGATAGGGCCCCGAGGCCAAACGCGACCTCGGCCATAGCGACTGCCGCCCCATCAAACATGACCCGAGGCTCGACGGCCAGCAACTTATACCCGGGACGAAGCCGCCCCCGGACCTTGGCGAAAACAATCGTTCTAGGAATCACAGGGAAATAATCTTCAGGTGATTTATTGATATTTTGCAAAAATTCATTTAAAAACATGAGCTTAAATACTTAAGCTAACAAAATATCTCATAAATTACTTATCGGATCAAGCAATTCCTTAAACGGTGGGTAAAGATCGTGCAAAAGAGACGATTGACCGGAGGTTGTGCGCGTCAGGCGAACGGATTTCAGTGGCAAAATTTTGGGCCTAAGTCACCTTGGGCAAAGAAAAAGCCCGCAGGCGACTTGCATCACACAGGGGCTTGGTCGCACTCAGCGATAAAACCGAGTGCTCATCGTTTTGGTGGCGTACGTTTCTCAGCCGCCTAGCAAATTTTCTCAGGAGCGGCAGGGGGTGCAATCTTGACTGGGGGCTTGAATCTTTTTGAAGCTTGCTTTAACGACTCAGAGAAATTGAGCCTTTTATCGGGCATAAACTCCGACAAAGCGGGACGGACCATGACTTTCGCTTTTGGCTTCGCTTTGACCCGGTCTTTATCCACAGCGGCCTTCAGTGCTTTTGGGGTCGGAACGCAGTCATCGTCTTCTTTGACCGCGGACTTCGCCTTTTCCGTGACACCGGCCACCCGTTCGGCCTGCGGCAATTCAAAGGGTGCAAGCGCTCGGAAATCACGCGCGACATCGGCCGGAGATCCAACCGCGGCCAAACGCAAGGCGTTCGGATCGAAAGCCCGGAGGATCGCGGGTGCGAGAAGCGCTGGTTCAAAAAAACCAGGTCCGTTGGTCACGACACTTGGCGACGGCCCTGGACCGGCCGCTGGCGGAAGTACGGGAACCGGACCTGGTACGGGTGCTGGCCCCGGTGCTGGCCCGGGTGCTGGCCCCGGTGCTGGCCCCGGTGCTGGCCCCGGTGCTGGCCCCGGTGCTGGCCCGGGTGCTGGCCCGGGTGCTGGCCCGGGTGCTGGCC
>JAYUOT010000092.1:0-18335 GCA_043760705.1 Betaproteobacteria bacterium
AATCTCTGCGGGTATATTCCTCGCCGCTTGCGGCGTTCGGTGTGTAAGCTTGGGGGATGAGCCAATATCTGCACAAGAGACATAACGTCACGGTCCTGATGTATCACTTGGTGTTTCCTGCAAAGTATCGCAGAGTGGTATTTGATAGTAATGTGGAAGAGGTCGTAAAAGAGGTATGTCTAGGCATTGAGAGTCGTTATCAGGTGAAGTTTTTGGAGATTGGAACAGACAAAGATCATGTTCACTTTCTGGTCCAGTCAGTTCCAACCTACTCAGTGACGAAGATAGTGACGTTGGTTAAGAGTTTGACGGCCAGAGAAGTTTTCAAGCGTTGCCCTCAGGTTAAAAAAAGGCTTTGGGGTGGGGAGTTCTGGTCGGATGGGTATTTTGCGAGTACGGTGGGCAAACATGGCGACGAAAGTATGATCAGAGATTACGTCAAGAACCAAGGTCTTGAGTACAGCAAGCTGCACGAGGATCGTCAGCTTGCTTTCTTCTAATACCTCGCCCCTTGGGGCGGGGTTGTTTATCTTCGGAAACTTATGGGAGCAAAGGTTTTTAGTAACCCCAAAGACCATGAGGAACTTTCGCGCTTGATTGAATATTTAACCCCTTCGGATCGAGAGGCAATTGTCATGGACTTCTTTGCAGGTTCGGGTACCACTGCCGAGGCTGTACTCCACGCCAATGCGACATATGGCAGCAATCATCGCTTTATTCTTGTTCAACTACCTGAGAGCCTAGAGGTTGCACTTGGCTCCACCACTGGCAACGCCAAGAAAACGGTGCAAGCTGCGGCTAACCTTCTCAAAAAGAATAACCGGCCGCTGTATTTGTCTGAAGTAACGAAAGAACGCATTCGCCGAGCTGGAAATAGCGTTCTGAAGAGCGGAAGCAATTCGGCTCCAAAAGATACCGGCTTTCGCGTACTTAGAATAGACGGTTCAAATATGGCGGAGGTCTATTACGCTCCAGACGCGATGGACAAGGCAAACCTTGGTCTTTTTGTAGACAACATCAAGACCGGTCGTACAGCAGAAGACTTGTTGTTCCAAGTCATGCTAGATTGGGGGGTAGATCTGGCGCTGCCAATTGTTAGGCAAAAGATTCAAGATAAAGAAGTGTTTCTTGTAGATGGCAATGCTTTGGCAGCATGCTTTGATCATTCTGGCGGTGTTGACGAAAACTTCGTCAAAGAGTTAGCCAAGCTGAAGCCCCTTCGCGTTGTGTTCCGCGATGCAGGTTTTAAAGACAGCGCGGTCAAGATCAATATCGAGCAAATCTTCAAGCTTCTATCGCCAGCGACTGAAGTAAAGTGCATTTGAGAAATTGAGCATGGATCAAGTCGCTCTTTCTGAAAAGCTCTCTGAGCTTATTCGCGCCTGGGAAAGTGAGGTCGTGGAGTTCAAGCAAGCGAGTCACGACTACAGCACCGATAAGATTGGTGAGTATTTCTCGGCGCTGAGTAATGAGGCCAATCTGCGTGGGCTAGAGCGGGCGTGGTTGGTCTTTGGAGTAAATGACAAGAACCGCGCAGTGGTTGGGTCTGATTACCGGATCGAGCCAGGGCGGCTGCACGGCTTAAAAAACCAGGTCGCTGAATCCACCGAGCCAAGCATTACCCTGCGCAATATTCATGTTCTGGACCACGAGCGGGGGCGGGTTGTGCTGTTTGAAATTCCACCCGCCCCTCGCGGCATGCCAATTGCATGGAAGGGCCACTACCACGCGCGTGCTGGCGAAAGCCTCAGGTCCTTGGGGCTGGATAAGCTTGACGAAATTCGTAGACAGACCGCGATGCAAGACTGGTCTGCCCAGGTCGTGCTGCAGGCAACGTTAGATGACCTGGACGATGCTGCCGTGAATGACGCCCGTATCGCTTTCGCGAAAAAGCACGCTAACCGGCTGGACGCTGGCGAAGTCATGGCCTGGCCTTTGACAACGTTTTTGGACCGGGCTCGAATTACGCAAGGCGGAAAAATCACCCGTGCCGGCCTATTGCTCTTAGGCAAAGCCGAGTCGGCGTACCTCTTGTCGCCGCATCCAGTACAAATGACGTGGAAACTGGAAGGCCCCGAGCGTGCTTACGAGCATTTCAGTGCACCGTTCCTGCTAAGCACGACCGCACTCTATCGAAAAATTCGCAACATCCAATTGCGATTACTTCCGCTCGGCCAATTGGTGCCCCATGAGATTTCGAAGTACGACCAAAAGATGGTGTTGGAAGCCCTTCACAATTGCATAGCGCATCAGGATTATTCGAGATGTGGTCGGATCACAGTGATTGAGCAGCAAGACCGCTTGGTCTTTGAGAATGAAGGCGGGTTTTTTGAGGGCGCTCCAGAGGATTACTTGCTTGGAGAGAAGGTGCCGCGCCGCTACCGCAATGCGTTTTTGGTGGAGGCGATGTCTAGCCTGAACATGATCGACAAAATGGGCTATGGCATTCATGACATGCATTTATTGCAGTCCAAGCGTTACTTGCCCATGCCGGATTATGATTTGTCTGATCCCAACGCGGTGCGAATGTCGATCTACGGAGGCGTTGTGGATTCAACCTATACCCAGATGTTGATGCTCAACTCCCATTTAGCGTTTGTCGATGTATTGGCCTTGGATCGGGTTCAGAAGAAGCTAAACATACCTGACGATGCGGTAACGCGTTTAAAGCGCGGAGGCCTTATTGAAGGGCGCAAGCCCAACTTTCATGTGTCCGCTTCCGTAGCGAAGATCACCGCTGGAAAGGCGGACTACATTCGCACCCGCACCCAAGATGACGAGTTTTATGCCAAGCTGTTGATGGATTATTTGCGGAAGTTTCATCAGGCCAGCCGCAAAGAGGTCAATCAGCTACTTTTGCCAAAGCTGAGTGATGCGCTGACGGCTGAACAAAAGGAGCGCAAGATCAGCAACTTGCTCAGCAATCTGCGCCGCGCGGCCCGCATTCACAATGCCGGTTCGCGCTCTCATCCTGTTTGGACCCTTGCAGAAAGAAGTAGCCAAAACTAGCTTTTCTAGTAAACGATGATCAAAAATCATAAAAAAATCAAGCACTTACGCCTTTCTGCATCTATTAGGAAAAGCCTAACTGTAGAAAGGAATGTAAAAAGGCCAACGATCATGATATCCAAGCCAACGCTAGCGTTGGCGGGTTTATGGAGCCGACTTTTGCTTTTACGCTCCACAAACCAGCTTGTGGAGTGCAGCGGCTCCACAAGATTACGCAAAGCACCATGAAACTCAAGTTCAAAACCCAGGCCTACCAAACCGCTGCAGTACAAGCCGTGGTGGGTTGCTTCATCGGGCAGCCCCCAGCCTCCGCTGGAGCGAGCACCTATCGGATCGACCCAGGCAAAGCCAGGATGGGGGTGGAGGACCTCTTTTCTGAGGCTGGTTTCAAGAACGCAGACCTATCCTTAACCGATGCCCACTTGCTGAACAATATTCAGTCCCTTCAGCGCATGCAAAATCTTCCTGTGTCAGAGGCGCTGGTCAAAAACAACGTCGCCCGCATCAATCTGGATGTGGAGATGGAGACCGGCACCGGCAAAACATACTGCTACATCAAATCGATCTTTGAGCTCAATCGGCGCTACGGTTGGAGCAAGTTCATTATCGTTGTGCCAAGCATCGCGATCCGTGAAGGTGTGGCGAAAGCTCTGGAGATCACGGCCGAACACTTCCTGGAAACCTACCAGAAGAAAGCTCGCTTTTTTATCTACAACTCCAAGCAGTTGCACCATTTGGAGAGCTTCTCGTCGGATGCAGGCATTAACGTGATGATCATCAATGTGCAGGCCTTCGCTGCTCAAGGTGCCGACAATCGCCGCATCTATGAGGAGCTGGACGACTTTCAGACGCGGCGCCCGATTGATGTGATCAGTGCCAACCGCCCCATCCTGATTTTGGACGAACCACAAAAGATGGAAGGAGCCAAGACTTTGAAATCCTTGGAAGCGTTCAAGGCTCTGATGGTGCTGCGCTACTCCGCCACTCATAAGACGACGCACAACAAAATTCATCGGTTGGACGCCCTGGATGCTTACAACCAAAAGCTAGTGAAAAAAATTGCCGTGCGCGGCATTTCGGTGAAAGGCTTGGCGGGCACGGCAGGTTACCTGTATCTGCAAAGCATCGATATCTCCACAAAGAGGCCGCCTGAGGCGCGCGTGGAGTTTGAGCAAAAGCTTGCTGGCGGCAACATTAAGCGCCTTGTGCGAAAGCTGAGCAAAGGCGATAACCTCTTCGATCTGTCTAACCACTTGGACCAGTATCGCGATGGCTTTGTGGTGTCGGACATCAATGCCAATACCGATACCTTGAGCTTTACAAATGGGCTTGAACTCATCGTGGGGGATGCGACCGGGGACGTGAGTGAAGCCGCATTGCGCCGTATTCAGATTCGTGAAGCCATCAAAGCGCACTTTGATAAAGAGCAAACTCTCTTTCAGCACGGTGTAAAAGTCTTGACCCTATTTTTTATCGACGAGGTGGCCAAATATAGAGATTACGCCGCTGCCGATGAAAAGGGGGAGTACGCCCGCGTCTTTGAAGAGGAGTACACGCTGTACCTCAACGAGGTGCTCGACCTAGACGAGACACCGTACATCAAATACCTAAAATCGATTAACGCCGATAAGACACACAGCGGTTACTTCTCCATCGATAAAAAAACAAAACGGCTCGCAGATCCCAGCTTTGCGGCCCGTGGCGAAAACGCGGGACTGTCCGATGACGTGGACGCCTACGACCTGATTCTGAAAGACAAAGAGACGCTGCTTTCCCTGCCCTTGGATAGAGACGATGCTTTGACGCGTGATAAAAAAAGCGTCCGCTTTATTTTTTCGCACTCGGCACTGCGCGAAGGCTGGGATAACCCCAATGTCTTTGTGATCTGTGCACTTAAGCATAGCGACAACACCATCTCGCGGCGCCAGGAAGTTGGTCGCGGCTTGCGACTGTCCGTCAACCAGCAAGGTGATCGCATGGATCACCCGGCCCTCGTTCATGACGTGAACGTGCTAACGGTGGTGGCCAGCGAGAGCTATAAAGATTTTGTCGCAGCCTTGCAAAAGGACATTAGTGAGTCTTTGTCTGCCCGGCCGAAGGTGGCCAACGAAGAATTCTTCACAGGCAAGGTAGTGAAGTCCGCGTCCGGCGATATTACAATTACACCTCTGATGGCCAAGCAAATTTATAAGTATTTGCTCAAGAATGATTACACAGACGATGCCGACCGGATCGCTAGTACCTACCACCATGCCAAAAAGACTGAAACCTTGGCCGCTCTGCCCACCGAACTTCAGCCTTATGCGGCCCAGGTGTATCAGCTCATTGATAGTATTTTTAGCGAAAACCAGTTGCCCGAAATCAGTGACGACCGCCGTCCGAAGATGAACCCGCTGAACGCAAACTTCGACAAGCAAGAATTCAAGACACTTTGGAATCGCATCAATCGCAAGGCGGCCTACAGTGTGGCGTTCGACTCGAACGAACTGGTTCAGAAGGCGATCAACGCGCTCAACCACAAAGATGCGGGCCTACGGGTAACACCGTTACAGTACACCATCCAGCACGGAGAGCAACTTGCTCAGACGACTCACCAAGCGCTAAGCGAGGGTTTGGCGTTTGTCATTAAATCGACCGACACCGAAACAAACCGGGTCTCACTCCACTCTGCCGTGAAATACGACTTAATCGGCAAGCTTGCCGAAGGCACGAAGCTGACCAGGCGGACAGTGGCGGATATCCTTATGGGGCTAAACGCGGTGATCTTCGCGCTGTTTAAAACTAACCCAGAAAGCTTCATTGCAGAGTCTGTGCGAATAATTAACGAACAGAAAGCCACGGTCATCATCGAGCATTTGGCCTATGACACCGTCGAAGAAAAATTCGACCTGGACATCTTCACAGCGGGCCAAACCAAGCAAGACTTTTGCAAGGCCGGTAACAAACTACAGCGCCATATCTACGACTACATACTGACCGATTCCAATGTCGAACGTCAGTTCGTAAAAGAGTTGGATACCAGCACCGATGTGGTCGTCTACGCGAAACTACCGCGCGGTTTTCTCATTCCGACACCGGTAGGGGACTACAACCCCGACTGGGCGATTTCGTTCAAGGAAGGGTCGGTTAAGCACGTATACTTCGTCGCCGAGACCAAAGGTTCCCTGTCGTCCATGGAGTTGCGCGAGATCGAAAAAACAAAGATTCAATGCGCCCGTAAATTTTTTGACGAAATAAACCTACGCTTTGCTCCGGAAGACGTTAAGTATGACGTTGTTGATAGCTTTGGAAAGTTGATGGAGTTGGTGAAGTGAACGGATCAATTGAAAAGGAACTCGAAGGGATCATCATTGGATGGGCGCAATATTCTCAACAATTAAAGTGATTGTCGCGCGGCGATTTGCCCGTGGTGATCGGCAAGGTAGACCGAGAACTCATGGAAGCGGTCAACGAGAAGGGCCTCAATCCCTTGACTAAGGCCTTTCGCGCGACTGTAAAGTTTAAGAAGGTCAGATACCTTAAAATATCCCCGGCGGCGAAGGCAGTTCTAGCTGCGCGCCCTTGGCCTTCACCCAGTCCTGAACGTTTTCCCGATCCAGCCTTAAGAAAAGCGCCACTCCTGCCTGGCAAACCGTATCTGTAACTTTGACGGCAATGCCAAGCAACTGGATCGTGCTTGCGTTCTTTTGGCTGGCAATGATCAATGGGCCGCCACTGTCGCCCGCGCAAACGCTTTGCGCACCCGGCGTGACGCAAATCATCCGGTCGGCGTCAACCTTTACGTCGAAGGCTTTATCGCAGGAGGCCATTTGCTTTTTGATGTCGACTTCCCCATATCGTAAGACTGTAGAGGGCCCTGCCTGCCCCGTAAGGCCCCACCCGTAGGCTAGACCAGGTTGATCCAAAAGCTTGGTGAGCTCACCTGGCGAGTAGAGGTACTTCATGGTTTGCGGCAAGACTGCGTGATCAAGTTGAAGAAGGACGAGGTCGACATACATACTGTCTTGTCCTTTTGGCTCCAGTGTCTCAGCCTTCCTTACCGTCCCGCTTAGGCTACCCGTTTTCGGAGGGACTAGTGGAAGCTCGTAACTTAGTTTGCATAGTTGCATTCTTTCGCCACATTCGCCGAGGCAGTGTTTGGCGCTAAGGACGAGCCCGGTCGCGATGACAACACCGGTACAGACCGAGTTCTTGCTAGGCGTGCTAAGCCGCACCACCCAGCCAACATCGGGCGCGGGAAGGCCTTTGAATATGAAGGGCTCAGCGGCACGGGACAATCCGGCTTGTGCCGCTAGTTAAACCAAGCTCAGCCACACAATGTACCGAATCCTCATTCGCCACTCCTTGCCTTTTGAAAGTTGTCCCATAGGCCGAGCAAATTGCTAATCTTGGATTGGGTGCTCGACAACGAGTCTAACAATTCCGCGCCCGAACTTGCGCCTTGCTCTAACGCTTTGAAATAGTTTCGATAGAGCGTTGTAAGCTCTTTGATGAGCGCATTGCCATCGGTCCCCCGAACCGATCTAAAGGTCTTGATCGAGTCCAAGACCAATTCCGCGTTTTGATAGCGTTGAGCGAGGCTAATCGTATCTGCTGTTTGGAGTTCTACATAGACAGCAAAGCCGCAATGTGCGCTCGCCGCACGTAGCTTATTCAGCATATCTGCGTAAGTTGTATTGGCTGGTAAGGAGATCTCGCGCAGCGTCTCCAGTGATGGGACGCTGGAAGCATTGCTGGGAGGCGCGTCGACTCGGCCATCAAGCAAGGCCAAAGAATACTCAATGTCGTGAACGTGAATACGGGCGAATCGTTTTAACGCCTGCTCGCGCTGCCCTGATTCAACCGCACCGTAAATTCCTTGCAAGAGTTTGAGCGCTGAACCGAGAAGATTCAACGAAGCACCAAAGCTAGCCGATACACCGACCTCAAAGGAAGCGAAATCCGCCTTGAGGTCACTCAATACCGCGTCGATACATTTCGTCTGATCTTCCTTGGAGGCCTCAAGGGTTTTGATGAGACGATTCGGAAAACTTTCCTGTCAATTCATCTGCTCAATCGCCTCTTTGTTTTCGCGTATCTTTTTGCTAATTCCGACAAATGTCTCCACGGGCGGCTTGCTCAATTCACCCAGCGAGTTGTTCAGCCCGGAGAGGGTTGCCAGACCAACGTTCAGTTCAGCGTAAGACGGTGTACAAACCGCCTGTGCAAACCTTTTCGAATCAGACGCGAATTGCTTCGTCCCTTCGTCCGTAGTCAAGCTTTTGTATCTGGGCAGTTGGCTCGGGATTCTTGCTGTTTGCGCCGAATGCACAAGTTGAGAGCGAAGCCTTCCCCCCGCGGCCTTTTTCCTCAGCTCTTGCAATTGTTCAAGCGATTTGCCGGCTTCTTCGGCGAGGGTGGTTGACGGGCCGGATGTCTGGCAGCCTGCTAAGAACGCCATTAGACCCACTAAGACAAATGCCTTCATTCTTATCGCCTTTCTTGCCACAAAGTAACGTGATACTTCTCGTGAAGTTGAGCTTAGGGCGAGAGGATTGAAATCGCATCCTCAATCTTGATGACAAAGGCGGAAACAGCCTGGTCAAGTGAACCCTGCGCTACAAATTTGTTATGTTTATGCGATTCTCGCGGGTGACGGTGGTTTAAATGAAGCGAAATATGAAAGCACGCTTGACCAAGAAAGAAACCGAAGCAGAATTCAAAGCGATTGATGCGGCGCTGCGCCGAGCGGCCATCAGAGCGAGGGAGATTGCGTTTCAAACTCGCACGCCGCTGGTGTACGTGAAAGACGGCAGGATCATCTCGAAAGTCCCGACGAAACCCAAATGAAATGGGCAAGGCAAAGGCGGGATGAGCTATTTGATTGCCGACCACTCGCACGAGGGTTCCGACAGGAATAGTTGTGATGCCGCGTACCGGGATGTATGACAAAATCTCCAAACCAACAATCCAAACCTCGCCCACTCTATGGCCACAAGAACCAACGCGCCCAAGAAGCCCGTCCCCACCTACCAGCTCAAGATCGAACTGACCGGCATCAAACCCCCGATTTGGCGACGGATCCCGGTCCCCGCGACGATCTCTCTGCCCAAGCTTCACTTAGTGATCCAAGCCACCATGGGTTGGTCGAATTCTCACTTGCACGAGTTTGAAATTCTGGGCGAGCGTTATGGCGAACCCGATCCTGATTGGGGCATGGGCGACGGCCCGATCTCGGAAGCGCGGGTAAAACTCAACAAAGACCTTCAGGGTGCGCCCTCGTTCAAATATACCTACGACTTTGGTGATGACTGGGTGAATAAGGTCGAGGTTGAAAAAGTGTTTGATATGGACCTTTGCTTTGCGTTGCCGCTGTGCATCGATGGTGTGCGCGCCTGTCCGCCTGAGGACGTCGGCGGGCAGACAGGCTATCTGGATTTTGTTGAAGCCATACTCGACCCCTCGCATGCGGAGCATGAGGCGACGCTTGAATGGCATGGTGACCCGTTTGATCCGAATGAGTTTGAGACTGGCTTGGCTAATCTTCGCTTGTCTCGTTCATAAGGACTTCAAGCTACGTGATCACAACGCAATGTTCCCGATCATCTTCAAGAACTGAAGCCCAGGCGCCATGATGAAAAAAGAACTCATTCAACGACTGAATAAAAGTTTTGAGGACTGTGCTCACCAAAACGTGGGCGTGGAGTTCTGGCTGGCGTGAGAGCTTCAAGTATTGTTGGGGTACACGCAGTGGCGCAACTTCGAGGCGGTGAGGGACAAAGCCAAGATCGCTTGCGAGAGGGCGGGACAAGCGGTCTCAGATCATTTGCTGACGTCAGCAAAATGACCGACCTAGCCAAGGGTGCTCAGCGCAAGGTTGAGGATCTTGCGCTAACGCGCTACGGCTGCTACCTCGTCGCTCAGAACGGCGACCCACGCAAAGATGCCATCGTTTTCGCCATGACCTACTTTGCGGTGCAAACCCGCAAACAAGAGATCATCGAGACGCGCATGGCGGAATGGGAGCGCGTGCAGGCGCGTGAGAAACTTTCACTGTCGCAGAAAGAGCTTTCCGGCGTGCTCTACGAGCGCGGCATCGACAGTCATGAGTTCAATCGCATCTTGAGCAAAGGCGACGCTGCGCTTTTTGGAGGAGCGACTAACCAAGGCATGAAGGCCCAGCTTGCTGTGCCTGAGGGTAGACCGCTAGCTGATTTTTGCCGACCATCACCATTAAAGCCAAGGACTTCGCGAACGAAATCAGCACGACCCAAGTCAGGCAACGAGATATGAAAGGCGAAGTCACCATTGCCCAAGAGCATGTCAAAAATAATAGCGACGCTTGGCCCTCACCCACCTATCGCCAAACTAACTTCGCTATGCGATACTTGAAACCGGTAGAAAGAATAGAAAATGAGCAGAATCACCATTGAACCGGGCAAGCGCGGGGGGCGTCCGACTGTGCGCGGTCTACGTATCACCGCTTATGATGTGCTCGCCATGCTTTCAAACGGCCTGTCCAACCAAGAAATTCTGGAGGATTTCCCTGAATTAGTGGCCGAGGATATTGCTGCGGTGCTCGCCTACGCAGCCGATCGAGAACATCGCGTGCACACTTTCGCGGCGCAATGAAACTGTTGCTAGACGAAAACCTTTCTCGTCGATTCGTTCCCTTTCATACAGCACGACTATCCTGGAACTACCCAAGTAGCCTTGATTGGGCTTGAGTCGGCGAGTGACACCCGGATATGGGAAGTGGCTAAGCAACAGTCATTCGTAATCGTTACCCGCGACGATGATTTTGAAGAGCTTTCGTTAGTATGGGGGCATCCCCCGCAGGTCGTCTTGTTGAAGACCAAGAACCAGTCGCGCGCTCATAGCTTATCGATGTTGATCAAGTATCGAACCGTCATCGAAAACGCGTTGATTGATGGTGACCAGGCTTGTATCGAGTTATTTGCAGACGGAACGTAGTTGAGGAACGCGAACGCCGACTTTATGCGAACCTGTGGATCAATCACGCTTCAGCGGAGAATCTATTGCATCAGGCGCTTAGTGCCTGTCGTCACCATCGCCAGCACCCCCAAACCGCTCACGAAAACCTTCCCGTGCATCCCCAATAAAAATCAGGAGCTGATCCTCCGGCACGCGAATCACTTGAATACCTTGCCGCTCAGCCTCTGTCGTCAAAAAATTCGCCGCCTGTAAGGTAGGAATGAAGAGCGTGATGGGCAAGCGATTTTTGGTGGCCTGGGCATCTTTAAGCAAGCCCCAAAAACTACCCTGAAACGCCCCAAAGAACAAGTCTTTGAACGGTCAGCCGGAGGCCAGGTGCATCTAGGTTTTGAGCAGCCGCTACTCAGTGTGTACCCGTGGATCCAGGATTGGCTCGCCCGCAGTTCTCCCACCCCCCTGCTACTCACCGGCCACAGCTTGGGCGCTGCGGCGTTTGCCAACGCCACTGTGCGACCCTCACCGCAACCCTACAACCCAGCGCCGAGCTAATCACCATCCGATCTTGCAGAGCAATATGGCGTCTCTACAAAGGCTCTTAACCAGGCCGTAAAGCGCAACCCTGGCAGGTTCCCCGCAGACTTTATGTTTCAGATCACCACCGAAGAGCTGGCTCGGATGCGGTCACAATTTGTGACCGCATCCCGACGCAATGTGACGGCATTGCTGTACGCCTTTACAGAACAGGGTGGAGCGATTAACGAGTTAGTCGCCGATGATCAAGCTCAGAAAGCAATTCCCAAGAGAAGAATAGGCTTTCTCTGAGTAAAGCATCTCGGCGCGCAAAGCTCTTGTGGTTCAACAAGGCATCAAGTCATTGGGAAGTCTAGATGCGTTTTGCCGGGCGAGCGTAGCAAATCTCCATGCATATTAGAAGTTAACCAGGTGCGGCTTCCAGCATGAAAATAGTTTCATGACTACCGTATTTGTTGCCTGGCGCAATCCCAAAACGACTACTTGGTATCCCATTGGACGAATTGAGCAGACCGAGAGCGTCTTCACCTTCGTCTACCTTAAAGGTGCCGAGACCGCCGAGGGCTTTGAGCCTTTGATTCAGTTCCCACGCTTGGGTGAAACATACCGCGCGCAAACCTTGTTTCCCGTTTTCAGCAATCGATTAATGGTTCCGGGACGTGAAGATTTTGCGGACTATCTTCGTTGGCTTAACCTGACATCAAATGAAGCTGGAGGCCTCATCGAACTTGCCGCCTCAGGCGGGCGGCGTGTCGGCGATACCTTCGAGCTTTTCGCAGTGCCTAACAAACCGAGGGAGGGAGCCTACGAAGCAGGCTTCAACTTACACGGTTCGCGCCATCAAGCGCAAGATGCCGTTTCGGCAATTCAGCAATTGGACGTGGGAAGCCAGCTATCGCTGCAGCCAGAGTTCGAGAATCAGCATGACGCGTGTGCTCAGCAAATCATCGCGAGTGGTCTGCGAATCGGATACGTACCGAAGTATCTTTCCTGTGATATCGCCCAAATCAGTGTGAGTGGACAGGCGACATTGCATGTGGAGGCAATCCATTCCGATGCACCCCTGAGCCATTGGGTTTTCTGCAGATTTTCAACGCCTTGGCCGAAAGGATTTGTGCCGCTGAATGGCCCGGAGTATCAAGTGCTCGAGTCGCATGTAGTCGAATGATTTTGTTTTCTCCGTACGAATGAAAGATCTGCTCTTTCGTGAAAAGCCTACTCCAAGCAGCTAGAGCTAACTACGTTTATGCGATTTCTTTTGGGGCAGGGGTGATTTAGAGCCGCACCTCCCTAGGCCAAGGGACTTAGAGCCTAAGGCGCATAGCTTGGCAATGGACCTCGCCAATCTAGCCTATGATTCTTGGAAGCCTTGTTGATAACCATAGCTGCCATGAAAAAAGAACTTATCCAACGCCTGCACAAAAACTTTGAGGATTGCGCCCAACAAAACGATGGCGTGGCGTTTTGGTTGGCCCGGGAGCTTCAAGCACTGCTCGGATACACCGAATGGCGCAACTTTCTAACCGTCATCGCCAAAGGTAAACTGGCTTGTGAAAATGCTGGTCAAGCCGTCACCGACCATTTTGTTGACGTCAACAAAATGGTCGATGTTGGATCCCAGACTCAGCGGCAAGTGGACGATCTTGCGCTCACACGCTACGCCTGCTACCTCATCGCCCAAAACGGCGACACCCGCAAAGATGCTATCGCGTTCGCCATGACTTACTTTGCGGTGCAAACCCGCAAACAAGAGATCATCGAGACCCGCATGGCGGAATGGGAGCGCGTGCAAGCGCGAGAAAAGCTCTCGGTATCGCAGAAAGAACTCTCAGGTGTGCTTTACGAGCGTGGCATTGATAGTCAGGGCTTCGCCCGCATATCGTGCCCGAGAACTTGCCTGCGGCAGAAAATGTCAAAAAGACCCAACGACGCTTGAAGTCCGAGGGTCGAAAAATTCCATCACAAGCTCCAAAGCTTGGTCGCAAGTGAGCGTTTTTACCAGAGCGATATTAAAGCGACACTCTGAACACCAATACCCCTGAACCTCTTCCTGATCTAGCCAAACAGTTTCGATAATATAGGCCATTGAAACCTACTGATCAGTGAACGAAGCCCTAGACCAAATGAGAGCGACCTAAGCAATGAACCAAGACCAATGCGAAGCCTGCCGCAAGAAAATGCCCAGCTACGATACCGTTCACTACGGCTCAATCGATCAGGGCTACCGCTTACTCTGCACCCAGTGCTTCAACACGGAAGTCGTAAAACGAAGCGGGCTGGATGATTTCGAGAATATCCAACTCGAGCCCATTGGTCTCACCGATTGCACCGGGGAAAAACACCAGTTTCACTTTCGGACTCGCCTGCTGGGAAACATGGTCTCGCTAGAAGCGTTTGAGCTTAGGAAGGGCGATCCCGCAGGCTATCAGTTTCAGTTCCTTGGCAAACCTGACGACGATTTGTTTGGGCTACTCGCTCAATTAATCCTGCGAATTCGTAAAGCTCTCAGTGAGAAGCATATTGAGGACAGCGATTACGGATATTCACTCATCAATAGTTTGGTGCGAGGCCGAATCGAATGGGACCCTGAGCAGGATGGTCGCGTACCGATCATGGTGATCGATGGCCGCGAAATCTCCTGGGAGGAGTTCGGTCGCTTGTTAATGACTCGCGAAGGCTCACCCTTCAAACTGGAGATTTTCGACCCCAGCGACGAGGTTTGACTTGAGCGGTCTTCACAACAAACTAGCAACCATCTTAGCAAGCGCCAAAGGCACCGGCAATTTCTACGTCTCAGCCAATCCGGAACTGATTCCACCCAGCCTGGAGATCAACGGCATCGGCCGAATTTCCTTCCCATTGCTCCCGGAGCAAGCCAAGCAAATCATCGCCATCGCCGAGCGCTCTCCCTTTGGTCGCGGAGAGAACACCGTAGTCGATGTCAATGTGCGCAGGACCTGGCAAGTTGCATCAGACCAAGTGCATCTGAGTGGCCGCCAATGGCCCCAATCGCTCAAGAAAATCGTCAAACTCGCTGTCGAAGGCTTGGGTGTGACATCACCCGTATCGGCTGAACTGTACAAGCTCCTGCTTTACGATGTGGGTAGCTACTTTGTGGAGCATCGCGATACCGAAAAAAGTGCCGGCATGTTTGCCACTCTGGTGATTACCCTGCCCTCACGATGCAGTGGTGGCGAGTTAATCGTGCGTCATGACGGGCAGGAGGTCTGCCTGGACCTCAATAATGACGACGCGGCCGAGCTGTCCTTCGCGGCCTTTTATGCCGACTGCGTGCATGAAGTGCGGCCCGTCACCTCTGGTTATCGTCTCGCACTGATTTACAACTTGGTCCACGAGTCCAACGGGCCTAAGCCCGCCTTCGTAAAGCCCCAAGTGGATCTGACCGAGCTCACCCATCTCCTGAACGCCTGGGCCACAGCGCAACCCTATGGAGAGTCTTCCTCCGGGCCGTACGCAGTGCGCGCGCCATCCGAAAAGTTAATTGTCCCTATGGCGCATGCCTACACTCCCGCCGAGTTTCAATTCGCCACCCTCAAAAATAGCGATGCGGTCGCGGCCAGTATCTTGCAGTTGGCCGCCAGCGCAACCGACTGTGAAGTGCACCTAGCCTTGCTAACCATTGAGGAACTTAGTACCGTGGAGCATTTGGATTACGCGCCACGCGGTAGGCGCCGATGGAGTCGCTATCGAGAGGAGGACTTAGACGATGAGGGTGAAGACGAAGGCTCCGTTAACGAGCGCAACATTGGAAGAAGCGGCGGCATTGACGACGACGAGATTGAAGAGGGGGAACTCATAGAGCGCTCACTGATGGTCTCCGAGTGGCGCGCGCCTGACGGTGGCGCATTGGCTCTCGCGGGTTTGCCTTTCACAGAAACAGAGCTGTGCCCGCAAGACACCTTCAACCATCTGCCCGCCGACGAGCAATACTTCCATGAGGCCACCGGCAACGAAGGCGCAACCCTTGAGCGCACCTACCGCCGGGCTGCCTTGGTGATCTGGCCGAAAAAGAATCGGTTGAACGTGATCAACTCAGGCAGATTCTCCGTGAGCTTGTCCTACCTCAAAGATTTGGTCCAGCGCTGGAAGCGGGACGGCGCAGATGAAACTTCGGCGCTTTGGAAGGACGCCCACGAACTGAGCGCGCTAATATTCACCAGTTGGTCCGCGCTCATACCCAGCAGTCGCTTTGGTATGGGAACACAGCACCTCGAATCGAAGGCCAAAGACTTACTCACCCTGCTCATCCAACTCAATAACACTGTGCGGATCGAGCAAGTGCTGCATGCCATGTCCTCCCCTGGCATCTACCACGGCACCGATAATGCGATATTGATCAGCGCAGCCTTGCAACTTTCAGACGACCAAGCCGCCAAACAACTGCATGCGATGATTGAAGCCAATGCGTATGCCCTGCCGGTGCCCTGCGCGCAACTCCTGGCGCTGTGGGCTGGGTCAACTCAATACCGGTTTGAAACAAACCACCTCTTGCCAAGCGCCACCCTACTGATCGCTACGCTATTGGGTGAGCGAGCCGCGCCCAAACCCGAGGCACCTCCCAACCCCTGGGCGCGTCCAAAGCCGTTTGAGCATGGACTGATCGTTGATATTTTGAGCGCAGTGAGTGTGCTAAAAGCAAGCGACCTAGGCAACAAATTTGTGAGCCACGTGCTCGCAAGCCCAAAAGCATTCAGGATCGATGCCTGCCTATTGCCCGCCGCGCTAGCACTCGTCAAAACAAGGCATAAAGAACCCTATGTGCAGCGCCTAGTCGATGCCTGCCGTGATCACTTGCGAACCCGTATCGCGCTACGGCTTGAGCCACCGAGCGATTTCACCAGAACCGCCAATATTACCTGCCGCTGCAAGTACTGCACACCGCTGAACGACTTCCTGGCCGACCCGATTCGCGAGAAATGGATGTTGAAAGCTGCTGAGGAGCACCGCAACCATGTGCACCGTTCAATCCGAGAAGCGGTCAGCGATCTGGACTTGGTCACCGTAAAAGAGGGCAGCCCGCATAGTCTGGTGGCTACTAAGAATCAGGCGAGCTATGAGCGGAGTGTGAAGCAACGCGAGGGGGACTTGGCGAGTCTCGCGGCAGTGGAGTGACGAAACCCGCAACAAGTTGAGTAGTGAGGCGAGGGTTTGGGAAAAAAGGACAGGCTGAGCGCCGCTCGCGGCCACTACGTCGCCACCGAAACCTGGTGGGGCTTGGTACGGGCTAGCGTGAATACGTCGTTCTAGCTTTCGCCTTAAAAGTTCGCTATCTGCCTCACCCTGCGAGCCTTTCGCTCTGGGTCTCGCAAACAAGTCTTTTGATCCTTCAACCGCGTTTCGCTTGATTAAACTTGATTTTCACTAAAAATCAGCGATAATCGCAGGGCTATGCAAAAAGCTATTCAAAGTGAAAACGTGAGGCTGGCGCTCCAGGGTCTCGGATGGAGCCAGAAAGATCTGGCCGCTAATCTCGGGGTGACTGCTCAAGCTGTGACCAATTGGCTTAAGGGGGTAGATTTCCCGCGCCCCGACACCTTGCTCAAGCTAGCGACCATGCTGAAGTTGCAGTTCTCGGACTTGGTCGTTGTGCCGGACACGGGGCAACCTATCGTCGCCTTTCGGAGAAAAGCAGGCACCAAGACGACGGATGATCACGTACTCAAAGCGATGGCGATGGGTGCCTTGCTAAAGCCCCTCGTGCCTTTTTTGCCAGAGCTTCGTTCCTTGCGGGTGCAACTTGCGTCACCATCCACGGAGTACTACGCTTTGCAAGCGGTAGCGGCAGAGGCGCGTACCCGGATCGGAGTGGGTGGCCGGGCTGTCTTGCATTACGAGCACCTGATCGGAGAGTTTGCCGCCAATGGTGCCGTGATCGTTCCCGTGCTTTGGGGAGAGAAGCAGAACCATAAGAACGCTCTCCATATTCTTCTACCCAACGAGCAAGTCACCTTTATTTTTCTGAATCTTGATACCCGCCTGGAAGACTTCAAGTTTTGGATGGCTCATGAGCTCGCTCAAGTTTACACGCCGCATTTAGCGGGCAGGGACGAAGGCGAAGATTTTGCAGCCGCATTCGCTGGTGCATTTCTATTCCCTAAAGTATTGGCAGAACTTGCTTACCCGCTTGCGGCAAAGCACGCCAATTCAAGCGGTGTGATTAAAGAGCTTCAGAAACAAGCGGCCACCCATAGCATCTCGCTTTATAGCGTTTTTTGTGAGGTCAACCGATATGCACTGGCTCACGGACTGAGTCTCTTAGGTTGCAAAGAAAAAGAGATTCACGCCGTCCGAAATTCCGTGCGTGGCAAATTAGTCAGCGAGATATTGTTTGAACCCTCACCGCCCATACCGCCGGCCTATATCGCGGCTGCCGATAATGTGTTTCGAAGTCCTTTCTTTGCCGCGCTGAAGCGGATGCTCAAGAGCAAGGGTACGGGACCCGGCTACGTGCAGCAAATCATGGACATTCCAATGCAGGACGCGATGACGCTACACGGAGAGTTGTCTCTCTAATGCTTGTACTGCTCGACACGAATGCCTACCTGACTTGATCGCTTCTGTTCGATCTCCGTTGTGCCCGAAGCCAAGGCAGTTCGTGCAGGAAACTCAATGCTTGAGGAGAACGCCTAGCGCCGCCAACACCCAAGAGTAACTCACCCGCTCTTGCTCAAAGCGCACCGCCTCACCCAAAACATTGTCCCGCAAATCATCATAGAGATGGGCTTCGTCGCGGCTGAGATGGGCGAGATTCGCCTTCACTGGGCTGCTCTCCTGACCCCAAAGGGCGAGAAACTGCATCAGGGTGGCGCGATCCATCAGCAAGGACTTTACTTGCGGAA
>JAYUOT010000093.1:0-3444 GCA_043760705.1 Betaproteobacteria bacterium
GCAAAGCAAGACGAAATAAACAAACTGTGTCGCCGCCGGAAGTTTGGGCGCCGTGGCGAGGAAGATCGTCGCCAGGGCGAGCGCAAGCCCGAAGGTGCCGGTCGCCCAGAGTGCCCGGGCTCGACTGATCTGTGGGTCGAAACGCTGGAGCCGAGCCGATGATTGAGTGAACTCTGGACTGCGCTGGTGGTGAGTGCTCAAGGGGTTCGAAGGCGGCTCGCTTCGCGCTCCAGGCTGCCACCCAGGTGGCTTGAACCAGACCAAGAGTTTGTCTTTCCAATTAGGGGCATGCCAAGCTTGCTTCGCGAGTGAACCGTAAACCTCAAGATTCGCCCTGATCGGATTCCAGCTATTCAGCGCCGTGCGGGTGCCGTAAACGCAGGCCTCGTCCTCTTCTTGAAAGCTTCCAAAAATTCGGTCCCAGAGGACTAAAATGCCACCGTAGTTGCGATCCAAATAGCGATCATTGATGGCGTGATGCACTCGATGGTTGGACGGCGAGCAAAACACCCGATCAAACCAGCTCAGCTTGCCGATATGCTCGGTATGCACCCAGAATTGATAGAGTAGGTCGATGAGGGCGACCACGGCGAAGACTTCAGGGGGCACACCCGCGAGCGCCATGGGTAGATAGAAAATCCATCCGAATAAAAATCCGGTGGAGGTTTGCCGTAGGGCGGTGCTGAGGTTGTAATCCTGGCTTTGGTGGTGGACGACATGGGCCGCCCAAAGAATGGCGCATTCGTGGCCCATACGGTGTAGCCAGTAATAGCAAAAGTCGTAAAAAATCAGTGCAAGCACCCAGCCCCAAGGCGTGCTCCAGAAAGCTTTGAAGTCGCCCGTCCAAGCTTGAGTCCATTGGTAGGCGAGAATGTACAGACCGAGGCGCAGGCCGCGACCAAAGAGGGCGGTGATTTGACTCAGGACGCCGAGCGAAATGCTATTGATGGCATCGTTCAGTCGGTAGGTGTTGCGGCCTTTATACCATCCCCAGGCCAGCTCCAGAGCGATAAGAAGAAAGAATACCGGTGTCGCGAAGAGAATAACTTTAGCGGCCATGATTGCCTGTATTTTAAATGGGCTTCAAGCCTGAAAACGCTCGTGAGCGGCATTCCAGGCCTGTCGTAATTCAAACCTGAAAACGCCCGTGGGCGGCATCCCAGGCTTGTCGTAATACTTGGGCTTTACCGGACACTCGCTCAGCGCAGTCACCGGCTGAATAAAGAGCAGAACCAAAGCCGAAGCCGTCCGCACCAGCCTCAATATAACTTGTCATGTTTTGCGCGCTAATACCACCGACGGGAAAGAGTCTGACCTGCGCAGGCAAGACAGCCTTCCAGGCCTTAATCACCTTGGGACTTATCATTTCACCTGGAAAGGCCTTAAGTAAATCCGTACCGGCAGCGACAGCCGCAAAGCATTCACTGGGTGTCGCCACGCCGGGCATGACCTGTAGGCCAAGGGCCAGGGCTTTTTCGATCACGCCTAGATTGCAATTGGGCGCCAGGACGAGGTCGACCCCGACACTGGCTAGCTCCTCAACCTGATCGATCTGCAACACCGTGCCCGCGCCGAGCACGAGATTGGGAAAGGCTTGACGCAGGAGTCTGAGGGTGGTGAATGGGGTGGGTGAGTTGAGAGGTACTTCTACGCACTCGTAGCCTTGATCCACGAGGGCTTGCGCAATCGCAAGTGCTTCATGAGTTTGAATACCCCGCAGGATCGGGATGAGGGGGTGATTTTGTGAATTGAATTTCATGCGGTCGGTCGAGGTTTCGGCAGGTGGGTCGGCAGGTGGGTCGGCAGGTAGGATGATGGCTTGGGTCGCTAGCAAGCGCAAGTGCACAGGAACGTCAGCAAGGCTTTAAATTAACTCAGCGGCGCGGCCAAGCCGCCAAAGCCCGAGAGCACTGGTATTTCCGAGGGAATGCGCTTTGATGTTGAAAGACTCCAAAGCCTGTGCGTAGCGCTTGCAGAGCTGCGGGCTGCCCACTAAGCGAACTTCATTGATCGCGCCGCGATGGCTTAGTGCGGCGCATACTTCATGACCGATCAGAAGCCCGGACAAAAAACTCGCTCCATCTTCTGCATTGAGTTGACCGACGATGCCGAGCGCACGGGTGCTAAACAAATGGCGTAGCAGGTTGTGCGGATTTTTCCTCGCGGTGTTGATGCCGAGCACGAATGCGGCCGTTTGCGCTGGCTCGAACGCTGGCTCGGCTTGGCCGTGGGGGACGGACTCTGCGCGGGCACTTGCGAACAAACGTCCCAGAATGCTGTGCTCCTTCAAGACAGCAAACAATTCGCCGCTGAAGTAAGTCTCAAATTGGGTAATGACGCCCTGATCGACATCGACCCATTTTGAATGGCTGCCCGGGAGTACCAATAAGCCATCGGCATGGGCGCCGAGTACCTGCGTCTCCTCGCCGCGCATAAAGTCTGGCAACACACCGGTGAGGGTGGGCATCCGCAACCCGGGTGTCACCCAGAGTTTGAAACGACCGCACTGGGCTTGCACCAAGCGCTTGGCCAGTAATGCAGGACTGGTGGGGCAAGGGCTGTAGCCCGCATCGACCAGCCCTTGCTTGCTGCCGATCATGCCGCAGGCGAGGATAGGGATCCGCTGAGCGGACTTTGAGCCAGGTTTAGTCAGAGTCAGGGGTGGGAGCGCGAACAAAGACGCGGAGGTGGACGCAGACGCAGACAATGCGGCCAAAAGAGTTTCGAGTGCCGCACCAAAATCGATCGAAGTGGGCTCGCGACCGAGCCGTTGCCTGAGGGTTTGAACCCCCATGGCCTGATCGGGCGAGTCGCCGACCGAAGCCAGGATCTCTCCCTGACGGTCGAAGGCATAGGCTCGCGCCGAGCTTGTACCCCAATCAATACCGATGAAAACCACTTCTCTCATACGCGAATCGTACTGCAATGTTAAAATCACTCTCCATTGTTCTTGGCTTGAAGTGAAAGCTATGACACTCACCGAACTTCGTTACATTGTTGCTGTCGCTCGAGAGCGGCACTTTGGTCGTGCGGCGGAATCTTGCTTCGTCAGCCAACCGACACTTTCGGTCGCGATTAAAAAGCTTGAAGACGAGCTGGGCTTGCAGCTCTTCGAGCGCGGCTCGACCGATATCTCGGTGACGCCGATTGGTCAGCAAATTGTTGAGCAGGCTCAAAAGGTGATTGAAGAAGCGCAAGTGATCAAGGAAATTGCGCGCACCGGTAAAGATCCACTCACGGGGCCGCTCAAGGTGGGCGTGATTTACACCATCGGTCCCTACCTGTTGCCTCGACTAGTTCCGAGGATGATCCGTGATCACCCGGGTACGCCTCTGATTTTGCAAGAGAACTTCACGGTCAAATTGCTGGAGCTGCTGCGTCAAGGGGAAATTGATGTGGCCATTGTCGCGGACCCTTTTACCTCGGCAGGCCTGGTGACCCAGG
>JAYUOT010000094.1:0-18327 GCA_043760705.1 Betaproteobacteria bacterium
GCTCAGGCGCCGTTTTTGCTTCTTTTGGGCATCATTTTGATTTGGGAGCTGGTGTGCCGGTTATTTAATGTCTCGGACTTCATTTTTCCAAGCCCTTCCCAGATTATTGTTCAAATGGTCGAGTACCGCGACGTGATTCTGGGCCATGCCTGGAGAACCTTTTGGACGACCATGTTGGGCTTCGCGATTTCCATCGTTGTTGGCGTTGTGCTCGGCTTTGTGATCGGGCTGGCCACCTTAGAGCCAGAGCTTGAGGACGTCCTGCGAGTTCTGGGCGCCAAGCGCACCGACGTGTTAATCAAGGTGGGCCTGCCGCGCTCCATGCCCTATTTCTTCGCCTCACTCAAAGTGGCGATCACCTTGGCCTTTGTCGGCACCACGGTCTCTGAGATGAATGCTTCTAACGAAGGCATTGGTTACCTGCTAATCTCGGCGGGTTCGGCGATGAAGATGCCCTTGGCTTTTGCTGGACTGGTGGTGATTGCGATCATGGCGATGGCCATGTACGAGCTCTTTTCTTACATTGAAAAGAATACGACGGCCTGGGCACATCGCGGACAGCGTTAAACTCAGGCGGCGAGTTTCGCGCTCAACTTTCAATAAGGTGACTTATGGGTCAAAGACTCACGCAGATTGCAACCCGTACAGGAGATGACGGCAGCACAGGCTTAGGGGACGGCTCTCGAGTCTCAAAGACCCATGCTCGTGTGGTCGCCATGGGTGAGGTCGATGAGCTCAACTGCACGATAGGTGTGTTGCTGTGCGAAGACCTGCCGGCTGATGTCGGCGCTGCGCTCTATCAAATTCAGCATGATTTATTTGACCTGGGCGGCGAGCTTTGCATCCCCGGTTTTGAAAATATTCACGAGCCGCAGCTCCTCCGCCTGGACGAATGGCTTGGCCATTACAATGCTACCCTCCCCCGGTTGGCCGAGTTTATATTGCCGGGTGGTTCTCGGGCGGCCGCACTCGCGCACGTGTCACGTACCGTCTGCCGAAGAGCGGAGCGTGCGGTCATTACGCTGGGTATGGAGGAGCAGGCCAAAGGAGCGCCCGTGCGGCCCCTCTGCCGTCAATACCTTAACCGACTCTCGGACCTGATGTTCGTCCTGGCAAGAGTCCTCAATCGCCATGCAGGTGGCAGCGACGTGCTTTGGAAGCACGAAAAAAATTCAAAATAGCCCGGCCCCATCCTCACAGCACGCACTCACTTCAAATAGTTTCGAGCTCGAAGGCGGGGCGGACTTTGTGGCGCGATTATCGGCCGTACACCGTCAAATTCCAGCCTTGCAGGCGGCCGCTCTTTCCGGTCACGCGATCCTGGATAGACAGTCGCCAATCGCCAGGGGCTCGCTCATCGAGATGGCGCACCGAGCCGAAGCTCCACGACGCAAAGCTGCCGCACTGGTTATTACTACGTTCGCTCGACCCACAGAGTCGCGGTGTCGCGAGATTACTCGATGAACCGCTGGGCGCCATTAAATCAATCTGTAAATCGCCGCTGTACTCATGTTCGATCTGCACCGTGACCTTCACATACTCGATCGCTGAAATCGCGCAATCGCTGAGCTTCAAAATACTATTGAGCGCCACACCACCACCACCACCACCACCACCACCATCGCTAATCGTTGCGACCTCCTGGCTTGAAGTATCGCAGCGTTTGAGGTTTTGTGTGTCCCCCACGCTCGCCCAGGACCTCGCCATCCTCACGGCGGCGCTCGCATCAATGACGCCAAAGCCATACTTATGGTTGAAGCGTCCAGCCCACTCCGGGTCGGTGGAATCGTTTTTGCGAGCGCTGCGCGCAAGAATAATGGGCACATCGCGCCAGGTCAGTTTCGGGTTCACGCTCAACATCAAAGCGATCACACCGGAGGCCATTGGTGCCGAGGCCGAGGTCCCCGCAAAGTCGCTGCGATAGGCGTTCGAAATGGCCGTCGTGGTGATCCCCGCCGAGCCGTCACCCGCGGGAGCGCTCACCAAAATGTTTGAGCCGCGCTCGCCATACCAAGGCATGCGGCCGAATTGATCGACCGCTCCCACCGTAACAATGCCGAGCTGATTCACATACCCGTCGAGATTGGCATTGTCTTTCTGGCAGGTGGCCGAGCCGCTGACCTGATAACAACCGCCATTGCCTGCGGGAAATACAAAGATCGAGCCCTTGCCTTGACGTCCAAGCCTTAAACCATTTTGAATGGCGGCATCAAACTCCACTTCGGCGGCATTCAACACACCATTATCAGGAGATCCCCAGCTATTGTTGTAGATGGCGTTGGTGGCCATATCGCGATTCAATGCGTCCGCGATGTCCGCTGTCAAATCGAGTGCGAGTGCGTTGTAGCCGACCAATTGTGCCTTGGGGGCGATGCCTACGGTGCCAATGGCGTTCGAGCCGCGTGAGGCAATGATCCCCGCGACCGAGGTGCCATGGCTATCGTCATAATTACACGGCAGCGGGAACGAAGAGCCCCTAACCGCAGGCCGATAATTGAAGCTTTGTCCGGGACTCACATTGGCCTTTAAATCGCTATGAACCACTTCGAGCGCATCGTCGACCAAGGCAATACGCACACCCTCGCCTTGCGAGAAAGTCCAGGCGCCTTCGACGTTTAAGTCTTCGCCAACCTTGCCCTGCGATTGCCCGGTATTTTTAAGATGCCATTGCTTGTTTAATAGCGGATCGGGCCCGGTTTGCTCTAGGGTCAAATTAGCGTCGTAGCGAATCGGGCAAGCGGGATCAAGATCAGGCGCCTTTCTTTCGAGGCTTGGGGCATCGATCCCGGGGTCTAGAGCGCCTGCTGTCAGGCTCGTCGAGGCGCTGGCCACAGGCGATGCAGTGGAGACCAAACTTTCCGGCGAGTTCCCGCTGAGGGCCGTCGTGCTGCTCGAACCGCCGCCACAGGCGCCAAGGGTCAGTGAGGCCGCCAGGAGGGTAGCAGCAATCCGTGCCGATCGGCCAACATAAGAAACCGAAGTCTCTTGGTCAAGAAAATTTTGGTGAAGAAAAGCGAGCGAGGCGAAGTGAAAGTGCAACATTGATGCACTTTAGTGAGTTGACGACCGTTCATCGGTGACAAAGTTGGCAGTGGCCGCCGCTTGTCGGCCAATTTATGCACTCTATGCGCTGGAAACTGCCGTTCGTCGGCTGGCTTCCCAGCGCGCGATCCACACCGTGGCCCCACAAACCATCACGCCCCCGAGTAGCGAGGCTGAGGTGGGAATATCCCCGAACACCATAAAGCCAAGAAGAGAGGCCCACACCAGGTCAAGGAACTTGAGCGACTGGGTAGAAGAGATGTCGGCTAATCGGTAGGAGTTCGTCAAACACCAATGCCCGGCGCTGCCCAGAACGCCTGAGAACAGGAAGATGCTCCATTGCCAGGGCGTAAGAGCACTCCAATTCAATAATGCCAAGGGCAAGGTGAGAACGGTGACCGTCAGGGATTGCCAAAAAACAATCACCGCCGGCGAATCTCGGCGCGTCAAAAACTTCGTAATTAGGAAGGAGCCCGCAAAGACAGGAGAGGCGGCGAACATGAGCAGCATCCACCAGCCACCCGATCCCGTCAATTTTGGCCCCATCACCACCAGCATGCCCGCAAAACCGATTGCGGCCGCCAACCAGCGCGCCCAGACCATTTTCTCCCCGAGTAGTAACACCGCTCCAAACATGATGAAAATAGGTGTTGTAAAACCAATCGCCGTGGAATCCGCCATCGATAAATGAGGCAGCGCTGCAAACCACAGCGTAAGCCCTATAGTGTGCACCACCCCGCGCCAGAGCTGCCCAGATAGCCCGTTGGGGCGATAGGCCGCAAAGCCCGTCTTGAACACGATCGGCATCAACACCACGAGCCCAAAGCCGTAGCGCAGGAACTGCACCTGAAAAGAACTGAGCTGTAAGGTCATCGCCCGCATCGTGGTATTGAGCAAGCTAAAGAGCAGTCCGGAGGCCGCCGCCCAAAACATGGCGCGACCTGCAGGGCTAATGGCGGCGAAGCGTGCCTGCCACGTGAGTGCTGTCATTGGAGGGTCACTTTGTACTAAATAACCGCATTTTGACGCAGCGCGTCAATTTCGCTCCCGCTGTAGCCCAATTCTTGCAAGATCAGGTCGGTATGCTCACCCAAAATAGGCGCACGCTGGAGGGGCACCTTGGGGGTATCCGATAAAGTTACGGCCGCCCTCGTTATCGGCGCCAAACCGTTCATTCCAGGATAAGCCGTAGGATGAAGCAAGCCCGCGGCGTGTAATTGAGGGTGCTCTAAGGCTTGCTGCGGCGATAGCACTGGGCCACAGGGAATCTTGGCATCACCCAGCTCGCTTACGGCTTGGGCCGAGCTACGGACTGCGCACCAGGCGGCAGCACGCGCGCTGATCAGCGGGCCATTCAGGCCTCGGAGTTCATCATTTGCGAAACGCGGGTCGTTGAGCCAATCGATATCGTCAAGGCCTTGGCCTAGTTTGTTCAAGCCCGGACGTTCGATGGGAGCGACTTCGGTGTGAGCCCCTTCGGTGTGAGCCCCTTCGGTGTGAGCGGCTCCGGTTTGAACTGCTTCGGCTTGCATCAACTTCGCCCATCGCTCGTAAAGCGGCTGACCCACCACTTGAATCAGGATCCAGCCATCCCGGGTTTTCAGAACGTCCACGGGTGCGGCTGTCTGGCCACGATTGCCGGTAGGGACTCGGTGCGGGGCGACAATGGCCTGTTCGATTATTGCGGCGTTGGCAAAACTGACCGCCGTTGATAACAAGGAGCCACTCACCATTTGACCGCGCCCGGTTTGAGTGCGCGCCATCAAGGCCGCCAGGGTCCCCATTGCACAATGTAAGGCGGTGCCAAAGTCCACCCAATTGACAGCCGCGCGGTAAGGCTGTTCAGGTTCGCCGGTCATGTAAATCGCCCCCGACATCGCCTGGGCTACGCCGTCAAAACCAACGTTCTTAGCCATCGGCCCTTCGGCGCCAAACGCGGAGCTAGTGACTAAAATAATTCTTGGATTAATGGCGCTAAGGGTGGGATAGTCTAGCCCCATCGCTTGGAGTGCAGGTTCGGGGAGATTGGCAACGACGACATCGGAGACCGCGACTAAGCGCTTCACGATGGCACGGCCTTCTGAGGCCATAGGGTCAAGAGTCAGCGAGCGTTTGTTGCGATTCATTTGGAGAAACATGCCACCTTCGCCGCCTTCGGCAATGGGGGCAATGAAACGATCTTCGCCGCCGCTGCGCTTCTCGATACGAATCACATCAGCGCCATATTCGCCTAACAGTGCGGCGCAATAAGGGCCCGCGATGTAGCGGCCGAAATCTAGAACACGAATTCCAGCAAGAAGAGGTGCCAATGAAACCTCAATGACCCATGGTTATGCGTCGCGGGCCGCTTCGAGATAGGACACAAGCTTGGCACTGGTCTGGCGCAGGCGCTCAGAGAGCAACTGCACGAGTTTAAGCAAGATTTTGTTACCGAGCTTGGGCTCGTCAGACAAGACCAACAGCAGGGCATCACGAGTCAGCACCGCGATGCGGCTACTCTCCAGGGTGACGCAAGAGGCAAAGCGTGGCTCGCCATCGAACATCGACATTTCGCCGAGAGCATGACCGGAGTGCGCCACGGCGATGCGCGAAGGATAGTTATAGCGGTTGCGACGCAGGACATCGACCATGCCCTTGATCAAGAGCATCATGAAGTCTCCGCTCTCTCCCTCATTAATAATGGTGATGCCTGCGGGCGCTTCATAGACATACATGAAGGCACCAAGCTTGCGGGTCTCTTCGATGTCCAGGCCTGAAAACAAGGGCGTCTTCGCCATCATGCCGTAGATCTCTTCCGAGAAATCGGTCGCACGTCCCATGGGCTTCAAACCCAGTGCGAGCAAACGTTCATGCGGACTACGCTTCGCGGCACTTCCAGCGGATTGAGTCGCGTCAGATTTTTCTACTGCATTGAGTGGAGCGTTCATCGTCTTTAGCGGTGTGGTGAGTTCACTCTTTTATATCATGGAACCCCACCACAGAGCGACCCCCGACACGGTTCTAAAGGGAAAACTAGATCAATTACCCTGCTGGGCGGACAGACGGCGTTGTTTTACCCCATCAGCCAGCACCTGGAGCACTTCAACGGTATCCTCCCAGGCGATGCATCCATCGGTAATACTTTGGCCATACGTGAGCGGTTTGTCGGGGACTAGGTCCTGTCGACCGGCCACCAAGTGGCTCTCCAACATGACCCCAAAGATACGGCTATCGCCGGCCGCAAGTTGATCAGCAATATTGCGACTGACCGGGATTTGGTTCTCTGCTTTCTTGGAACTGTTGCCGTGGCTGGCATCAATCATCAATCGGCAAGCGAGCGCCGAGGCCGCCGATTCTTTGCACGCCGCATCGACCGAGGCCGCATCATAGTTCGGCGCTTTCCCGCCCCGCAAAATGACGTGACAGTCTTCATTGCCATTGGTGGACACAATGGCTGAATATCCACCCTTGGTGACCGACAAAAAATGATGCGGCTGGCTGGCCGCTTTGATGGCGTCGAGGGCAATCTTCAAATTGCCGTCGGTCCCGTTCTTGAAACCGACCGGACAGCTTAGGCCCGAGGCGAGCTCCCGATGCACTTGAGACTCGGTGGTTCGGGCGCCAATCGCCCCCCAGGAAATAAGATCGGCCACATACTGTGGGGTGATCATGTCTAAAAACTCCGTACCCGCCGGAACACCCATCGAATTGAGCGCAACCAATAGCTCACGAGCGAGGCGCAGCCCCTGATTGATGTCAAAGCTATTGTTCAAGTGCGGGTCATTGATGAGTCCCTTCCAACCTACGGTGGTGCGCGGTTTCTCGAAGTAAACACGCATCACAATCTCTAAATCGGACGCGTGCTTTTGCCGTTCAGCCAAGAGCAGTTTGGCGTAGGCCAGTGCCGCCTTCGTATCGTGAATCGAGCACGGGCCCACGACCACCAGCAAACGGTCATCCATCTTATGAATCACGCGGTGTATCGCCTGTCGGGTTTCGTAGACCAAATTCGTGACGGCCTCGGTTGCCGGGAATTCGCGCATGAAGTGTGCGGGCGGTGAGAGCTCCTTAATGCCGCGAATGCGTACGTCATCAGTGGTGGTGGTCATGGTCGGGCATCCCTTTTTATGATGTTGAATCTTGGTTTCAGATCAAAGTTTATAAATTGACTAAAATCGCCCGCAGGAGTGCGCCCATGCTGGGCGCACAAAAAAAAACCGCCGGGGGTTCCGGCGGTTTCGTCTTTGGGTCGCTTCTTGTTCTTCAAGCGTCTCTAGGACTCATCCCGCCGAAAGCCGGATAGCCAAAAAAGAACGTAAAAAAGAAGAATGACTGAATTTTTTTCACAAACAGACTTAAGCAGAAAATTTCTCGAAATCTCGTAAAGTCCTGAAGATTTTGGGGTGAACCAAAATCCTTTACCTCAGGTTTGGAGGGCTAGATTAGCATCAATGCCAAGGCTTTGGCAAATAAGCTTCTCAACTTATCGAAACTAAACGCATTGAAACCCGTGCTATCAAACGATCGCCGCTCCAAAAAACTCGATGACCCGCTCGCGCTGCGCCAAGGTATCTTTACGGCCAAGCTCGATTAATTCGCGGGTGTAGCCACTTTCGAATAAAAGATAGGACAAGAGGCCCAAGCCGCGTTGTTCCGTCGCACCCAACATCGACATCATGGTGCGCACGGTGCGCGGCAAACTGGCAACATGATAGGCTGCCAACTGGTCGAGTCTCTGGCTCGGCGAGATCACCAAGACCTTGACGGGGCGCAACTTGCTTTCCAATCTTGTTTGTTCGGGGATCAGGGTCAAAGTTTGGTTGACCCGTGATAGCCGTTCAATATCGTTGGCGAGTGCGTCCAGAAAAATACTCGACATCGTATGCCCGCCGATCTGCGCAAGGCTAGGGTAGGCATACTGCGAAGCAGAGTGGCTGGTACGCTCGCGCCCGACTTGTAGTTGGCCCACGCCGATGACAAGCACCCGATCAGCGCCCAAATGGATGGCGGGGCTGATCGGGGCGGTCTGACGAATCGAACCATCTCCGAAAAATTCGTAGCCTTGATCAAGTCGCAAACTGACCGCGGGAAACACGAAAGGAATCGCGCTGGAAGCCATCAAATGATCGAGATTGATTTCGGCGGGTACGGCAAGCCTTTGGGTTCGATACCAAGGTTCGATCTTCGCACTCGACTGGTAGTACGTGACATGTTGTCCCGAGGTGTAGCTTGAGGCGGTCACCGCGAGAGCGTGCATGTGCCCCTCATGGAAGGAGCGACCGAGCCTGGCAAAGTCAATAAAATCTTTCAGTAAGTCGGCCAAGGGACTGTTATTAAAAAGTGACCGAGGTCTGGATTTAATCAGCCAGCCGAAGCCAAGAGTAACCAGCCAATGGGCTGCGTTTGAAAAAGACCCCAGTGCATCGGTTCGGTACACCTGGGACGCCTGGAAATTGGACCATATGTTCAGTATCCCATTCAATGCCTCTTCGAAATTATCGCTCGAGGCGGCCAGCGCTACCGCATTAAGTGCCCCCGCCGACGTGCCGCAAATGATCGGAAAAGGATTCTTGGTCACCGGCCACCCCTCTGCGACCAGAATCGCCCGGACCGAATCGAGAACTCCTACCTGGTAGGCCGCGCGCGCTCCCCCGCCCATCAGGATCAGCCCGGTCTTGCCTGGATTCGAATTCGCTGGCATAAATCTTATGGTGCTCCATAAACCGTGATAGCTCCACATCCGCCTTATCGCGCATCCACGTCGGCAATTGCTTGATGGGCCAGGCGCTCAACGCAGCCAGCAACACCAGGAGCGTCAAAAAAATCCCGGGCCAGCGCCGCGCCATCCCTGTCCCTGGACGGAGTCGTTATGCGGCGGTGCCACCAATCGTTAACCCTTCAATTCTCAAGGTCGGCTGACCTACGCCGACGGGCACGCTTTGACCGTCTTTGCCGCACACCCCGATGCCCGGGTCCAGGCACATATCGTTGCCGATCATGGTCACCCGGGTCAAGGCATCGGGACCATTGCCGATGATCGTGGCGCCTTTCACAGGATACTGAATCTTGCCATTTTCAACCCAATAAGCTTCCGAGGCAGAGAAGACGAACTTGCCGTTCGTAATGTCGACCTGACCACCGCCAAAATTAACCGCATACAAGCCCTTGTCCAAAGAAGCGATGATCTCCGCCGGATCTTGCTTGCCGCTGGTCATGAAAGTATTGGTCATGCGCGGCATGGGTAGATGTGCAAAGGATTCGCGCCGACCGTTCCCTGTGACGGGGGTCTTCATCAAGCGCGCATTGAGAGTGTCTTGAATATAGCCCTTCAAAATACCGTCCTCGATCAGGACGTTACGCTGGGTCGGGTTGCCCTCATCATCCACATTGAGCGAACCACGGCGATCCGCCAGTGTGCCGTCGTCGATCACGGTCACGCCTTTGGCGGCGACACGCTCTCCAATACGTCCGGCAAATACCGACGAGCCTTTGCGATTAAAGTCGCCTTCCAGGCCATGGCCGACCGCCTCATGCAAAAGCACACCGGGCCAGCCAGGGCCTAATACCACCGCCATGGTGCCCGCCGGGGCTGCGCGTGAATCCAAATTGGTGAGCGCCTGATGGACGGCTTCGCCACAATATCGCTCAATCAACTCATCATCAAAATAGGCGAAATTAAAACGACCCCCACCACCGCTATGGCCCTGCTCGCGGCGACCATTTTGCTCGGCGATCACCGTCACCGATAAACGCACCAGGGGGCGAATATCCGCTGCCATCACGCCGTCCGAGCGCGCCACCAGGACGACATCAAATTCAGCGGCCAAACCCGCCATGACCTGAACGATCCGAGGATCTTTCGCGCTCGCGATTTTTTCCACTTTCTCCAGCAGCGCGACTTTGTCCTCGGCTTTCAGGGAACCAATCGGATCGTAGGCCGCATAGAGCCGCGAAATATGAGCAGCATTGACCGGACTGACGGCGCTGGCCACTTTGATCTTGCCCGCACCTTGGCGAGCAATACTACGGGTTGCCTTGGCGGCCTCAATCAAGGGCCCCCAGCCAATTTCGTCCGAGTAGGCAAAAGCGGTTTTTTCACCACTCACCGCTCGCACACCCACTCCCTGGTCAATCGAAAAGCTGCCGGATTTGACAATCCCTTCTTCCAGGCTCCAGCCCTCGCTTCGGGTGAACTGGAAATAGAGGTCGGCATAGTCCACTTTGTGCTCAAAGACGGTAGCAAGTGCTTGCTGCAGCTTATTCTCATCCAGACCGAAGGGCTCTAGCAGAATCTGCTTGGCCTGGGAGAGCGTTTCAAAATAGGGTTTTTGTTGGGCGGGGAGGTTCATTTTCATATCGCAATCCTAACAGGCCGGTCCGTTTTCAGGTGAACAACTGTAGGATATCGGCAATCGCCCTTACTTTGCTTCAGCAGCCGCTCCAAAAGGCATTCGCTAGATACTCGCCGAACCCTATGGATAATCCAGTGTCCTATTCTGCAATCACCTCGCAATTCGTGCCGCCTTTCGGCACACGACTCCAGGCATGAGTTTTCTTGCCGAACGCTTTTCACCGTTTTTTCAGCGCCAGCTTCAGGCCGGCTGGATTGATTCGCAAACGCTCCAAAAGATTGTGCTTCAGCCCGGCAGTGCCGCCCTGATCCGCGAGTTACTCAGCGCCCATTCCTTGAGACGAACTCGCACCCTGGTTCTGATGAGCCTCATGGAGCGAGATTTGCAAGGCTTGGCCAGTCTCGAAGAAGTGTGTACCACGATGACTGCCTTGGCAGAGATCGCCAGCGATCTCTGCTTCAGAAAAGCCGCCCGCGATGTTGCCGAGCGCTATGGCATCCCGCGCGACAAACTCGGGACACCTCAGGACCTGCTGGTCATTGCCATGGGAAAAGCCGGTGCCTATGAGCTCAACGTGTCCTCCGATCTCGATTTGATCTTGGTGTACCGCGACCAAGGCGAGACCGACTCCAGTCGAAGTATTTCGGCCAATGAATTTTTCCATCAAGTGGCGCAAAAAGCCATTAACGAACTCTCGGAGCTCCGCGAGGATGGTTTCGTTTTTCGCATCGATACGCGCTTGCGCCCGAATGGCGATTCGGGTCCACTGGTCGTGTCCTTTGCAATGCTGGAACAATATTTTCAAGTTCAAGGCCGGGAATGGGAGCGTTTCGCCTGGCTAAAGGCAAGGGTCATTGCCGACACCGGCTTTCAGGTGGAGGCTGGAATAGACCCTGCGACGGATCGCCACGACCTCCACCAGATCGTTGAGCCCTTTGTGTTCCGGCGCTACATCGATTACCGGGTCTTTGACGGCTTGAAGGGTTTGCACCAAATCATTCGCCAGGAGGCTGGCAAGAAAGATCTGCGGGCCCCGGGCACCATCGACATTAAACTTGGCGAAGGCGGCATTCGTGAGATTGAGTTTATCGCCCAGATGTTTCAAATTGTCCGGGGCGGGCGTGACAGCGGCCTGCGCAATCCCTCGACCCTGACTACCCTGGCCGCGCTGGCACAGCGCAAGCTGATCTCTCCAGCCGAGGCGCAGGACTTGACCGAGGCTTATAAACTTTTTCGACGCATTGAACATGCGCTGCAATATATCGACGATCAGCAGACCCATCGGCTGCCCGCTCCCGGTGAGACACGTCAGCGCATCGCGCAAATGATCCGCATGGAGGAGCATTTCGATGAGCGTCTTCGAAGCGCTCGCGTTCTTGTGCAATCCATTTTCGGAGCCCTTCTGAGCGATACCGGCAATGGAACCGCCAAGGCGTCAAGTCAAGACCGCAACGGTGCACTTGCCCCTGAAGCCAGAGGGGAATTTCCGACGCCATTTTCCGAAGAGGTATCCAGGCACTTAACTCAATTCAAGTCGGGCGTCCGTTACAAAAGCGCCAGCCCTGACACTCAGCAGGCTCTGGTGACCTTACTTGAACGGGCCCAGGTCTGGCTGCAAAACAACGGGCAACACGATGTGACGCTGGTGCGACTCATTGATTTTGCGGAGGTCGTCTGCAGGCGCCCCAGCTACATCGCCCTGGTTGTGCGCTTTCCGCTCGCCTTCGAACGCCTGCTTGAGATCATCAGTCAATCGAGCTGGGCAGCTCAGTACCTTAACAAGCATCCCATCGTGCTGGACGAGCTCTTGGATGGCCGCGTACTTGACGCACCGAATCTTGCCGAATGGCAGGCGCAACTATGGGCCGATTTGCATCGTATCGGCAGCGCAAAGGGTGGTGCAGGCAGCGAAGCTGGACCTGATGTCGAGCGCCAGATGGATCTCGCGCGTGAAACTCACCACGCCCTGATCTTCAAGCTGCTTGCGCAAGACCTAAAGGGCTTGTGGACGATCGAGCACCTCTCTGACCAACTCAGCGAAGCCGCAGATCGAACCTTACAAACGGCCATCGATCTGTGCTGGGAGCAGCTTCCCAAACGCTTTCGCGAGCGCCCCCAGATTGCCGCCATTGCCTACGGCAAATTAGGCGGCAAGGAACTAGGTTATGCCTCGGACCTGGATCTTGTTTTCGTTCACGAAGATGAAGACGAGCGCGCCCAAGAGGCTTATTCGCAACTCGCGCAAAGAGTGTCTAACTGGCTGTCCACGCGAACCTCATCGGGCCTACTCTTCGAGATTGACCTCAGGCTTCGCCCGAATGGTAACGCGGGTCTGCTCGTCACCTCCTTGAAAGGTTTCGAGCGCTATCAGCGTGAGCGCGCCTGGACTTGGGAGCTGCAAGCCCTGACCCGGGCTCGCTTCAGCGCCGGCGACGCAAGCATTGGCCGACACTTTGAGGCGATTCGTGAGGCCCTCATCTGCACGCCGCGCGACCTCGCCAAGCTGAAAGCGGAAGTCATTGAAATGCGTCAAAAAATGCTCGAGGGTCACCCCAACAAGACCGCATTGTTCGATCTCAAACACGATCGCGGCGGTATGGTCGACATCGAGTTCATGGTTCAGTACTTGGTGCTCGCCCACGCGCATCAAACCCCGGAGTTCGCCAAGGATATCGGCAATATCGCCCTGCTTAGCCTCGCTGCGGATCAGGCCCTGATTGCGCGGGAGCATAGCCTGCACTGCCAAGAAGCCTATCGCGTGTTTCGCAAGAACCAGCATCGCCTTCGACTGAATGATCAAGAGTTTGCGCGTATTGCACCGCAAGCTTTAGCGAACGAACGGGAGCAGGTTTTAAAACTTTGGAGCTTGCTCTTGAGTTAAGCTTTGGAAGCTCGCGGCTAGCTCTCGTTTTATTGCTCGGGTATTTCGATCGAGATCAGTGGCACGAAGGGTTTGCATTTGATTAAAATTTTTATAAATCCGCCATTGACGTATCAATACGTATTACCTTCGAAATCCAACACCTGAGAAAGAACGATCTCCTGGCCTTGTGTACGCTCCAGGTCATTCTCCTGATGAATACCGGGGATCAACGCTTCAAAAAAATGCAGAGCAAAATTCCCAATGCCGTTCACTTCGATTCTTATTGACATTTCAGCAAAGCCAGTTTCATGCAATCTTCGCCCATCCAATGGATCAACCCTGGACAAACCCGCATCCCTTTCGCGGTTTACCGAGACGCGCAGCTCTACGCCGATGAGCAACGCTCTATCTTTCGAGGCCCTACTTGGAGCTATTTGTGCCTGGAGTCTGAGATTCCCGGCGCTGGCGACTACAAAACCACCTTCGTCGGCGATGCCCCTGTGGTGGTCGTGCGTGACGGCGACGAGGAGATCTATGCCTTCGAGAATCGCTGTAGCCATCGCGGCGCACTGATTTGCCTGGAGAAAGCGGGCAAGGCGGCCAAGGATTTCCAGTGTGTTTATCACGCCTGGAGCTATGATCGCCAAGGCAACCTCAAAGGCGTGGCCTTTGAAGCCGGGGTCAATGGCTCAGGCGGCATGCCAAAAGATTTTTGTAAAGAGGACCACGGCCCTAGAAAACTTCGTGTTGCGACTTTTTGTGGCCTGGTGTTTGCAAGCTTTAGCGAGGATGTTGATCCGATTGAAGAATATCTTGGCGAAGAGATCTGCACCCGTATTGAACGTGTGCTGAACAAACCGGTGGAGGTGATCGGGCGCTTTACCCAAGTGCTGCCTAACAACTGGAAGCTTTACTTTGAAAACGTCAAGGACAGTTATCACGCCAGCTTGTTGCACCTGTTCTTCACCACTTTTCGACTCAACCGACTCTCGCAGCGCGGTGGAGTGATCGTGAGCGCAAGCGGAGGCCACCATGTCAGCTACTCGATGCTTGATGAGGCCAGCCTCACCGCCGCTACTGCCGCTACTGCCAACACCGACGACTATAAGGCCCAGGGCCTGCGCTCCGAGCAAACCGGCTATCAGCTCACCGACCCGGGCATGCTGCAAGGTTTTAAAGAGTACGAGGACGGCGTGACCTTACAAATCCTCTCGGTGTTCCCGGGCTTTGTGTTGCAACAGATTCAAAACTGCCTGGCCCTCCGACAGGTAGTGCCGCGAGGCGTGGACAGCACCGACTTGCACTGGACCTATCTCGGATACCGAGCGGATACGCCAAGCCAACGTGAAGTACGTTTGAAGCAGGCCAATCTGATCGGCGCCGCTGGTTTCATCTCGATGGAAGACGGTGCCGTGGGCGGTTTCGTGCAACGCGGCATTGCCGCCACCGAAAACGAGCAAGCCGTAGTGGAAATGGGCGGTGACAGTACCGCATCGAGTGGATCGAGAGCCACCGAAACTTCAGTGCGCGGATTTTGGAAAGCCTATCGCACACTGATGGGAGTCTAAATTGAAACAAGCCGTGAGTGATATGAGCAAACAGGCGAGCGCACAACCTGGCCTCTGTAACCCTGGCGCGAGTGTGGGTCTGCGCGAGCGCGTGATGGAGTTTCACGCTTCCTACATTCGCTGCATCGATACAGATGCCCTGGAACAATGGCCAGGTCATTTCGCTGCCGAGTGCTTATATAGCGTGACCACCGCCGAGAATGTACGCGAAGGCTTAGCGGCTGGGCTGATGTGGGCCAACTCCCGGGCTATGCTGGAAGACCGCATCACGGCTTTGCGACATGCCAATATTTATGAACGCCAAAGCTATCGCCACATCGTTGGTCTGCCTTACCTTTTGGGTAGCGACACGGAGCAAGCCGAGTGCGAGACCCCCTTCATCGTGGTGCGTATTGTTTTGGGCAACAACACCGACCTTTTTGCCACCGGAATTTATAAAGACCTGTTTGATCTGCGCACGGAGAAGCTGGTGCTCAAGCAACGCATTGTGGTGTGTGACAGCACCCGTATCGATACCTTGCTGGCGATTCCGCTATGAGTCGCCACGGAATCGCTATCCCGCGAATGGCCATCGCAATAGGGGATCCCAACGGCATCGGCCCAGAAATCGCTCTACGCACGGTCGAAGCCTATGAGGGGCGAAGAGATCTCACTCTTTGTCTGTATGGACCGCGGGAGGTGCTGGAGTCCAGCGCTCAAACACTCGGCCTCACAGCACTGCTCGCCCGTACAAGGCTTGTGGCTACACCGCCCATGCCCGCAGCAAGCTTTCGCCCAGGAGAGATCAACGCCTCGGCAGGAAAGGCCGCCTTGCAGGCGGCCACCCAAGCCATTCAAGCCGCCCATGCGGGCGAGGTCGACGCCATTGTCGCTGCACCCCATCATGAAACCGCGATCGCTCAAGCTGGCATTCCCTTTTCGGGCTATCCCTCTTGGGTGGCGAAGGTGTGCGGCCAATCCGAGGACAGCGTGTTTTTGCTTCTGATCGGTGGCGGACTGCGTATCGTGCATGTCACCTTGCATGAGAGTGTGCCCACGGCCCTAGCCCGCTTGACCCCGCAACTTGTTGCTGATGCGGCACGGGCAGGAGCACGCGCTCTACAGAACCTTGGAGTAAGCGCGCCACGCATCGCTCTAATGGGGGTGAATCCACATGCCAGCGAAGGTGGTTTGTTTGGCCAAGAAGATCGGGCGATCACTGAACCGGCCGCAGCCCAGCTCATCAAGGAGGGCTATGACATCACCGGTCCAGCAGGTGGCGATGTCCTGCTGTCCGCGCGCACGCATGACCTGTATGTCGCCATCTTTCATGATCAAGGTCACATCCCGGTCAAGCTCATCAGTCCACACCGTGCCAGTGCCCTGTCCATTGGCGCCAAGGTGATTCTCTCTAGTGTTGGCCATGGCTGCGCGATGGATATCGCAGGCAAGGGGATTGCTTCTCCGCTCGCCATGATTGACACAGTAGCGCTGCTGGCCAATGTCGAACCTCCCAACATTGCACGTCCCGATAGGGAATGTCCCTGGAGCGAAAATCCCTATCCCTCAGAGGCCCGTGCCAAAGCAAAGCCTTGATGATGATTTTCAATAAATGAGTTACAAGATTCGCATTCAAGGCCCCAATGGAGCCACCTTTGAGGCGCAAGAAGGTCAAAGCGTACTGGACGCCGCGGCAGAGCACGGTATTGAACTCCCCTACTCCTGCCGCAAAGGAGTGTGTGAAAATTGTCGCGGGCGGGTCCTTGAGGGCACCTTAGTCGCGGGTACCGAGGGCGGCGGACATGAGACCGGGATTCGAGCCACGAACGAACATCTTTTTTGTCGAGCACAGGCCGCGAGCGATTTGCTGATCGCGCCGCGCGAGTGGCGGCGTATGGAAGCCGGTGAGCGGAAAATTTATACCGTCAAGGTATTCTGTAATGATCAGGTCGCGAGTGATGTCTCGATCCTCACGCTACGCTTAGCCAATGGCGTGCGAGCCAAGTTCGCGGCGGGGCAATATTTGCAAGTCATTCTCGATAACGGGCAACGCCGCGCCTTCTCGATGGCCAATGCGCCTGTTGACAATGACCATGTGCAACTCCACATTCGTCACATGCCCGGGGCCGGTTTCACGTCTAAAACGGTACCCGGTTTGAAAAAAGGCGACGTTTTGCGAGTCGAATTGCCACAGGGCGATTTTTACCTTCGGGACAAGAGCGAACGGCCCTTACTCTTCATCGCCGGGGGTACGGGCTTTGCGCCGATCAAATCAATCATCGACTCTCTTCTCAAAAACGCCAGCCATCGCAGCATCACACTGTTTTGGGGAGTGCGCAATCCTGCGGGCCTTTACGCCCCAGAGATCATTGCCAAGTGGCTAAGGCGTCAACCAGACCTGCGTTTTGAAGCCGTGATCAGCGACCCTATCGAGCCCTCGGCATGGACGGGGCGGCGCGGCCAGGTTCATCAGGCGGTACTGGAAAGTTTCGCCACTCTGAAGAACCATGATGTCTATGCCTGCGGCGCCCCCGTCATGGTGCAGGCAGCCCGCCGCGCCTTGCAAGACTTACGGGGCTTGCCGGCTGAGCAGTTCTTTAGCGATTCTTTTGTGAATAATGCGTGACGCCCCCAAAGTGGGATAGAGCAGGCCCAGCCGGTCCTTCGCGATAGGCGCACCCCCGTAGTGGGTACGCAGATTGCCCACACCGTCAAACGGGCGCCGAGCGGTTCGCTTGGATTTTTTTCCAAACTGAATCCGTTAATACTTTGCCTGCGTACAAATAAAGTGACCTTACTTGGATTTCTCTGCCCTTGTGGCAAAAATCTGGGTGTCGGCACGACAACTCAATCGCCAGCCTTAGGAAGCCCCCTATGAAAATATCCCTCCTTCAAACGCTTGCTGCGGCAAGTTTCGCGGTGCTCAGTGCAAGCGCATCCTCTGCTCCGGTATCCATTCTCGAAAGTGTCGCGTGTTCGGGTGATGCGAGCTCAGACGAAGGCACGCCATGCTTTGTGCTCCCCGGAATTAGTGCCTTTACCTTTTTGGGCGATCTCACCCCAGAATCGAACCCATCATTCGATCTCTCCGATTTTCTACAATTCTCAGGTTTACTGGCCAACGTCGGCTACGACTACACGTTTTCCCAGTCCGGCGCGAGCCTCTTTGGTTTCACCTATGATGCCGATTCAATTCTCAGTGTCTTTGATTCGACCGAACCCACGGGCACCACACTCGCCGATGCGAGCGGCAACATTTATGCCGGGATTTTTCTAGAAGATTCCGCCACGAGCGCAGGCACCTACTCACTCGCCTTCAGCGCCGTTCCAGCGCCGACCACGGCCGCTCTTTTAGGCATTGGCGCTCTCATTGGAGCCACTTCGCGTCGCAAACGAGCATCGCAAACGAGCATCGCTTGAGCACGATCTCGGCCTCGGAGTCTGGGCGGCGTAGCGAAGAAAAGGAAAGAGGGGCGGTCGCGAGACCGAACCGGAGGGACATGCGCGGAGCCACCCGGTCATCGCCGTTTGACTCGAATCTTAA
>JAYUOT010000095.1:0-6984 GCA_043760705.1 Betaproteobacteria bacterium
CCGTCTCGATCCAACATGGCCAACCCCGTAATCCTTTAAACTTGGGATGATTATATCGGCGAATCCTCGTCTTGCGTATCCCCCAACTGAATGAAGATCGAATGAAAGTCTCGCAATTCCACCTTTCCACCCTCAAAGAAGCGCCTGCCGATGCCGAAATCGTCTCCCATAAACTAATGACGCGTGCCGGCATGATCAAAAAAGTGGCCGGCGGCATTTATAGCTACATGCCGATGGGCCTGCGGGTCATTCGCCGGATTGAGAACATTATCCGCGAGGAAATGAACAAGGCGGGCGGGGTGGAGTTGCTGATGCCGGTGATTCAGCCGGCGGAGCTTTGGCGCGAAACCGGGCGTTTTGACAAGATGGGGCCGGAGCTTTTGAGAGTCGTGGATCGTCATGGTCGCGACTTCATTGTCCAGCCAACTTCCGAAGAAGTCATCACCGACATCGCTCGCCAGGAGATCAAGAGCTATCGCCAGATGCCGAAGAATTTTTACCATATTCAAACCAAGTTCCGGGACGAGCGTCGGCCCCGTTTTGGCTTGATGCGGGGTCGAGAGTTCACGATGAAGGATGCTTATTCTTTTGACCGTGACAAGGAATCGGCGCTTAAAAGCTATCAAGGGATGTACGACGCCTACATTGCCATTTTTGAGCGCATGGGGCTGCGTTTTCGGGCCGTAGCGGCCGATACAGGTGCCATTGGTGGCTCGGCCTCCCATGAGTTTCAGGTCATTGCGGATACCGGCGAGGATGCGATTGCGTATTGCCCTGGGTCCGACTATGCGGCGAATATTGAGTTGGCGGAAGCGGTGGCCTTGTCGGCCACTCGCCCAGGGCCGGGCCAGGCTTTGGCCAAAACTCCGACGCCTGGCCAAGCCAAGTGTGAGGACGTTGCGGCCTTGTTGAGCTTGCCTATAGAGCGCACCGTGAAGTCCCTGGTGCTGGCCGTGGATCAGTTGGATGCCAAGGGAGCCATCACAGGTTCGGTGATTTGGCTTTTGCTGGTGCGCGGCGACCATGATTTGAATGAAATTAAAGCGGGCAAGATTGCAGGCTTGAGTGGTTTCAGGTTTGCGACCGAAGCTGAGATTGTCGATACCTTTGGCACCCCGCCGGGTTATCTGGGCCCGATTGGCATGAAGAAGCCGGTCAAGGTCGTGGCAGATCGGACCGTTGCCAATATGGCGGATTTTGTATGTGGCGCCAACGAGTTGGATTTTCATTACACCGGCGTGAACTGGGGGCGTGATTTACCGGAGCCTATGGTGGCGGACCTTCGTAACGTGATTGCGGGCGATCCTTCCCCAGACGGCAAGGGTGCGCTGGCGATACAGCGCGGGATTGAAGTCGGTCATGTGTTTCTTTTGGGCAACCGTTACTCCAAAGACATGAATGCCACCTTTATTGATGAGCAAGGCAAGCCCCAAGTAATGGAAATGGGTTGCTATGGCATTGGTGTAACCCGCTTGCTCGGCGCCGCCATTGAACAAAACCATGATGACAAGGGCATTATTTGGCCGGTACCACTCGCCCCTTTTGAGGTCGTCATTTGCCCGATGGGCTGGAGCAAATCCGAGGCGGTGCGCCAGCATTGCCTGACCATCCATGACGAGTTGGTCGCAGCCGGTGTCGATGTGGTTCTGGATGACCGTGACGAGCGGCCGGGTGCGATGTTTGCCGATTGGGAGTTGGTCGGTGTGCCGATGCGCATCACCATTGGGGAGCGCGGTTTGAAGGACGCTCAGTGCGAGGTGACGACTCGGCGCGGCATGACGATGGAGTTGGTGGCGGTAGGCTCGGCTACTTCAGTGGTGAAGGAGAAGTTGGCGGCTTTGAAGGCGATGGAGCAGGGGCGGAATCGGGGATAGGCCTAGCATCGGCTTAAGTTACAGGGCGAAGTCAAAAGACCCAGCCAAAGGGACTAGTTTTGGCTGTCCGAATGTCGGACTAACATTGAAAATTACTTCTGTCCTTTGAACGTATGCGAATCAAATTATTTATATGAAATCTTCCGATTCCAAAATAGAGGCCGCGAGTATAGAGATCGCGAAGAGCCTTACAAAACGACGCCCGATCGGTGTCGACCTATTCGCAGGCGCTGGCGGCCTATCGCTTGGTTTTGAACAAGCGGGTTTCGATATCGCCGCCGCCGTAGAGATCGACCCGATTCACTGCGCAACCCATGAGCACAACTTCCCCTACTCAACAGCGATCTGCGCGAGTGTGGTTGGCTTTACGGGCTCGGACATTCGAAAAAAAGCTGGCCTTGGCAATGCGAAAATCGACGTAGTTTTTGGTGGCGCTCCTTGCCAAGGATTTTCAATGATCGGTAAGCGAGCGCTTGATGATCCCCGCAACCAGTTGGTTTTTCACTATGTGCGGATTGTTTAGGAACTCCAGCCCAAGTACTGTGTTTTTGAGAACGTGAAAGGACTAACCCTTGGCAAACACTCGGAGTTTCTTGAAGAATTGATACTCGCACTGGGTGTCGCAGGATACGATGTCCTGATGCCTTACCAGGTACTTAACGCCGCAGACTTTGGTGTCCCGCAGGATCGCCGTCGCTTGTTCTTGATCGGCACGAAGCGCGGTCTAAAAGCGCCTGATTATCCTATGCCGCTTCGTCAGCGCAGTACAGTGTGGCAAGCGATTGGAGATTTACCTGACCCGGAGCAATTTGAGGAATTGATCGGCTCGGATGCGATTCATACCAAGTGGTCCACAAAAAGTGCCTATGCTCGCAAGTTGCGTGGTCTGGATACTGACACCGAGGACTTTGGCTACTCCCGTCAATTTGATACCAGTCTTTTAACGTCGAGTCTTTGCACCGACCATACTGCATTGTCGCGTAGTCGATTTTTGGAAACGGAGCACGGCAAAACCGAGCCCATTAGCCGCTTTCGAAAGCTACCGCCTGAGGGCCTTTGCAATACCTTACGGGCTGGCACCGATAGCGCGCGAGGTGCTTTCACCTCCCCTCGTCCGATTCATCCGTTTTTGCCGCGCGTCATTTCCGTGCGAGAGGCCGCACGACTGCATTCTTATCCTGATTGGTTTCGATTCCACGCCACCAAGTGGCATGGCTTTCGTCAAATTGGAAACAGCGTTCCGCCCTTGCTTGGACGCGCTGTTGCGAGGGAGTTGATGAAGGCCCTGGGACTCAAAGCGGGTAAACCCAGGAAAATATTGAAAATGGGTGAAGTTGGTTTGCTCGACTTTGACATGAGCGGCGCTGCTCGGCATTTTAGGGTGCCGCGAGACACTATTGCCCAACGTACTCGCAAGACTGCGATAGGAATGAGCTTCCAGACCGAATTCGCAAGACCGCATCCAACGGATTGGAATGTATTATTGAAGGAGCCGGGCGAGCAATCTATCGGTTCAAACAGGTGCGACTCAATCGGATCGAGCCCCGCGAAGAGTTGCTCACGATTAAAGTCCCTGATGCCACGCCTGAGATTATCGGGGCCTATGCCCTAAGCGACGAGCAAGCACTATTAGCCAAAGTGAGGTACAACCGTTTGGTGGATGTTTTTCTTGGCATCACAGCATTTTCCCTGCAGAACCAACTTCGCACCACAGTGAGAGCCGTCGGACAAATTGAGATTGATGAGATTTACGTAGGGATTGATCGGCATGGCCGTCAGTTTGTCGTGCCAGTACAAGCCAAGGGCGGTAACGATAAACACGGTGTCGTTCAAACCCAGCAAGACATCATGTGCTGCGCCGAGAAATTTCCGAATCTCATTTGTCGAGCGGTGTCGGCCCAGTTTATGAGCGAGGGGCGCATCGCCATGTTTGAGCTTACGGTTCAAGACGGAGATATCAAGGTGGTCGATGAGCGACACTATCAATTGGTGCTTGCAAGTGATATTTCCCTTGATGATCTCAAGAGATACGGCAACGCTCGAAGCTGAATTTGTAGGCCCGCTGCGTCGGCACAATAAATCTAGGCATACCGCAACAATTTTGCGACCTCAGAGCGGTGATGTACTCCGAGCTTCGCAAAGAGCTGTTTGGTGTGATAGCTGGCCGTGTTGATCGATATGCCTAGCTGTTCGGCAATATCGCTATTGCCTAGTCCGCTGGCAATCATCACCGCAACCTCGCGCTGCTGTGCAGACAACGAAAGCCGTGCAGCGCCCTCGGTGAGGCGGACGGTGTCGATTGATAGTCTTGATATCGCCAGGGCAGTTGCCTTACCGCCCTTGACGCCGTCGAGGTCGTAGATACGGAAGGCAAATTTGCCCCAGGGCGAGTCGACTAGATGAAGGGCGTTCTTGCCTGCGGCGGATACCATCATCACGCCACGTAGGAACTCGTCCAAGCCCTTGCTTTCTGTCCTGGCTTTTGCAGGAGTGATGGCCTCGCCGCGCGCTAAACGGATGAGGCGTGACCAGGAAGCATCGGCGAACATGACGGTTCCTTGAGCGTCGAGTACAGCGATAGCTTCCTCGGCGATTTGATCGGCTGTCAAGTTCACCGGGCCGTGCTTGGAGGTGGAGAGGGCCGGGCTCAGGTAATGCAGCACTTCACGCAGTTGGTCCGCATCCTTTTTGTTGAATGCTTTGCTTTCCAGGCTGCGGTACAGGCTCAGTTGCCCGATAGGTTCATGTGTGGCGGTTGGGGCGCGAACAATTGCATACATGATGTGCCCAACGTTGAGCCGCAACAGGACCTCTTTGTAATAGGTAGTATCGCGTTCGCGTGCCGACAGGGTGCGATAAGAAACAGGATCATCGGCAGCGGCAAGCCGTAAATAGGCGCTCGAAAAATCGCTGCTTGCTGCTTGATAGTGGTGCTCATAATAGTCGGCCATTTCGGCAGGTGGCAACATGCGCTCGGCGTACATATTGACCATCTGACCCTTCGGGTCGCAGTAGAAAAAGGCCGCATGGTCGGCGGCCACCACGGCGCGAAGAGCCGGTAGCAGCAAGGGCAAAAGCGCTGACGCGGGTAAACCTAAGCTGCAAATTTGCCGGAGAGTTACTCTCGCTGAATCATGATCGGATGTGGCCATGGTGAATCGAGATCACGCGCTCGCGTTACGCTATCGGGGTCAACTGAGCAAGTTCTAAACGCTCCCGTTCTTCAGCGACCGAGGCCACCATAATGCCCTGCTGTGTCGACTCTTCGGGAGCCAGATTTTTTAAAGTAGCTAACTTGATGTTATCCAGATTGACGCCTTCGAGCGCTGCAAAGTAAGAGGCTGCGACACTGGTGCCATTCATTCGATAAGTGGCTGCAGTTCGATTGCCCGCGTTCCGAAAGCCAGGCAGCCAAGCGGATTGCTCTGCTGGCATGGAGTAGTTGGGTCCTGGCATAGACTTCTCGCCTAGCTTGGCCCTGGCGCCTCCGGTGGCAGGACCGGCACTGGAGTAATTCGCGGGTTGATTGGCAAGGAGGCTAAAAACCTCGCCGCTATTTCTCGCTTGCCTGACCCATTCCTTCCAAGGTTTATGGCCGCCTAAGACGATTGATCGGCGCCCGGACGCGGCGTCGCTCATACTCCCTGCGGCGAAGACCCTGCCACGCCCGATGGCGGCGTTGTCGATGAACTTGGATTGATTGGCTCGCTTGAGACTGCCTAGCCCGCCCCGAGCCTTGGAAATATAAGCATGGAAGGGCTTGTAAACGGCATCTTCCGTAGAAATTTGAATGCGCCAATCGCCGGCGCGAGCCGAACCTCTGTCTGTTGTTCGAAGAGTCGGAGAGAATCGCAGCAGTACCAGGGTTTTGGCCTCGCCTTGCCAGCCAGTAGAAATAATGGCGCACTCGGGGCGCTCGATGGACGGGGTAACCGCTGAGGTGTTCTGTGCCGAGCGCGCGATCACTTCGGCGCCACAGGGATCGAGGACGGAGACCGAGAGAGACTGAGCGCTTTCAGACAACCAAAGTTCAACAAACACGGGCAGCTCGGATTCTGCGGCTAGACGCAAGCTCGCCTGACAGGAGCTTTTGGCGTCAAGGCCGTCGCACCCCCAGCGCAAAGCCTCACTGAAATCATTGCCGCTGGGCAGAATCACCTGGAGCTTGGTACCCGTCTTCTCAGCCTCGTCGATGAGCGCATCAAGCGCTTGCGTGAAGAGGCCGCTACCATCGTGGGGGCCCACCACCGAACCGTAGGGCACCACGATTCGGACGGTTTGCTCGTTTGGCAATGCACGGCACAAGGCCCAGCGGATGCCATCTAAAATGGCTCTCAGCCGTGCCCCGTGGGCGGGAACATTGGTGACGTCTCTAGGAAGTTGCACAAAGAGGACATCCGATTGTTCATTGGCGTGGAGTGTTTCTACGCCAGGGCCGAGCCCTAGGGGCCCTTTTAAGTACATGCCCAAGGTGTGGCCACCATGAGAGCGCACTCTCACGGCGGCTTGATACCCGATTGACTGGTAGCAGGCTTCTTCGTTGACTCTGCCGGTCTCGCTGTGAGACGCGATGTGTGCGAGAAGCGCCGCTCTTTCGGTCTCGGCACCGTAGCCGAACTCTATGGGCGCTTTGCCAAGTGCGGCGAAGTCCGCCTCCCGATCTTGGTCCCAGATCGCTCGCAAGCGGTAAGTCTGGTCTTTCCACAGCATTTTACGGGCGAACGGGCACCCGTCGTCGATGACGACGAGTAAAGTGTGTGATCGATCCGACGCTCGTGGTGCAAGAGACGCTTCCATCACGGCTTTGCGTGCTTGCGCCAGGCGTTTGGGGCGCCCTAGTGCCCTAGGTGCGTATAGCGGAGATGCCAGTTGAACTCTCTTGACTAGATCGGGGCTTTTGAGAAGCGTCAGTAACTCGTGCAGATCGACCGACGCACCGGTATAGGAAACGGGCGAGCTTTGGCTGGGAAGTAGAGCAGTTTGGGCGCTTAGATTCGGTAATGCAGAACCTAAATGTGAGAGTGTTACATTGGCCTGCAATTCAATCATCACGTCGAAGCGCTCGCCCGGCCTCCGCTCAAAGTCCTGAAAATTGGAGGCCACGAACCAA
>JAYUOT010000096.1:0-18198 GCA_043760705.1 Betaproteobacteria bacterium
AGCACGGCCCCGATGTTCTCGGCGGCTTCAGCGCGACTTTTCCCGGCCTGCGTCGCAATCCTTTCGAAGCCGAGCACGCAGGGGTCGTCCGGACCCAGAGCCGAAAAGATCAGGGGGCTACGCTGCTGATGGATGTCGGCTAGCGCGGACGTCACGAGAGACTCAATTTCACGTTCACGGCACTCCGGATCAAGGGCTCGCCCGATGTCTACGCGATGCGACCCAAAGCCGTGGTTCTGAGCCCAGAGTATTTGCTGTGCGGTGAGCGGCGAGCAACTCCCACAAATCGCAGCAATCAGGTTCACTCGGCTTGCCACCGGCAGGGAAGGTTCAGAGGGTAGGTAGCCCACTTTTCTCCAATACGCTGCGAGTGCGTATTGAAGCCCGGAAGAGGAGGCGCTAAAAAGTCTTCCGCCCGGGCGCTGTGGAAGGGGCAAGTCCGAGTCCGAGCGCAAGTCCGAGTCCGAGTCCAATTGCGTACCCGGTTCTGACCCTGGGCTGTGACCGAGCCCTCGCCAAATAATTTCGCCAATGACCGCCAGGTTTCGTTCATCGAGGACATCAAACATGACCACCGGTTGATCGCTCGCGCGGTATTGATCGCGCCGAGTCTCACCGGATGCGTCAAGCTCGGCCTGCCTCAATTGCACCAGATCGATCAATTCGATCCGGCGTAAAGTTTGGCGGGCCAAATGTCGGCGCAAGTCAGCCTCGTTCATCGGTGTCACCGGATGCCGACTCATGGTCGGGCTACGGTCCAGACGAAACAGCTCCTCACCGTTTTGCGCGAACAAATTGCCGAAGGCTTGATAGCGCTTCAGTCGCGGTACACCGACCACCATGGGAGACCAATCGCCGCCCATGACACGCGTGCCGATATCGATGGCCCGGCCGATCGAACCAATGTTTGGCGAAGAGTCAAAGGTCGAACATACCTTGTACTGCAGGATCGGCGCGCCGAAGGCTTTCAGACTCTCAAAGGCAGCAGGCAGATGGCGATCCATCCATTCGGGGCTTTGACTTCGGGCCGTAGTCGCCAGGCCAATACAGCGAAAGTTCGCAAACCGCTCCATCCAGTGCGCCTTGGGTTCACTGAGAAACAGGACGGTCGACACACCGGCGGCGCTAAAGGCCTCCATGAGATCGGTCGAACCGGTAAAGTCGTCGCCCAGGTAGGCCAGGAGCGGACCCGCAGGCAGACTATTGGGACCGATGCTGGCGCTGTCGATGAGCCTCATCTCAGGTGTCGTCACGAGCAGTCCTTAAGTGGGGAAAACTACCAGAAGCCCAGGGCTTCGCGAAGCTCGGGATGCCACTGCGCTTTCTTTTCCAGTGTAACGCCATCCATGGCAGCATCCCAGGCCTGCCTCAGCGCCGTCACACCGGCCCCGACGCCGGCGGGGTGCCCGAAAATGCCTCCTCCGGCCGCGAAGATTAAATCGGTCGACCCCAGTGCAGCATAGGTCGCCGCCGCAACCAGTCCGGTCTGTCCCGAGCTGAATACCGGCATGGCCTGCATGGGCATACCGGGCCAGAGCGGGGAGAGCACGGCGCGCGCCGATGCAATCACACTGGCATCGCTTTCGCTGAACTTATTGGCGAGGCCATTAACATGTAAATGATCCGCTCCCGCCAAACGCCAAATTTGCTGCCAGGGAGCGTAATCCCATCCCAAAGCGGGTGAGCGATTTAGAGCTCCCCAGCCATTGCGATGCGCATGGATAGGCAGCGACGCATGACGACGCAATTCACGCAAGCCAACTAAACCCACGCTGTTCAGACTGACCATGACACAGGTGCCGCCCTCGGCCAACACAAGGTCGTGGCGACGTTTCATCTCATCAAGCTCGCCAGTTAAATTGAAGGCCATCATCGCTTGCTTGCCATGGCGCTGCGCGCCATCACGAATCACGCGCATGACTGCGCGCACCCTCTCCTCAAAGGGGCAATAAGCACCATCGGCTTGCAGCTCGTCGTCCTTGATAAAGTCAATACCGCCATCAACCAGCTTCAGCACTTCGCTTGCACTTTGCGCCGGGTTGAGGCCCACACTCGGTTTGATAATGGTGCCGATCAGAGGGCCTTGGTGGACGGCGGTCAAGCGACGCGTCCCTGCCACGCCAAAGGCCGGGCCGGGATAGCTCGAGGCAAACGCCGCGGGTAACTTGAGATCCGTAATTCGCAGGCCCGACACCTGACGCAGTTCAAACAAATTACCTGCGACCGTGGCCAGGAGATTGGGCAAGGATGCACCGATATTTTCAAGCGGCCACGAGAGCGTCAGATGGCATCGACTGAACTCTCTTGATCCCGCTGGATAGCGGCCAGGCAGGCTGGGCTCGCCCACCGTTTCAATGACCTGCAATTGCTCAACGCGAGCACCCGAACGCTCCATCAGTTCCGGGGTCTCGTTGGCAAGCTTCAGGAAGGTACCACTCGACTGCTCACCCGCGATGACTTCGGCAGCACGCCCCGGAGCGTCCCAGGTCTCCAGCCAATAGCTTGCGTAAATGCGTTCGCTCAAGCGATGCGCCGTATGCTTTCTGAAATCTCGGCGCGATCAAATACCTTCAGCCAATCATCGCGCATCAGGCGAGGTTTACCATAGGTAATGGCCTTATTGCAAGCATCAGATAACTGTCCGGGAATTTCCTTAAAGATTACGGCCGAAAGAATGGTCATATGCCCCAGCAGAAAGTCGCGCGCGCAATCGGCAGGAACCCCACGAGACGCCACTTCATCCATCGCCTCGCGCATCACATCCAGAAGGGTTGCACAAACCGTTTCCGACCGTCCTGGTTCAAGCAAGGCCATTTGCTCAACACTCACGCGATACGAGCGTGTGAGCGGTTTGTAAATCTCTCTGGCGATCGCCCGCCCAAGGCAAAGGCCTCATCGGGTCCCTGCATAAGCGTGCTCACAATCGATTGCGAGGCACGATGACTCCCAAAGTAATCCGGGGCACCCGCAGTGTGTACTTCGGGGTTGAAAATGCTCGGATGGCAGGGGTGCGCCACGAAATAGGTCAGATTGGCGCGCGCGGGCAGATGCCCGGCGAAGGGCGCACCCCCATCTTGCGGCCAGCCCCAAAAAGGGCGATTGAGATCGTCATCGCTTGGAATCTTCAAAGAATTAGGCTTGACTACACTGATGAAGTCATTATACCAAAGACAATAGTCAAAAAAACTGCTGGATTGCCTAGGCAATCCAGCAGGTGAGGTGGCACTTGATCGAGCTTGACTTCAGCACGCTCTCAAGGCCAGGTCAGTCGTTTTGTTGTTCACCAGGCTATAAACTAGCCGAAGTACCCATAGAAAAACTAACGCTTCCAATGGTTGGCATCGATAGGTGTTTAGACATTGGATCACCTCCTTTCAAGGATGCGGGACATTCCGCGCTTCAAGAATAGCGGAAAATAGGTCCCATGGCACGACAATAGTCGTGCGCCTTGTGCATTGCCAAGTGCACCCACTTCATTCAACAGGGAATAGCACCATGTGGAGCTTCGAAACCGACCCGGATTTTCAGAAGGAATTGGACTGGATCGACACCTTCGTTCGCGACGAAGTCGAACCCCTGGACCGAATCCTGGGCAGCCAATGGGACATTCATGCCGCCAACTTTGTCAAGCTGGTTCGCCCCTTACAGCAGAGGGTGCGAGAGCGCGGGCTTTGGGCTTGTCATCTCGGCCCCGCGCTGGGCGGTATAGGATATGGGCAGCTCAAGTTGGCATTGATGAACGAGCAGTTCGGGCGCTCACGTTTTGGCCCGATAGTCTTTGGCTCGCAGGCTCCCGATACCGGTAATGCCGAAATCCTCGCGCACTATGGCACCGCAGAGCAAAAAGAGCGCTTCCTCAAACCCTTACTGGCCAACGAGATGGTCTCTTGCTTTGTCATGACCGAGCCTCAGGGTGGTGCCGATCCTCTGGTATTGCAAACCAAGGCTGAGCTCGAAGGCAATGATTGGGTTATTTCGGGGGAAAAATGGTTCGCTTCGAATGCCAGGTTCGCGGGCTTTTTCATCATCATGGCGGTCACTGATCCCGACGCTTCGGCCTACCGACGTATGTCGATGTTCATCGTGCCGGCCGACAGTCCCGGTATTGAAATTATCCGCAATCACGGCTTTTACGGCGAGCCCGAACATACTCACGCGCACATGCGCTGGACCAGGGTAAGGGTACCGATGGAAAATATGCTCGGTGAGCGCGGTGACGCCTTTGTGGTGGCCCAGGTTCGACTGGGTGGCGGGCGCATGCATCATGCGATGCGCACGCTGGCCAAAGCCACACGCGCCTTCGAGATGATGTGCGAACGCGCCGTGTCCCGTTTCACCAAGGGCGAGCAACTCTCCCAAAAACAGATGGTGCAAGAAAAAATTGCCGACTCCTGGGTCGAACTACGTCAGTTCCGCCTGCTCGTCCTGGAGACTGCCTGGCTGGCTGATCAAGGTCACGACTGGAAAGCGCTTCGCAAAAATGTTGCCGCCGTCAAATCGATCATGCCCAAGCTTTTGCACGACATTTCTGCGCGTGCGCTACACATTCACGGATCGCTCGGAATCTCCCACGAAATGCCATTTGCAGAATGGGTGATTGACTCGTTCCATGTCGGCCTGGCCGATGGACCCACCGAAGTCCACAAGGTCACCGTCGCTCGCGAAGTCTTGAAAGATGTCAAACCTGCCCCGGGCATGTTCCCCGACTACATGGCTCATGAGCAGGAGGCACGCGCTCAGAAAAAGTATGGCGCCGCGATTAAATCCGCGCTTCCCTAGACATTATGTCTAGCCTGTCGTGACGGACGCAGACCAATTTTCAAACCACCTTGCCCGCCGCATGTGCAAGGCCGGCAAGGCAAACGTTTCCATGACGCAACCGTACCCGATCGCGCCCGCCAGGAACCATTTCATCTGTGCGGTGTAGGTGACGGTGCCTGCGTAGGCATTCCACGGGGCGCCCACATCGGCGACGGCGTGTAAGTGAAAGACTTTGCCACGCACGTCGGTGACTTTCATGTCCATCCCCACCACTACACTACCTAGGCGATTGTTGGTCAATTCCAGGTCGGTCAGTCCGTAAACCTTGCCGTCCTCCAGAACATAGCCATGGGCCAGGCGGTGATCCTTGCCGACCGGCGCATCGATATCCACAATGGTAATGACGTGAAACGCGGGCCCGCTCTCAAAGGCCGCCGAGATGGAATTTTGCGCATTGAACTTTATCGGATTGCGATGGCCCCAACTGTGGTCCATGCGTTCAATCGAATTGACCTTGAATTCCCGGCCACGCACTTTCAAAGTCCCCGTCACCCGCCCGGTCATGTCGAAGTGACCGCCCCAAGCGGCCCCTAGCCCGGAGCCCGAGTGCTGCTCATTCTGGGACTTTGCGGCCTTGGGGCTATGGGCGGGATCGTGGATATCGAAAGGCTCCATCATGCCGATCCAGTCGATGTGGATTTCGGTGTCATTAAAGCCAACATAGTCAATTCGATAATCACGAGGAGGCTTGAGCGCTTTTATTTTCAGACCCGATGGCGAGTCAATGTCAGCCCATACTGCCGGTGCAGGGAGGTGATGTTGCGCGTCCTGATAGAGAAGATCTGAACGGTTGTCGGAGAGTGCGCCATAGATCGTGATGTCATTGACCATCACGCCAATGCCCGGTCGTGCAACAACGTAAATGGCCGCAAGAAGATGCTCCTCAGGAAGCGCAATCGCGAAGAAGTAGGTTTCCGCCCAAGTGTGGCCGGCGTCCATGGGGGTATGGTATTCGAGATCCTTGGCGGTAATCATGGTGTGAGCTTGGTGTTGTGAAAATGGATTAAAGATTGAAAGTGTGTATGAAATCGCGCGTCAGTTCAGGCAACACATTGAGCTACTCATTGAGTTACCCATTTTGCTAAACCTCGGGCCGCAGATGGGGTGGCAGGCCGAGCGCCTCTTCGAGCGCAATCAGTGACGCCAGATCGGATTCAATGCTGAGTGGAGCATTCCATGCCCGCTGCAGGTCAACGATGGGCTTGCTCGCCTTGATGACCGTTCGATAAATGTCATCTCGAAGCTGCGGCTCCAGTCCGGCCGCAGTACGCGCCAGCTCAGCAATCTCATTCTCAAGCAGAGTCACCTGGGCGCGAGTCAATTCCGCCAGGTCGGGATTTTCTTCCGCTTGCCGCTCACCGGATGCGATGGCCTCGCTCAGCTTTATCGCGATCTCTTTGGGCACACACGCGGCGACTTGTCGGGCCATCTCCAGGTGAGCCCGCAACAGACTGCGATCCAGCCATGGCTGAAAGCGGCGCCGACGCCGGTGGAACACCAGGTAATCGATGACGAACTTCAACTGCTGCTGCGCGATTGGGTTGCCTGCGTCGACGGCCGGCATCACGATATCGCGCAAAGCCATCACCGCAGCGTGCAAGTCGCCGTCGTCGGAATCAAACATTACAGCACCTCCTCAAGCGCACGGCGAAGATCTTCGGCCAGCAGCCAGGCCGCCTTTTGCAGACGCGCAATGACGATGTTCTGGTGTGACTTGCCCAGGTGAACCACTCGGTAGGCAGTGCCGAGAACAATCTGCAATTGCTGATATCGGTTCAGTACCTGGTAAAAGCGAATTCGCGTCTGATCGACAAGAAGGCCCGATGCCTGTTCGTAGCGATCAAAGAACTCCGCTTCGGGCATCAGCCCACACATGAGAAAGGTCTTGCCGTCCTCGGCCAAATGCCCAAGCACATTGGTTGTGCACCAGGCCAGGTCGCGGTGCCGATCACCAATCAAGGCGCGCTCCCAATCCAGGATGGCAGTGAAGACTCCGCTGTCCTCGTCGAACAGGAAATTGCCGCCTCGATAGTCGCCATGCACGATGCTGGCGTGATCCAACTTGGGCATGTGACGCGCCAACCAATTCGCCGCGACCTCCATCATCGGCAACTCGGCGCCGCGGTCCTCCTCCCACACGCGTTGGGTGTTTTCAATCTGCATGCGCGCGGCATCGGTGGTCCCGAGCGGCGGCCGCACAAACGACGACAGGTCGGCACGGCGGTGATCGAAGGTGTGGATTTTGGCCAACCAGCTCACGAACTGAGGAACCAGCAGATGACGTAGACGCGGCCCGTATTGGCTCCCTAGCCCCGTCACACCGGCGCCGCCTGTGCGGGTCGGCTTGGCCACACCAGCAACGTAGGCATAAACCAGCGCGGGTTCAGGCAACCAGGTGCCGTCAGCGTCAACCCAGTAAACCTTCGGCACTGGAAATTCATTAGAAAGCGCGTTAAGCAGCTGGAACTCTCTTAAGCGACTTGAAGCGTTGAGGGATTCAGTCGGCTCCATGCGGACCACAAGATCCGACTCGGTCGCCACGCCATCATGGATCCAGAATAGCGTGAAGCGCATCTGTAGCTTGGAAGCACCACCCGCAAGCCAGCGCGCGTTGGCCATCCGGAAATCCTCTTTCAGAAGGGTGCTCAACATGGCCCTGAGGCATTGCGACAGGGCTTCGAGCGTCACCATCAAGTAGGGAGCACCAGGTCGACGCTCCATCTTTCGAGTGAGCATGCGATCAATCTCTGGTTCCACGAAATAGCGCCCACGCAGCCGAGCCATAAACTCAGGTGTGGGTGCGTCACGAATGTCAGTCAGTGTCATCCCGGCCTCTCTTAGTAGTCCTCGCTCATCAATGGGAATGCACTCAAGGCATGGATCGGCCCCACGGCTTCAGCGGGCGACAAACTCGCCGCATTTAGTTGCTCGATGGATGACAATCCCATCAGAGCCAGATTCGTCTGTATTTCGATCTCGAGTAGTTCAAGCATACGAACGACCGTCGCCGCCCCGCCCGCTGCCAGAGCTAACCCTTCCAAACGGCCGATGCACACCGCATCGGCGCCCAAAGCCAGGGCTTTCAACACATCAGTGCCTCGCAAAATGCCTCCATCGATCAGCACTTTGGCGCGACCCGCTACGGCATGGACAATTTCTGGCAGCATGTCCATCGTGGCTCGCCCGTGGTCGAGCTGGCGGCCACCGTGATTGGAAACATAAATGACATCGACACCGTGCCTGACCGCTAGTTCGGCATCTTCGGCGCAGGCGATTCCTTTGAGAATCAGCGGAATCTTAAAGCGCTCCTTGATCCGGTCTACCAGCCCCCAGCTTAACGAAGACTGAAGACTCGGGGATTGCCCGATGGTCGCCACGCCTGCCGGACGTTGCGACATTGGCAAGTAGCGCTTGAGCAGATCGCGCTCGCGACGACTATAGACTTGCGTATCCACCGTCAGGCAAAGTGCCCGATAGCCCGCAGCGAGCGCACGCGTCACGATATCGTTCATCCAAGCTTCATCGCCGTGCACATAGAGTTGATAGATCTTTGGGCCCGGACTGTCCCGGATCAGCGTCTCAAAATCGGGTTGGCATACTGAACTGTAAATTTGCATGACACCGAAATTTTCGGCCGCCTCGGCAACCGCCATGCCCGCATCCGGATCGAACACCTGCAAGGAACCAATCGGGGCCAGCAACACGGGAATCCGCAAATCAACGCCGAGCAAAAGGCGGCGCGTTTGCACTTGCGAAACATCGGTCATGACACGCGCGTTGAGCGCCAGTCGGTCAAAGGCAAGACGATTGCGCTTCATGGTGGTCTCGCTGTCTGAGCCGCCCATCAGGTAATCCCATTCGTTGCGGGTGAGGCGCGCCTTCGCCCGCTGTACCACCTCATGCAGGGTTTTGAATTCAGTCGTCATGTCGACACCGACACATCGGGCCGTGCCAGATTCGGCGTGTAACTGCCAGAGAGCACGGCCAAGTCGCAGCAATTGAGGCCCACGGCGCGCACTTGAATCAGGCTCTCGCCGCGACCAGGCTCGGGACGGGTGCGCTCAACCAGCGTTAGTGGGTCGGTAGAAAAGCCAGTGGCTTGGATCACGCTCATCGAGCAAATTGCTTTCTGTAAGTGGGCGGATAAGAAATACGATGCACAACTTCAGCAGCATAGAAGCAGGCGCCCCGCCAACTGCTGTGTGGTTCCAATATCTTATGGCCACAACCATCAATGTTCGCTCTGACGCATCGGTTCGGCAAGCCCACATCCCCTTGGCATTCACAGCCGGGCTCAGCCGCAGAAAGAACCGACGGCGTCTCTACTTTAGCCAATGCCACTGACTCTGGTTCAAACCTGGCTGTGTTTCCGGCGTCGTCCGGGCTAAAAGGAAGGTTGCTTGGCGACCTCTGAGCCACATTCCAAGTACGTACTAACTCAGTTCGAGCCCCATAAGATTCTCGTTCTTGCGCCATTGATCCAGTAAACGAATGAAGGCGGTAGGGCCACGCCAGAACTGGGAATTGCGGGCAGTCCGATCGTCGAGATGCCCCTCGTTGTTGTAATAGCCAGGCGTGCATTCGGCCAGATAGTTGCTGCGTGTCTGAGCCAACTTCACGATGGTAGCCACCCACTCATCCTCGGCCTGCGCACTCGCCTCAACCGTCCGCATGCCACGAGACCAGACCTGTTTCATCACATAGGCCACATGGCGCGATTGTTCGTCGAGCATGTGCTGGAAGTTTGCACTTTGGCCCGACTGCTGGGTGGTCATCACAAATAGATTTGGGAAGCCTTGTGTGAACAAACCATGAAAGGTCCGGGCACCGCCCTTCCATTTATCGGTGAGAGTCCGGCCACCCCGGCCGCGCACCTCGAAACCCAAGCGCCGGGTGAAATCGGTACCCACTTCGAAGCCGGTGCCAAAGATCAAGCAGTCCAGCTTGTACTCACGCCCAGCGACCACCACACCATCGTCAGTGATGCGCTCAAGGCCCTGGCCGGCATGGTCAACGAGGTGTACGTTGGGGCGGTTGAAGGTCGGCAGATACTCATCGTGAAAGCATGGACGCTTACAGAACTGGTTGTACCAAGGTTTCAAGGCCGCTGCGGTCACTGGGTCCTGAACAATCGCGTCGACACGGGCGCGCACCCGCTCCATCTTGCGATAGTCGGCTTGCTGAATCAAGGCTTCGGTATCGGCCACCGTCGCGCCGGGAACTGCAGCCTTGCGGGCGGCCAATAAAATATTCGTAATGAGATCGGTCCATCCATCATTGACCAGATCGACCTCGAACTTGCCGCCTGAGATCACCGTCGTGAAATTCATCATGCGTTCGCGTTGCCAGCCTGGCTTGAGGCTTGCGACCCAGTCGGGGTCGGTCGCCTGATTGTTGCGTACATCCACCGATGAGGGCGTGCGCTGGAAGATGAACAACTCCTTGGCCGCAGCGCCCAGATGCGGCACGCATTGCACGGCCGTCGCACCGGTGCCGATCAGGCCCACTCGTTTGTCGGTCAGACCTGTCAAGCCTCCGGCCGAGCTTCCGCCCGTATAGTGGTAGTCCCAGCGACTGGTGTGAAAAAGGTGCCCCTTGAAGCGATCAATACCCGGTACGCCCGGCAGCTTGGGGCGATTCAAAGGACCGCCCGCCAACACTACAAAACGCGCGCGAAGGACGTCGCCGCGATCGGTGTCGACTCGCCAGCGCGCTTCATCTTCAAGCCAGGTCACAGCCTTGATGGTGGTCTGGAATAATGCCGAGCGATACAGATCGAAGTGTCGACCAATCCGGCGCGAATGCTCCATGATTTCGGGCGCGAAAGCATACTTTGCGGTGGGCATATAGCCAGTCTCTTCAAGGAGCGGCAAATAGATATAGCTTTCCGTGTCGCAGGCCGCGCCCGGATAGCGATTCCAGTACCAGGTGCCGCCGAAGTCGCTGGCCTGGTCGATCATGCAAAGGTCCTCACAACCTTCTGCACGCAAGCGGGCAGCCGCCAGCAGACCTCCAAAACCTCCGCCCACCACCACTACTTCCAAATCTTTCATCACTGGCGCGCGCAGCACTGACGGGGGAGCCCAAGGGTCGCCCAGCAACCCGGAGAAGCCTTCGATGTTGAGATACTGCGCATTACCCTCAGGGCGCAAGCGGCGCTCGCGTTCTTGCGCATATTTTTTCCGCAAGGCCTCCGAATCGAAACTGGGACTTGCAGGGCAATCTTCGCGAGATACTTCGACGGGCATAAGAATCCTCTGTGGCGAAAAATGTACCACAGGATTAGCTCCGCGACCGTGCCAAGCTAAATGCATTCGAGACGATGACCTGCCTCCTGTGGCAAAGTGGGCGGGTCACGCGACTCTTTCTAAGCCAGTTCAGTAAGCTTTTGTTTGATTTCGCTGATGTCCTGATGCAGGCCCGGGATTTCATGATGCAGGGAACCAATCTCGGTGAGTAAATTCCGCTCGATTTCACGCTCCTATCTGGCGTGCACGCTTTTTCATTCTCATGGGGACAGCCTGTAAAAAAGGCATTATCGCCCGGCCAACAGCGCAAAGAGGCGGCGGGTTTAGAGGGTGCAATGATCCGAAAATAGGGTTTTTTGGATCTACGGGCTAGCCGCATCCGCTCTTCATTTCAGTGCTACTGGGCAAAGCAACTACTCAAAGACTCCTAGTATCTCACCCCGAAAACCCTTGCCGCGCAGGCCGAGACTTCAATAGTGCTTCTCTGGGCTATTCTCTCTTGTGAGTCGCTAGCGGCGAATTGCAATAGATTTATCCATGAAGCTCTAAGGTGTCATACCATGCTGGTCATTTCAAAGGATCAAATTTCATCGCTTGAGCGTCCCTTGCGGCGGCGGCTTGGGCAGGAGGTCGTCGATTCTCTCAGACGCAGCGCGCCGCATGCCTTGCAGGGATTGGAGGCCTCTGAAATTCGCGAGCGCCTGGACATGGCATTGGCCGGGGCGGACCTTTACGAGTTGAATGATGTCCGGGATCTTCAGGCCTACGTGCGTCTTTGTTTTACGATTGGACCACGGTTCGACGAACATCCTCCTTTCAAGAGCATCCTGACGGCTCAACACTTATTACCCCGGCGGCGCATGAGCACACTTTTTGCTCGGGCTGCGGCATCGGACTGGGTACTTGCCTCCGTAGGGGACATTGTCAGTCGCTATCGATCTCCGCTTGAGCTGGCAAGCGCAACCCTCACGAGCGTCGACGCCCGGGCGATAGCGCTTGTTCCGCTCGGCCCACAATACGCTGAGCAGTACTTTCGGCTCTCACTGCATCCTGATGTCTGGCGGCTGGCGGGATTGTTGCCCTGTCCGTCCCTTGAAGCCTGTGTGCATTACCTTCAGCAGTTTGGGGTCGAACCTGGCAAGCGCGGACTGGCCTTGGTTAACGAGCGAGTTGGCCTGGTAGGAGCGATCAGCCTGTTTCAAGGTAATTCGGAGGCCCGGCTCTCTTACTGGGTCGGCCGCCCGTTTTGGGGGCAGGGTGTCGCAACTGTGGCGCTTGGTGAACTGACCGGGCGACTCAAGAGCCCTGGCGGGTTATTCCGGCTTATGGCAGAGGTTTGCCTTGGAAATAGTATGTCGGTCCGCGTTCTTGAAAAAAACGGTTTTAGCCTGCTTAAAGATGTAGAGTATGCCTCCGGCCGGAGCAACATGATGCATTACATTCGCGCCTTCTGAGGCCCGAGAAGAAGGATCAGTGATGGAGCCCATCCCCAATTCAATATCGCTTCTGAGCAAGGAAGGGAAGTCCGCAGGCCTCGACCACGCGGGGCAAGCCTCATTCATCCAGAGTCGACACGATGTGTGCCGTGCCCGTGCAGTGGCATACTACTCCCCCGAAAAAACCCAGCCTATTGAAGAAAGGCTGATCGAAGAAACAATCCTCCTCCACGAAGTCAAGCACTTCGGAGAGGCCGCACATACGATTCGGCACTGGTTGCGTGGCGGTCAGGTCTTTGTACCGCGCGACGATGGCAATTCCTTGATGTGGGTCGACTGCCTACATACTCTGGTCGCGAAGGTGGATGGCCGTCTAGTACCCTTTGAAGTGCGACAACATCTTGTCCAGCGAAAGCACACCGAGGTCCATCATTCCCAGGTGCCTGCCGATCTGGACAGCTTTGCTAAACAACTACTCGCCGAATGCAGTCTGCCCGAGCTGATTAAGGAGTCACAGGGCTATGCCGATATTCTCCAGGAAGTTACGGGACAGTTGAAGGGAGGGGCGGCGATCAGTTTGATTGTTTGGCATCGCAACGTCCTTAAGACGAAAGAAAGCGCCAATCGAGATATCATGCCTGACGAGTTCAACTCCTGCGAAATTGGCGCCTTGCGAGCGCTCGGGAAAATCGAGAAAAAAGGCGCGCTCAAAAAGGACGCGATCTTGCATATGGGAGATCCGCCCGCCGGATCTCTGAAAGGTCAGAAATCCTTGTGTGGTCAACACATGAAGGCCATAAATGGGGCGAAGCGAACCATGTTGCAGCAACTTCAATTTTTATGTGCTGCTGTTCAAGTGTCAGGGGCCAAGCTGATTGTCTCCGAGCGAGCCGGGCTCGCCGATCTCGTCGCCCTCGCTGGAGGTATTGCTGAGTGTCAGTTTATCTCTAGAGCCGCACGCCTGGGCAATGAGCGACTCACCGAGGTGTACGAGGCTGGCTGCGGCATGGGTCATAACGTTGTATTCAACGATGGCCCAAATGGAAATGAAGAGCTGATGGAGATCGCCTGTTCGAAAGCGATGCAAGAGAAAGAGGATCTTCGAGCGGAGCTCAGAAAATACTCGACCAAGGGCTTGGCTGGCATTCAACAGGCGACGACTTCAACGACCAAGAGTTGCGTGAAGAAATAACGACTTGCGCCCTCTCTTGAAAGTGCTCGGCCATAATCTGGCGCAAATGGCCAAGGGTTTTCTCGCCTGCCAGTGGTCTGCCCCTTTTAAGGAAGCACTGATTAGGGTTCGCCCTGCGCAGCTAATGTAGCGGCACAGCCGCTCAAACAAATGCCTCGATCAGTTTATTATCCGTGATTGGATCACTTAAACTGCCATTTTTTTTAGGACAATAACCATGTCAAAGGCCTACTGGATCAGCACCTATCGCTCCGTTCTCGATACCGAAAAACTTGCCGCCTACGCCAAATTGGCCGGCCCATCTATTGCAGCCGGTGGGGGCCGTTTTTTGGCCCGAGGAGAACCCGTCAAAGTCTATGAAATGGGCTTAATGCAGCGTACCGTTTTAATTGAATTCGATAGCGTGGCCCAAGCCATCAGCACCCACGATAGCGCCGGTTACCAAGCAGCCTTAGCTGCATTGGGCGACGGTGCTCAGCGCGAAATTCGAATCATTGAAGCGGTTTAACGACGACAAAAGTCTTCCATCGGCCACTATTGGTAAGCCGACCTTGCATCTTCAATTCCTCGAAATGAAGCGTTCGTCGAAAGAAATAGTAAGGGCAGAAATTCTGTGCTTATGTGAAGCGCGGGCACCCCTCAGTATCTGCCCGTCCGAGGTTGCAAGGGCATTAGAAAAGCAAGAAGGTGATTGGCGGGCCATGATGCCGCTAGTCCGTGCGCAAGCGCGAACGCTGGCCCAGGAAGGTAGGATTGTAGTGACCCAAAAAAGCTACGAGTTTGGGCCCGATGAGCCCTACCGCGGGGCCATTCGATTGCGGCTGGTTTAGGGGGCTAAAGTTGCTCAATTTTTTCGAGCATCGCTTGTGCCTGTGCGCGCATAGCCTCGCGCTCCGCCGGACGATAGCGCGCAAGATTTCTCATCATCAGGGCAGCTCGCTGATTGGTGACTAATTCAGCTTCATGGCGCATTAGAAAATCCCAATAGAAGGTGCTCATCGGGCAAGCTTTGGGGCCGTCTTCACATCGGGTGAATACCGGCAACCCTGGCAATAGTTGCTCATGCGCTTCACGTACGCGCCCGAGGCGGCATACAGTTTGGTGGTGAAGCGCCCGCCGTTGGCATAGAGCGTCATGCCCGCTACACTGGGAAGCTCAACCCAATCCACAGCGTCGACATACACTGCTAAATACCAGTCCTCAACCTGCTGTGGCAGGAGACCCGCGATTAACGCGAAATTGCCGACAATCATGAGGCGCTGAATATGGTGAGCGTAGCCATAGTCCAGTGTTTGGGTAATCAACTCTCGCATGCAGTCTCATCCACTTCGACGCTGTCCAGATGGGCAATTACGCTTTGCCTTCCCTTTCACGCTGACGTTGCCCCTCTTCCATTAATTTCCGTACTCGTTCGATCTCGGCGCGCTTGGCTCCGGGCGTACCCCATTTCGGAGGCTCTTCAACCCTTTGTGTGGATTCAGCAGCCCGCTTTTCCGCAGCTTGCTTTTCCGCAGTTTGCCTCGCCTGCTGAGCTTGTTCTTCGCGTTGCTCCTTCGCCGCGATACGTTTCAGTGCATTTTCGGCCTGAAGATTGGCGATCCGAGCCCGCACCCGCTGACTTTCCTCGCGCTGACGCCGATCTTCGGCTTCATACTTTTCGCGCTCGAGTCGAATGTGTTTCAAATACAACTCGCGCGCGAAGGAGGCCGGAGGGGGTGGGAGCTTGGCTTCTTCCATTAGCCTAGCTAATTCGGGAATGGTATAGACGCTCGCCAACTCATAAACGAAAGAAAGGTTAAGCACATGATAGATCGCGTCCCAATGCTCTTGCCCGGCTTGAAGCCGCCGGATGCGAAGCTGAGGATTGAACTGGTACTGACCTCGCTCTACCCTCAGGAAGAGCGCTCGGTTGTAGGCGTAATCCCGACCGATCTCATTGCGGGACAACACATTGGAGAGGTGGGCTCTCTTATTTCTATCCGAGCGCAGAACGCGCGCTGGCAAATGTTGCCAAGCCTCGATCAAGCGACGAGCATCGAGCCCACCTGAAAAGCTACGCATGGGGTCCATGAATGACTGTCCGTTCAAGGCCCAAAAGCTTTGAAACACGAAATACTCGCTTAACGCCTGATCAATGCGCACGAGTCGCCCATCCACCTCCAGATCAATAAAGCTGGGGGCCAGCCAATCGTAAATTTCAGCGAAGCCGCTCGCCGCAAATTTAGCGTCCACGAAGGCTTCGCGCATGGCCAGATGCAGGGCATTTCTCCCCAAGTGATCGCAGGCCTCCTTGTCGGCACCCCGTTCAAGTAAAGCCGCGACCAAGGCGACGTTGCCCGCCGCAGCCGCAGCCATTAGCGGCGTTTGATTCATCGGCAATCGATGCTCGATACCGTGCTTCTCACACTGCTTCAGGATGTCCTTAAAGCCTTTTGAAAAGTACGGCAAAAACGACTTACGACTCAAAACGGGCTGAGCATAGCTGAACTCTTGCGGCAGGCGATAATCACACACCTCCTCAAGTGTCATGGCCAATTGGGGCGCATTGAAGTAAGCGGCAATGTCCATCAGTTGCTGGCGGTACTTGCTACCTGGCTCACTGTCGCGCAACACCTTGTTCAACAAGTGACGGCTAGCGCTTTCGTCCAGCACATTCCAGGGCACCGGCGCGGTCTTGAGGATGGTGTTTCGAATGGCTTCGGCTTGCTCCTGTTTGCCCTGAAGTTCGAGCTTTCGAGCCTCCTTTTGCCATTCTTCGATGCTCGACTGGACCAGATTCAGGGCGTTCGAAGGCGAGTCCTTCAAGCCCAACAAGCCCAGCATGGGATGCCCAAGGTCGGTCTCCACAACATAGACATGGGTGATGGCACGGGTAATCCCCACGTACAAGGCATTTACAAAGAACTTGTAGATCTCCAGCGACTTGTCACTCTTGTCTTTCGAGCGCCGGTACTCGAGCGTCTCCTGCGCAAGATCGCTTGTACTGATATTTTCACAAACTTCGGCAAATTCCTGACGATGATTCGAGACAAATCTGAACAAGACAATGTTTTCATATTCCAGGCCTTTGGCCTCATGAATTGAAAAAAGAAGCGGTGTGGAAAAATACTTGCGAGCCTCAGCCTTTTCTTCGTCCCGCATGACCAGGACAGCGACTTTGGTGGAGCGACGGATCTTGTCATTCAGCGCCAAGTTGGCCTGATTGCCGTCACTGAGTAACTGCACGGAGCCGAGGTTGGCGCCTACCGACTTCACTAGGTCATTCGTTTCCCGGTCAATCGAGCCAAAACGATGCTGCTTGATTTTAAGTAATTGGTTGGCAACGCGTGTGGTCTCTTGGCCATTGCGATAGTTTGCGCTGAGCACCTTCAGGTGATGGGCGTCCGACAAGTGATGGGCGTCCGGTTTGCGCCAAAACATGGTCTTGACCTGTGACCACGCGAAAAAGTTCGGATGAACGATTTGGTTAGCATCGCCGCACAGCAAGAATTGGCTCGGCTGACTCAAACACCGCAGGATCAGTTGCAACTGCACGGGCGTGAAATCTTGCACCTCATCCACGACCACAAAATCTTGCGTTGGCTTGGCCAGTGCAAGCCAGCGATACGACACCTCGTTCAGGTCGAACCTATTTTCAATCTTCAGCCATTCGACGTATTTCTCATAGAGTTGGTACACCTGCGCACGGGCTGACTCCGAAAAAATGGACTGCTTGATGCCCAGAGCGAGGTAGGCCTCAAGCGTTAACGGACCTTCAACGGCAGCCGTAATGACGCCGCGAATCTCCTCAAAAGCCTGATGGGCAGCGATGCCTTTGAACGACTGCTGTACGCGCCCAAACCAAGCCAGAAAATCACGCCACTGAGCTTCACGGCCAAGCGGCAACTGCATCGATTCGAGCAAGGAGCGATAGGAGAGGAACTGCACTTCTTGTTGAGCATGCTGGAAACCATGCGCAAAATACAAATCGCGCGCCGACTGGGCCAGGTAAGCCGACTGAGTGACATAGAGCACCCGGCCTTCCACCAATTTAAGTCGCTCCAACATCAAGGCGGTCTTACCGCTGCCGGCACCGCCCGCGATGATGAGCGGTAGGTGATGCTCGAACACCGAGGTTTGAGTCTCGTCGAGTGATATCGGTTTATCTAGAAACAAGATGCGAGGCGAATGGGGGTGCAAAAACCGCAGCGCTTCTGCCTCCTCATGAGCCTTGTCCAGGCTGAAATCGGGGAGTTTGTCGTCGTCAATACTCGCACCACGAAGAAAACGAGAGCGATCATAGTTGTGATTAAGGATGATCTCCAGCATCAGCACGCAAGTTTCGCCCTGGTGACGCACCAGCGCGAAGACGAGCCGGTTTCGCTCGTCCAGTTTCGCCCGGTAAAGCTTCAAGTTACCCGCATCGCTTAGCTTTTTGACCTGAGCCGCGCGAAAGTCGCCTGCCATCAACGCCTGAGCCACTTTCTTGTAGCTGGAGGCCAATTTGCCTATTTCCAGGCCC
>JAYUOT010000097.1:0-3426 GCA_043760705.1 Betaproteobacteria bacterium
ACCAAGCGGCACGGGTTTGGCAACATCGTCGGCCATGCCAAGAGCGTCAGTGACCTGAGCTCACTGTCGACCTGGACTTCGCAGCAGTTCGATCCCGCCTTGAGCTGGGCGGATGTGGAGTGGATCAAGAAGCGCTGGGGTGGCAAACTGATTCTCAAGGGCATCCTGGACGTAGAGGACGCCAATGCGGCCATGAACAGCGGTGCCGACGCCATTATTGTTTCCAACCATGGGGGGCGACAATTGGATGGTGCTCAATCCTCCATCAAGGGCTTGCGTGCGATCGCCGAAGCCGTAGGCAGCAAGATCGAAGTGCATATGGATGGCGGTATTCGTAGCGGGCAGGACGTGATCAAGGCTTTGGCCCTGGGTGCCAAAGGCACCTATATCGGGCGCTCGTTCTTGTATGGGCTGGGAGCTATGGGAGAGGAGGGCGTGACCAAGGCTTTGTCCATCATTCGAAACGAACTCGATATCACCATGGCCTTTTGCGGTCATCGTGATATTCGCAATGTTGGCCCATCGATTTTGTTACCTGGAACCTTCGAGACGCTCTAAATCTCCCTGCAGTTTTTGCTCGGGCTTAAGGGTGACTGGGATTTTGTACTGACTTTGATGGACTAGTCTATCCTTGCGCCTATGAACATTTCTCAAGAAGACATTGCACCGATCGCGGCGCGAACCCTTGGCCACTATGAAGCTCGTGCCCAAGAGTTTTGGGAGGGCACCCGCGACCACGATGTGAGCCAGAACATCCAGGCCCTATTGACAAATATTCACTCGACCCAGCCCTACACCTTGCTTGATTTTGGTTGCGGGCCCGGGCGGGATCTGATCACTTTTCGCGATCTCGGGCATCGCGCCATCGGCCTGGAGGGCGCGCTTGCGCTGGCGGATATGGCTCGCCGTCATAGTGCCTGTGAGGTTTGGCATCAGAACTTTATCGAGCTCGACCTACCGGACAAACATTTCGATGGCATTTTTGCCAATGCAGTGTTGTTCCATATCCCGAGTTTAATCTTGCCTCGGGTGCTCGCAGAGCTTCACGCAAGCTTAAAACCCGGAGGCGTGTTGTTCTGCTCCAATCCGCGTGGCGAGGGACAAGAAAGCTGGAACGGAGAACGCTTCGGCGCGTTTCACGATTGGGCTGCGTGGCGGCTCTACATGACGGCGGCTGGTTTTCTTGAGCTGACGCATTACTACCGCCCCACCGGTTTGCCGAGGGAGCAACAGCCTTGGTTGGCGAGCGTCTGGCGACGCCCGATCTCCTAGGCTCCTAGGATCCAACAAGCTTCAGTGCAATGGCCTTGTGCGGCAGGCTGCGAGCGCGCAGTTGCCCACAACCCCCATCAACGTCTTGACCGGCCGAGCGTCTTAGGGTGGTGAATATGCCGCGCTTGTTAAGCGCTAAGGCCATGGCCTCTGCCCGCTCCCAAGGAGGTCGAGCAAACGCTGCGCCTTCAACTCGGTTGAACGGAATGAGATTCATCACCGAGTACTTGCCCGAAAGCAATTCAATGATGCCTTCAATTTCTTCGGGACCGTCATTGACACCGTCCATGAGTGCCCATTGGTATTGAATTGGATAACCCGTGGCTCTTGCGTAATTTTCAGCCAACGCGACCAGCTCAGTAGGTTCCAGCTTGGGCGCGCGTGGAAGCAATTGGGCGCGCAGTGCTGGCTTGGTCGTGTGTAAAGAGAGCGCCAGGGCTGGCTTCACCCGTTGAATGGGCAGGCGCTCAAAGGCTCTGAGATCACCCACGGTTGAGAACACAATGTTTTTGTGGGCGATCCCGCCCAAGGTGCCTAGGGTTTGAATGACCTCGATCACATGATCAAGATTGTGGGCGGGTTCGCCCATCCCCATGAAAACGACTTTACGCACAGAGCGGATTTGTCGGGCCAGAGCCACCTGGGCGAGCATCTCCGCGCTGCCCAATTGACGGAGCAAGCCAGAGCGCCCAGTCATGCAAAAAACGCAACCCACCGCACAGCCCACCTGACTGGAGATGCACACACCGTCGCGCGGGAGCAATACCGTCTCGACGGTTTGGGCATCTTTGAGCTTTAACAGCAAGCGAATGGATTGGTCTTGTGCAACATGTTTCGACTCAATCATTGCGATTGCGCCAAGTTTTTCCTCAAGTGAGCTGATTTGCGCAGCGAGTCGCTTGGGAAAAACATGTTGAGGGCGACATCCTGGCGTCGATAGTGAAAGGCCTTGTAGCCACAGACGCAGCACGCGCTCCTCGTGGCAAGGTTTGGCGTCCAAGCTTTTGAGATCGTCGCGCAGGGTTTGAAGTTGATTCAACATTAGGCCGGATCGTACCAAACTCGCGCCCATCGATATACTATTGCGGACCCTTATAAAAAGCAGACCCATGGCTAATCCAACTTTTGACTACATCATCATTGGCGCGGGCACAGCCGGTTGCCTGCTGGCTAATCGCCTCTCCGCCGATTCAACAAAGCGGGTATTACTGATTGAAGCGGGGCGCACGGACGACTATCACTGGATTCATATCCCGGTCGGATATTTGTATTGCATCGGTAATCCGCGTACCGACTGGCTTTACAAGACCGAGGCCGACCCAGGCCTGAACGGGCGTCAGCTAGGCTACCCTCGCGGCAAGGTCGTGGGGGGTTGTAGCAGCATCAATGGCATGATTTATATGCGGGGACAAGCCCGTGACTATGACCAATGGGCCCAGTCGACAGGGGACGAGGCGTGGGGTTGGGAGCAGTGTTTACCCGACTTTATCGCTCATGAAGATCACTATCGCCTGGATGGCGGAGTCGATACTCAGGACAGTGACTTGGCGAATTTTCATGGCCATCGCTCGCTGAAGCCGGTTAAAAAAGAGATCAACAAAGGAAACGAGTCTCAGGTCAGGCAAGGCTTTGGCGGTGAATGGCGAGTGGAGAAGCAGCGTCTACGCTGGGATGTTTTGGATGCCTTCGCCAAGGCTGCAAACCAGGCCGGTATTCCATCCACCACCGACTTTAACCGCGGAAGTAACGAAGGTGTTGGTTACTTTGAGGTCAATCAAAAGAGTGGGTTCCGGTGGAACGCTGCCAAGGCTTTTTTGCGTCCTCAGTGTGCGAGTCGAACTAACTTTGAGCTATGGACATCCTCCCAAGTGGTGAAACTCTTGATGGAAAAAGATTCCGAGGGTCGCCCGCGCTGCGTCGGAGTGCAGCTTTGGAGGGGTAAGGAAATGGTGAGGGTTTTGCTGAGCGAGTCGACAAGTGCAGAGGTGGTCCTGAGCGCCGGCAGCATTGGCAGCCCGCAAATTTTGCAGCTATCGGGTATCGGTTGCGCAGAACTACTCAAAGAGCGAGGCATTGCCCCATTGATCGATGCACCAGGGGTCGGTGCTAATTTGCAGGATCATTTGCAGATTCGCGCGGTGTATAAGGTACAAG
>JAYUOT010000098.1:0-3420 GCA_043760705.1 Betaproteobacteria bacterium
GGCGCCGCGGCACCTCAGCGGGAACATCAGGCATCGCGAAAATCCGCGAAAAATCCAAGCCCTTCGCCTTCCAATGCTCAATACTCTTACGGGTATCGAGCAGGTCGGCACGGCCGATCAAATCGTTAAACTTGCGAATGCCCAACTCGGCCATCAAGGTGCGCACCTCTTCGGCAATAAAGAAGAAGAAGTTCACCACATGCTCGGGCTTGCCTTGGAACTTGGCACGCAAAAGCGGGTCTTGCGTGGCGACGCCGACCGGGCAGGTATTGAGGTGGCATTTGCGCATCATGATGCAGCCTTCCACCACTAGCGGCGCCGTGGCAAAACCAAACTCGTCCGCACCCAACAAGGCGCCGATCACCACGTCGCGGCCGGTCTTCATTTGGCCATCGGCCTGCAAGGTGATCCGGCCACGCAGGTTGTTCAACACCAAGGTTTGTTGGGTCTCAGCGAGGCCAAGCTCCCATGGAGTTCCTGCATGCTTGATCGACGATAAAGGAGATGCGCCGGTGCCGCCGTCATGGCCTGCGATCACGACATGATCAGCCTTAGCCTTGGCGACGCCGGCCGCAACCGTCCCCACACCCACTTCGCTCACAAGTTTGACCGAGATATCGGCGCGATGGTTGGCATTCTTCAAGTCGTGAATGAGCTGCGCCAAGTCCTCAATCGAGTAAATATCGTGATGGGGTGGTGGCGAAATCAGACCCACTCCCGGCACCGAATAGCGCAGCTTTCCGATGTAGTCGGTGACCTTGTGGCCGGGCAATTGACCGCCTTCGCCAGGTTTGGCACCTTGGGCCATCTTGATTTGAATTTGATCCGCGCTGGAGAGATACTGCGCCGTCACGCCAAAGCGACCCGAGGCGACTTGCTTGATCTTGGAGCGCAACGAATCTCCACTTTTCAAAGGAATATCAGCCTCGATGCGATCTTTCCCGAGCATACTGCCGATGGAGTCACCGTCTTTCACGATGGACTTTCCAGCGACCATCTCACCGCGATAACGCAGCTCGTCTTCGCCGCCCTCACCGGTATTGCTCTTGCCGCCAATACGGTTCATGGCGACCGCCAAGGTGGCATGTGCTTCCGTTGAAATAGAGCCGAGCGACATGGCGCCCGAAGCGAATCGTTTAACGATTTCTTTGGCGGGCTCCACTTCGTCAATCGGCACCGCAGGCAACACGCCCTTGCGGAACTCGAACAAACCACGCAGGGTGACATGACGCACGCTTTGATCATTGATCAGCTTGGCGTACTCCTTAAAGGTACTGTAGTTGTTAGCCTTGGTGGCATGTTGCAATTTTGCAATCGCATCAGGTGTCCACATATGCTCTTCACCACGAACCCGGTAGGCGTACTCGCCACCGGCATCGAGCGCATTGGCTAACACAGGATCGTTGCCAAACGCTGAGCGATGCAGACGCAGGCCTTCTTCGGCAATATCAAAAACGCTAATGCCTTCAATATTGGAAGCCGTCCCAGTGAAATATTTATCCACCACGTCACGGCTCAGGCCAATCGCCTCGAAAATCTGCGAACCACAATAACTCATGTAGGTTGAGATGCCCATTTTGGACATCACCTTATTCAAGCCCTTGCCAACCGCTTTGATGTAGTTCTTGACGGCCTTCTCGGGCCCCATATCACCTGGCAAACCCCTGGCCATCTCGGCCAAAGTTTCCATGGCAAGATAGGGGTGGATCGCTTCTGCGCCGTAACCTGCCAGCAAGGCAAAATGATGCACTTCGCGCACACTGCCGGTCTCCACAATCAGCCCGGTGCTGGCGCGCAGGCCCTCGTTCACCAAATGCTGGTGAATCGCGCTGGTGGCGAGCAAGGCTGGGATGGCAATGTGATCGGCGTCCATCTTGCGATCGGACACGATGATGATGTTAAAACCCAGGCGGACAGCATCGGCGGCTTCCGAGGCGAGCGACGCCAAGCGCGCCTCAATACCCTCTTTGCCCCATACCACCGGATAGCAAATATTGAGCTCATAGCTCTTGAACTTGTTACCCGTGTAATGCTCAATGTGGCGTAGCTGGGCCATGTCATTGAAATCAAGCACAGGTTGGCTCAACTCAAGGCGCATCGGCGGATTGATATTATTCAGGTCGAGCAGATTGGGCTTCGGGCCGACAAAGCTGACCAAGGACATCACCAACTGTTCGCGGATCGGATCAATCGGTGGGTTGGTCACCTGAGCAAACAACTGCTTGAAGTAATTGAAAAGCGGTTTGTTTTTGTCGGAAAGAACCGCCAAGGGCGAATCGTTACCCATTGAGCCTATCGCTTCTTCGGCAGCGACGGCCATGGGTGTCATCAGGAACTTCAAATCTTCCTGCGTATATCCAAAGGCTTGCTGGCGATCCAGGATGGCGATGTCAGAGCGCGCGGCGGCGCGGTCGGCTTTCAAGTCGCGGTCATCGGCACTGACTTCGTCGAGCTTGATGCGAATGGCTTCAATCCACTCTCTATAGGGCTTCGTATTCGAGAGCTGATCTTTCAGCTCCTTATCATCAATAATGCGGCCCTGCTCAAGGTCGATCAGGAACATTTTCCCGGGTTGCAAGCGCCATTTTTTGACAATTTTGCTTTGAGGAATCGGGAGCACACCGGACTCTGAGGCCATGATGACCATGTCGTCATCGGTGACACAATAACGCGCTGGGCGCAGCCCATTGCGGTCCAGGGTCGCGCCAATTTGGCGGCCATCGGTAAAGGCGATGGCCGCCGGGCCGTCCCAGGGCTCCATCATGGCGGCGTGAAACTCATAGAAAGCGCGGCGTTTCACGTCCATCAGGGTGTGCTGTTCCCATGCTTCGGGAATCATCATCATCATGGCGTGTGCAATGGGGTAGCCCGACATCAACAGCAACTCCAGGCAGTTGTCGAACGTGGCGGTATCCGATTGCCCGGCATACACAATCGGATAAAGCTTCTTGAGATCGTCCCCCAAAACGGCCGACTTCATGACCCCCTCGCGCGCCCGCAGCCAGTTGTAATTACCTTTGACCGTGTTGATCTCGCCGTTATGCGCGATCAGGCGGTAGGGATGGGCCAAGGGCCACTCGGGGAAAGTATTGGTCGAAAAGCGCTGATGCACCAGGGCCAAGGCCGAGATAAAGCGCGGGTCACGCAAGTCCTTGTAATACTGGCCCACTTGGCCACACAACAGTAGGCCCTTGTAGACGACCGTGCGCGCCGACATCGACGGCACAAAATATTCCTTGCCGTGCTTCAAATTGAGCGACTGAATGGCATGGCTGGCCATCTTGCGGATCACATAGAGTTTTCGCTCCAGGGCGTCCGTTACCATGATATCGGGGCCGCGACCGATAAAAATTTGCTTGATGATGGGCTCTTTGGCCTTGACGGTGGGCGACATCGCCATCTCAAGATCAATCGGCACCT
>JAYUOT010000099.1:0-6945 GCA_043760705.1 Betaproteobacteria bacterium
GAAGTTTAAGCGATCGGATCGCTACCCTAAATTGGATAGCGAAGTGGATTTCAGTTGAAGTTATGCGGGTGCTAAAAATTTCTCTGTCAAGCGTATCCAGTAACTTGCACCAAGCGGGATGACCTCGTCGTTGAAGTCGTAGCTCGGGTTATGCAAGGAACATGGCCCCAGACCGTGGCCAAGATGACGATGCTCGCCGCCTCCGTTGCCAATGATGCTGTAGCAGCCGGGCTTGGCCAAGAGCATGAAGGCAAAGTCTTCTCCGCCCATGGTGGGCTCAAATTCAAGGGTTTGTGACTCGCCCACAATGTCGCGCATCACGCTGCGGGCGAACTCGGTTTCCTGGGTGTGATTCACTGTAGGCGGGTAGTTACGGAAAAACCGCAAGGTGGCCGTGGCACCAAACGCTTTTGGTAGTTGTTCAACAATCTCACGGAATCGTTTCTCGATGAGATCGAGTACCGCCACTGTAAAGGTGCGCACGGTGCCGCGCAGCACGGCTTGATTGGGTACCACGTTATAAGCTTCCCCGGCGTGAATCTGGGTAATGGAGATCACGGCCGTGTCGACTGGCTTTTTGTTACGAGTAATGATGGTTTGCAGGGCCTGGGCGAGGCTGCAGGCGACCATCACCGGATCGATACTTTCATGCGGCAGTGCAGCATGAGAGCCAACCCCTTTGATCACAATGTCGAACTCGCTACTGGAGGCCATGATCGGGCCATCGCAGACCGCAAAACTCCCGGCAGGAATGCCCGGGAAATTGTGCATCCCGAATACTGCGTCCACCGGACACTTTTCGAAGAGACCGTCCTCGATCATTTTTTTAGCGCCCGCACCACCTTCTTCAGCGGGCTGAAAAATAAGCTGGACCGTGCCATCAAAGTTACGGTATTTGGACAGATGCTTGGCGGCGGCCAGGAGCATCGCGGTATGGCCGTCATGGCCACAGGCATGCATTTTCCCGGCGTTCCTGGAGGCATGCTCGAAGGTGTTTTCCTCTTGAATTGGGAGGGCGTCCATATCGGCACGTAAACCGATCGCCTTCTTGCTTGTGCCATTCTTGATGGTGCCAACGACGCCGGTACCCCCCATGCCCCGAATGACAGGGATTCCCCATTCGCTTAACTTGGCTGCGACGATATCCGAGGTGCGATGCTCCTCGTAGCGTAGTTCGGGGTGGGCGTGAATGTCGCGACGGACTTGAGCAATTTCGGCTTGCGATGCCAGGATTTCTTCGACCAATCTCATGGTTCTGATACTCTGCTAAAAGGGACGTTCAAGAGACAGGTCTGGTCTTGCTTTGGACCTTGACTTTAAACTTGCTCCTGGCCTTCCCGGGGTGAATGGCGCCAGACGCTCATTGCGTCAGCAGGCCAGCTCACTTGTTGACTATTTTGCCATCTTTTTGGCTTGGAATTGCGATTCCGGGCTCTTTGGACCCTCACGCTGTGAACTCTGTCAAAACTCCGACTGCAAAAATCGAATTCGCGCCGCCCGGTACTTTGCCGCTCAACGGTGTGGTGCGCGGTGCCTGCCCGCATGATTGCCCCGATACTTGCGCACTGCATATCACCGTCGAAAATGGCGTGGCGGTGAAAGTGGCGGGTGACCCTGACCATCCTCCGACGCACGGATCTTTATGCACCAAGGTGTCGCGCTATACCGAGCGCACCTATCACAAAGACCGTCTCCTTCAGCCGATGCGCCGGGTTGGCAAGAAAGGCCAGGGTCGCTTTGAACCCATTTCCTGGGACGAGGCCGTACGGACGATTGCGGCCAGGTTAAAACCCATCGCCGCGCGTAATCCTGAGGCGATCTTGCCCTATAGCTACGCCGGTACCATGGGTTTTGTTCAATCGGAAGGGATGGCTTCGCGGTTTTTCCACAAATTAGGCGCGTCACTTTTGGATCGGACGATATGTTCGAGCGCAGGAACCGCGGGCCTGACTTACACCCTGGGCGGCAAGGTCGGCATGGATGTCGAGCGCTATGCGGACTCGAAGCTCATTCTGATTTGGGGCTCGAACTCCATCACCTCGAATCTGCATTTTTGGACTTTCGCCCAGCAGGCCAAGCGTGCCGGTGCACGCTTAATTGCCATCGACCCTTTGAAAACCGATACTGCTGCGAAATGCCATCAGCACATTGCCATCAAACCCGGAAGCGATGCCGCCCTGGCTTTGGCGATGGCTCATGTCCTGATTGAAAATGATTTGATCGATCAGGACTATATTGCCCAGCACACGCTTGGGTTCGAGGCTCTGAAGGGACGCGCCGCCGAATTTCCACCGCATCACGCGGCGGAAATTTGTGGCATCGAGGCGCAGATCATTGTCGATCTGGCACTGGAGTATGGCCGCTCCCAGCCCGCCGCGATTCGCTTGAATTACGGCATGCAACGCACTCGTGGCGGCGCCAATGCGGTGCGGGCGGTGGCCTGTTTGCCAGCCCTGATTGGGGCTTGGAAGCATCCCGCCGGGGGCCTTTTGCTGTCGGCGAGCCACATGGCGCCGGAGAACCCGCAGTTAACGCACCCGCAACTGATGCCGACTTGGCCGAAGCTGCCCCGTACAGTCAACATGTCGACCATTGGGGATGCGCTCACCCAAGACCGGTCCATTGAAGCCATGGTGGTTTACAACAGCAACCCGGTGGCGGTAGCGCCGGATTCGGAGAAAGTGATTCAGGGCTTTGCGCGTGAGGATTTGTTCACGGTCGTGCTGGAGCATTTCCAAACCGATACGGCCGATTATGCCGACATCTTGCTGCCTGCGACGACCCAGCTCGAACACTTTGATTTGCATAAAACCTACGGGCATTGGTACGTGCTCGCCAACGAAGCTGCGATTGCGCCTCTCGGCCAGGCGAAGCCCAATAGTGAAGTGTTCCGCATGTTGGCGAAAGCCATGGGCTGGCAGGATGCGGAGCTTCAAGCCAGTGACCTAGAGGTCGCGCAAGATGCGCTCGACTGGAGCAGTGCCAAACTGGCGGGGGACACCCTGGCTTCGATACGCCAAGCGGGATGGACTCGCCTCAAGGTGAAGGATGCACCCTTTGCAGAGGGCGGGTTTCCCACCCCTTCGGGGCGCTGTGAGTTTTACTCAGAACGTTTGCTTGCGATGGGCATGGATCCCTTACCCAATTATTTGGCGCCGTATGAGACGCCCAATGAACAGTTCCCGCTAGGCTGCATTTCGCCACCTGCACGGAACTTTATGAATTCGACTTTCGTCAATATCGACAGTCTGCGTGGCCGAGACCCTGAGCAGGAGTGCCTCATCCATCCGCTCGATGCACAGACGCGCGGTATCGAGCAGGGCGCAAGAGTGCGCGTGTTCAATGATCGCGGAGCCTTTGAGGCGCGCGCTGATGTCTCGGATCGAACCCGTCCCGGGCTTGTGGCCGCATGGGGCGTGTGGTGGCATAAACTTGCAAGCGGTGGGCGCAACGTCAATGCCGTCACCGGGCAAGGACTGACTGATCTTGGTCGTGGACCCACTTTCTATGATTGCCGCGTTCAAGTGGAGCGAGTAGGGTAGTGGCCCTACCGGCCATGAATACACCAAATAGCCCAGGTTCGCGCTGGCTAAAACCCAATGCGATAGGGGTGATGTTGATGTCGATGGTCGGCATGCTCGCGCCATGTTCGCTATGGGCGCAACCCCCTGCGCTCGAAGAGATCGTCATGATCAAGAAGCCAGGCTTCTTCACGCTGGAGCTGGAGGTCACTTTGTTCAAGCCGCCGGGGGACGGGCCGTTTCCGCTCGTGGTGATTAATCATGGCAAGGCTGCAGGAGATCCCCGCTTCCAAAAAAGAGCGACCTACCCGCAAGCGACACGGTTTTTTTTGACTCGAGGATACGTGGTGGCCGTGCCCATGAGACAAGGATTCTCGAAGTCTACCGGCAGCTACATTGGTGGCGGATGCAATGTCGAAAGCAATGGTGTGGTTCAGGCCGAGGACGTCAAGGTCACCCTTGATTATTTGATGGCTCATGCGCCGGTCGATCCCGGGAAGATACTGGTAATGGGTCAATCACATGGCGGGCTGACGACCCTGGCTTTTGGCGCCACCAACTACCCTGGTGTTCTGGGTCTCGTAAATTTTGCGGGTGGGCTGCGACAAGACACCTGCCCGGGCTGGGAGGGCACACTAGCCAGTGCCTTTGGCAATTACGGCAAACGAACGAAAATTCCTTCGCTTTGGTTTTACGGTGATAACGATAGCTATTGGACCAAGGACACTTGGCAAGCCATGTACAAAAAGTATTCCGAGGCCCTGGCCGACAAGGGCGGCACGGCGCGGATGGTGGCCTTTGGCACTTTCGTGACCGATGCGCACAGGATGTTTGGGCATCAAGAAGGCCAATCGATCTGGGAGCCGGAGGTGTCGAAGTTCCTGGTTCAAGTGGGCTTGCCTAGTGCCGTGCTCAACCCGCAATTTACAAGCGCGCTGACGCATTGCGGCAAAGATACGCCCCAGATGAAATGCAAACCTTACGTCGTGGAAGAGGACCTGGCAGAGGTGAAGGATTGATCTCGAAATGGGAAAAATTTCGCCGCACTCACTTTCTTGGTCAGGCGCCAGTGGGTTGTTTCGTGGGTTTACTTCTCGCCTGGTTGCGAGCTTGCCCGAGCGTTCTGGTGTGGATTTATCGATCCAGCGGCATCGTCTTGATTGGGCTTGCGGTGAAGCTCACCTTCGAGAGACGCATTTGAGCATTGCCTCGACTTCGAAAAACCCCTGTCGTCGACTCATGGATGTTGCTTCTCATCTAGTGGCCCTAGGCATGCTATTGAGCGGTTTGTCCGCTTGTGCTGCGCCAGGCGAAGGCCTGGGCTATTACTGGCAAAGTGTGCGTGGTCAACTATCGCTGTTGCAGGCGGCCCGACCGATTGAGGACTGGATTGCCGACGCCCACACCGAGCCCTGGCTGCGCAAGAAGCTGGAGCTAGCCAAACAAACCCGTCGCTTTGCGAGCGCGGAGTTGGGTCTCCCGGATAACGGTAGCTATACCAAGTACGTCGACCTGAAGAGGCCCTCGGTGGTCTGGAATGTCTTTGCCACACCAGAGCTCTCGATGCAGCTCAAGCAGTGGTGCTACCCCATCGTGGGCTGTGCCACCTATCGTGGCTTTTATGCGAAGGACGATGCCGAGCATTATGCTGAGTACCTGCGCAGTGAGGGCTTGGAAGCTTTTGTTTCGGGTATTCCAGCGTACTCCACTCTTGGGTGGTTTGAGGACCCTCTGTTGTCCAGCTTTATTCGCTATCCCGACGCGGAAGTCGCGCGTACAATTTTCCATGAACTCGGTCATCAGGTGCTCTACATCCAGGGCGATACGACCTTCAATGAAAGCTTCGCCAGTGCGATTGAAGAAATTGGTTTAACGCGGTGGTTGCAGACGCAACCTGAGCGTGATGTGCTCATCAAGAATTTTGCAGAATTCACGAGCAGGAAGAAGGACTTTGTGGCCTCGCTCAAAAAGCATCGTCAGGCGCTCGAGAAGGTCTACAAAGACGGCCGTTCTGATGAAGAAAAGCGTCGAGGAAAGGCTGAGGTCTTCGCGAGTTTGCAACGCGAATATGTGACCCTCAAAGAGAGTTGGGGCGGATTCAAAGGCTACGACGGCTGGTTCTCGCAAAGGCTGAGCAATGCCCATCTCGCCACAGTCGCCACCTATTCTGAACTGGTGCCAGGATTCATCGCTCTCCATCAAAAAATGGGGCAGCCTTTACCGCTCAAGCCATTCTTTGATGCGGTACGGGTCCTGTCCAAAAAGCCTAAGGCTGAGCGCGATTTAATCTTGAGCGCTCCTGTCATCAACGGAGCGGTTTCCGCGTCGGTTACTGCCGCTGACTCGGCCGTAGACTCTTCCTCCGCCTCTGCCTCTGCTGTTACCTCTGCGGTTGTCTATGTCCCGCGCTTCCCTAGGGCTGGAGGCGTGCGAGCCGAGCCGGGCAAGTGATAACATCGTTAAAAATTTTATGGGAGACCAAAAGTGAGTGCAAAGACGGATCGTTTCTGGCTGAAGTCGTATCCCCAGGGTGTACCTGCCGATATTGATTTCACCCAATACAGCTCGCTTGCACAGCTCCTGGAAGAAGCCTTTCAAAAATATAGCACCCGCAAAGCCTATGTCGGCCTGGGGCAAAGCCTGACCTACGCTCAGTTGGATGTGGAGTCGCAAAGCGTGGCGGGCTGGCTGCAAGCCAAGGGCCTTCAAAAGGGTGATCGCGTGGCCATCATGTTGCCCAATGTGCTGCAATACCCGGTCGTGCTGGCGGGCATTTTGCGGGCGGGCATGGTGGTGGTCAATGTGAATCCGCTCTACACGCCGCGTGAGCTTGAACACCAGCTTAAAGACTCCGGCGCCAAGGCTATCTTTATTCTTGAGAATTTTGCAGTGACCTTGCAGCAGGTGGTGAGCCGTACAAAAATCGAGCATTCCGTGGTCTGCGCCCTGGGCGATATGCTTGGCTTTGCCAAGGGGGCACTGATTAATTTTGCCGTGCGTCATGTGAAGAAGATGGTGCCGGAGTTCACCCTGCCCGATGCCTCGCGCTTTAATGCGCTCCTCGCAGAAGGCGTGAAGCTGCCCTTCAAGGCGCCCACCTTGGGTCGCGACGATATTGCGTTCCTCCAGTACACGGGCGGCACCACGGGCTTGTCCAAGGGTGCGACCCTGACCCACAAAAATATTATTGCCAATGTGTTGCAGTCTGAAGCCTGGATGCAGCCCGCTTTGAACAAACCTCGTGCTGGCGGGGTGCCTGATCAATTGGTCGGTGTCTGCGCCTTGCCTCTGTACCATATCTTTGCGCTCACGGTCTGTTGCTTGCTGGGCATGCGCACGGGTGGCTTGGCGATTCTGATTCCTAACCCGCGCGATATTCCCGCGTTGATCAAAGAAATCTTGCCCTACAAAATCAACACTTTTC
>JAYUOT010000100.1:0-6940 GCA_043760705.1 Betaproteobacteria bacterium
TCCATATTCGAGTTCGGACAGCGGCCTTAAATTTCCCTGATCTACTGATGACACAGGGTCAGTATCAGTACCGGCCGCCCCTTCCCTTTGTGGTCGGAACGGAAGGGGTTGGCGAGGTTGTGGCGTGCGGTGCTTTAGTCGATGATTTGACGTCGGGCGAACGGGTCACTTTTAGTACGCGATCTGGGGCCATCGCCGAGCACGTGGTGCTGGAGCGAAGCGCACTCGAACATGCTCCCGGAAGCTTTAGCGATGACGAGGCCGCCGGCTACCACGTAGGGGCCATCACGGCCTACACGGCCCTGGTGGTACGTGGCGGCTTGCAGGCGGGTGAGTCGCTTCTTGTGCATGGTGCTAGTGGAGGTATGGGCATTCCTGCCGTTCAACTTGGCGCACATTTAGGCGCGATGGTCATGGCCACCGGGACTTCCGACGATAAGCTCAAAATCGTCAAAGCCACCGGAGCACATCATGTGTTCAATCTTAAGAATGGGTTCCGAGACCGGGTGAAGGAGCTTACTGCCGGGCAGGGTGCCGATATGGTCTATGACCCGGTGGGTGGCGATGTCTTCGATGAGTCCTTGCGTTGCATAGCCTGGGGCGGGCGCTTGATGGTGGTTGGCTTCGCCAGTGGGCGTATTGCCAGTCTGCCAACGAACATCGCGCTTATTAAGGGATTCTCTGTGATAGGCGTCAGGGCAGGCGAGCAACGCAGACGGCATCCCGTCCAGGGCGAGACAAGCCTACGGGAAATTCTAAGGCTGACCAATCTGGGGGTGTTTAAGCCTTACATTGGGGCGACTTTTCCCTTGGCGCAGGCGATTGATGCGGTACATGCTTTAGCAGGTCGAAAGTTCGCCGGTAAAATTGTCGTGAAGCTCTAAAAATTGTGCCTGACGGATGGCCCTCGAAGGATTTTGATGGGGCGATTTGGCTTAGAATCGGCCTTGGTCGTCTTCATCGACCCCAGTCAGAAACATACGCTGCATCGATCGAGGTGCAAATAATTTCACTGCATAAAGGAACACGAATGAATACAATTTCTCGCCGACTGCTGCTGTCGGCTGCAGGTTTAGCCACGGTTGCGGCCTTGACTCCCCCACTCGCCCAGGCTCAAGCAAAAATTAAAGTCGCTGCGATTTACACCGTGCCCGTGGAGCAGCAGTGGGTGAGCCGCGTTCACAAAGCGCTCAACGCAGCCGTGGCTCGCGGGGAAGTCGAATATAAATTCTCGGAGAAAGTGGCCAATGCCGACTACGAGCGCGTCATGCGTGAGTATGCCGAGCAAGGCAACACTTTTATCGTGGGTGAATCGTTTGCGGTAGAGGCCGCCGCTCGCAAGGTCGCGAAGGACTATCCCAAGGTTTCCTTCTTAATGGGCTCGAGCGGCAAGCCTCAGGCGCCCAACCTCTCTGTGTTCGATAACTACATTCAAGAACCAGCCTATTTGTCGGGCATGGTCGCGGGTGCCATGAGCAAATCCGGCAAGATCGGTATGGTCGGCGGCTACCCCATTCCTGAAGTGAATCGACTCATGAACGCTTTTATGGCGGGCGCGAAAGAGACCAATCCTAAAGTAACCTTCATGGTCAGCTTTATAAACTCATGGTTTGATCCTCCGAAAGCTAAAGAGGCTGCTTTCGCGATGATCGATAAGGGCGCGGATCTTTTGTACGCAGAACGTTTCGGCGTGTCCGATGCCGCCAAGGAAAAAGGCAAGCTGGCCGTGGGCAATGTCATTGACACTCAGGACAAATATCCTGAGACCGTGGTGGCTTCAGCCCTGTGGAACATGGAGCCCACCATTGATCGTGCCTTGAAGCTGATCAAGGAAGGCAAGTTCAAGCCTGAAGATTACGGCCAGTATTCGATGATGAAGTACAAGGGCTCGGAGCTGGCGCCACTCGGAACTTTTGCGTCGAAGGTTCCTGCCGATGTGCAGAAGAAAGTCGCTGAGAAGCAAGCAGCGATCCTGGCTTCTAAGTTTACGGTCAAGGTTGACGATACTCAGCCCAAGGCGACTGCAAAGTAAGTTGTTTGCGCAGACTGATCCGTATTCAGTGCTTGCCTAGTGTGACCCACCACTAGGTCGTTTTTTTTGTGATCTTCTTGCTACGTCTTTTGATGAGCTTACTAAAGCGTCTCGAGGCGCTGGCGGGAAGTAAGCGAAACAGGCGATCCAGTATTTTGGCGTCCATGCCAATTAGCAATCGGCTTCGGCCGGCTTCGATGGCCAAAATGATTTGAGCTGCTGCCGAGCTGGCCGTCGTGGCGGCGTTCGACTGGAAGTTGCTTTTCAACTGCTCGGCCGTGAGGCCGGTAGCGCTTAAATTGCCAAAACGAGCTTGTTCAACAATACGTGTCTTGATGCCGCCGGGATGTACGCACAGCACTTGAATTCCGTCGGGCCGAAGCTCCTCGCGAAGCGCATCGGAGAATCCTCGCACAGCCGCCTTGGCGGCGTTATACAGGGATTGGGTGGGCATCGAGACCATCGCAAAAATACTCGAGATGTTGACGATGATGCCTTCACTATGTCGAATGCCTTGCTGGGATCGGCTGCTTTGAAGTAAGGGGATAAAGGCCTTGCAGCCATTAAAAACGCCCCAGAAATTGATCCCCATGATCCAGTGAGCGTCCTGCTCCGACATGCTCGCCACCGGCTCTATGAGTGTCACGCCGGCATTGTTGACGACAACGTCCACTCGCCCCCAGATCGCCCTCACATCCTCTGCCAGGCTCTGATAGCTCGCCAGCGCCGCGACGTCCAGAATCTGGGAGCGAAACTGTTGGGCCCGCGCTGGATACTGGCGGGTTAAAGTCAAATGTAGATCCTGCAGGCGCTTCTCGTGAATATCACAGAGCATCAAGGAGGCACCTCTTTGCGCCAAGGCAAGGGCCAGGGCTTCACCAATCCCTGAAGCCGCGCCGGAGATGACGACCACCCGATTTGACCAGTCAGTATTTCGTGCCATGGCACCTTTCATGCGCTGATATTGTTAGTATTGGATTATGACTTCCATCAGCCCGCCGATCCTTCGTCTCAAGCATATCAGTAAGCGTTTTGGTCGTTCTATAGCCAATGACGATATTTCGCTCGACCTCGCAGGAGGTGAGGTCTTGGCGCTGTTAGGAGAGAATGGAGCGGGCAAATCGACCTTGGTCTCCATTGTTTTTGGTCATTATGTAGCGGACCAGGGCGAAGTCGAGGCTTTCGGTCAAATTTTGACACCGGGCGACCCGAAGGCTGCCCTGGCAGCAGGCATTGGCATGGTACATCAGCATTTCACACTGGCAGACAACCTGTCCGTGCTTGATAATGTGATGGTGGGGCTGGAGCCTTTATGGCGCTGGAAATCTTCGCGAGCCTTGATTCGAAAGCGTTTGCTCGAAGCTTGTGGCCAGTACGGTTTGCAAGTGGAGCCTGATGCCCTCGTCAAGGCCTTGTCCGTGGGTGAACGCCAAAGGGTCGAGATTTTAAAGGCCCTGGTGCGTGGTGCCAAGGTATTGATTCTCGATGAGCCGACGGCTGTGCTGACGCCGCAGGAGAGTGAAGGGCTGTTCGCGACTTTAAGCGCCATGGTTCAGAAGGGTCTCTCGATTATTTTCATTACGCACAAATTGGGCGAAGTGATGCGGGTGGCGGATCGCATTGCGGTACTGCGCACCGGGCAACTGATTGGGGTCTTTGCCCAAGCGAATGCCAGCCCGGCGCAGCTCGCCGAGCTGATGCTGGGCCGGAAGTTTGAGTGGCCCAGACGTCATGACGCGCGCGGTGGCGTTTCGGTGACTGGGGCTTCGCCTGACCGGACTCCCTTGGCTTCGCCCGCTGCTGGAGGCCTTGAGGACAGTGCTCCTGTGCTGATGCAAATGGACGCCGTCAAAGGCCTGGCCTTTCAGGTGCGTTCCGGGGAAATTCTAGCCATTGCAGGGGTGGCCGGCAACGGTCAGCAAGCGTTGGCGCACGCCGTCGAACAACGCCGTGATTGGGTCGAACAAGGCTTGGCCCGCATCCCGGAGGATCGCACTCATGTTGGCGTGGTGGGTGATGCCAATCTCATTGAAAATGCCGTGCTCCATCGCCTGAATGATCCGAAATTTCTGCGCGGCCCGAAATGGCTGCATTGCCTCGGATGGCTTGATCGAAAAGCGATGCGTGAGGCGGCGAGTGTGATCGTTGCTGATTTCGATGTACGGGCTCAGCGACTTGAGCATCCCATACGTACACTGTCGGGCGGAAATATTCAAAAGTTCATTCTCGGTCGCGAGCTCGGTGCCCGACCCCAGATGGTGATCGCGAATCAGCCAACCTGGGGGTTGGATGTGGGGGCGACCGCCTATATTCATCAGCAAATTCTGGAGGCTCGCGAGCGAGGTGCTGCCGTGCTCCTGATCTCAGAAGACTTGGATGAAATTTGGGCCTTGGCTGATCGGGTTGCCGTGATTTTTAAAAGCCAACTCACTGTTGCGAAGCCCATCGAGGATTGGACCACCGCTAGCCTGGGCTTGGCCATGGCGGGACAGGCATGAGACTGATTCGGCGCGATCACAGCTCCCGTCTGGCTCAGGTATTTGCGCCCATCGCTGCCGTGTTGTTTACGCTGCTGGCATGTTCGGCCTTGGTGGCTTGGGCCAAGGTACCCGTTCTACAAACCTACGGCCTGTTATTGGAGGGTGCCTTCGGCTCCCGTTTTGCTTTGTCTGAAACCTTGACGCGAGCGGTGCCTTTGATTTTTACGGGGCTTTCTGCGGCGGTGGCATTCCGTGCCCGCTTGTTTAATATTGGTGCAGAGGGACAGCTTTATGCGGGGGCTCTGGCGGCAGTGACTGTCGGTGGCCTGCATGGTGGCGAGGGTTTTGCGATCACCCATTCGGTGCTTTTTTTGGGCATGATTCTGGCGGGCATGCTGGCCGGTGCGCTCATGCTGATAGGCCCGGCCTTGCTCAAGGCCAAGCTGTCTGTCGACGAAGTCGTTACGACCTTGCTGCTCAACTTTATTGTGTTGTTGTTTGTATCCGCCATGTTGGATGGCCCAATGAAAGATCCGGCGGGCATGGGCTGGCCACAGTCTGTCGCCCTCAAAGGCGAGTTGGAATTTAGTAAATTGCTGGAAAAAACTCGTCTGCACACGGGCTTGCTTTGGGCACTAGGCGCGGCGGCGCTGGTGAGCATGATTAATCGCTTTACCCGTCTCGGCTTGCAGATGCGTTCGGTCGGCTCTAACGCGACGGCTTCCGGGTTTTTAGGCTTGCCGGTGAATGCCGTGGTGATCAAGACAGCACTGGTGTCGGGAGCGCTGGCTGGGCTGGCCGGTGTCTCGGAAGTGGCCGGGCGTACCAGCTATGTCACTCTTGATATGTCTCCCGGCTATGGCTATACCGGTATTGTAATTGCCATGTTAGCTGGATTGTCGCCGCTTGGAGTGGTCCTGGCATCGGTCTTTGTGGCCGGAATGCTGGTGGGCGCCGATGCCATGAGCCGCATCGTCTCGGTGCCGACCTATATTGCGGATGTCATTGTTGCGGTTTCACTGATCGCCATGTTGGTGGCAGCCATGCTTACTCAATTCAAGATTCAATGGACTTTATCAAAGAAATCGCAGAGCTAATTTTTAGTGTCCCGTTTTGGGTGGCCGTGTTGCGAATTGCCACGCCCCTGATTCTTGGAACGCTCGGCGTGCTGCTGTGCGAGCGCGCCGGCGTCCTAAACCTCGGCATCGAGGGCATCATGGTGGCCGGCGCATTTTGTGGCTGGCTGGCGGTGTACTCGGGGTTAGGCTTGTGGTGGGGCATTGTGGTGGCGGCCTCGGTGGGCGCTCTTCTTGGTTTGATGCATGCTTTTTTAACGGTACAACTCGCTTTATCGCAGCATGTCTCGGGGCTGGGGCTCACCCTGTTCGCGACCAGTTTGACCTACTATGGGTATCGGGTCAGCTTTCCCAAAGTGACCGAGCCGCCCACCATTCGACCCTTTGCTGAGATGCATGGGTTTTGGGATGCTATACCCGTGATCGGTCCGGTGTTGGGCGCGCAAACACCCTTGACGGTCTTGGCCTTGGTGATGGTACCGATCACGGCATGGATGCTCTACCGTACACCCATCGGACTTGCAATTCGTATGGTGGGTGAAAACCCGGCCGCTGCCGAAAGCGCAGGCCTCAGCGTCAGCGCCGTGCGTACCGGTGCGATCATGGCAGGCTCCGCCCTAATGGGAGTCGCGGGGGCTTTCCTGACCACCGCCGCCTTTAATGCTTTCTTCTTTAATATGATCAATGGGCGTGGATGGATCTGCGTGGCACTCGTGGTCTTCGCTTCTTGGCGGCCCGGCAAGGCCTTGCTTGGAGCGATGCTTTTTGCACTCTTTGATGCCTTGCAACTTCGCTTGCAACAATCCTCCAGTGGCATTTTGCCCTACCAGGTTTACCTGATGCTGCCCTTTATCTTTTCGATTCTTGCCTTGGTTGTGATGTCCAGAAAGGCCGCTTACCCTCAGGCTTTGATGAAGCCCTATATCCAAGGTGAACGTTAGTGGCCTGATCGAGCAGGATCAGGCCAAAACGGCACTCAGCGCTTCCCTAGGCATCAGGCGCGATGCTCCTCCGAACGGGGGCCAGCACTGAGAACTTCTCGAACCAGTTGACGTGACGAGTGCCCACCATGATGGCCGCAAGCAGTGCGAACAAAATAAGGGAGCCGATCAGCAGCGCATTTTGCTCAGAGTGGAGCAGGCCATAAAGGCCACCGAAGGACAGGCTGAGTTGCCCACCGATCATGGCGGCGGCTCGCCAAGCCTGGAGCACAAAGCGACTGTAGTAGGTAATCAACGAGATACAGGCTGAGGAGGCACAGAGATAGGCTCTGGCGAAACCAAACTGTTCCGACAGGCTTAAGAGAAGGACAAAGAAGAGGACCAGGGCCATGCCGATCATGAGGTATTGCA
>JAYUOT010000101.1:0-3414 GCA_043760705.1 Betaproteobacteria bacterium
CGTGATCGCAATATTGATCGAGAGAAGATGGATGCCATGCTGGCCACCGAGGTGCAGCGCGTCGATCACGCGATCACTTTGGCCAAGAAACAGTCCGAAGAAGCAAGCGTCACGGCGGAGACCGAGATCGCAAAATCGGCTGTGATTCTGGCTCAGGAGCGAGTACAAACCGAGCGCGAACGTGCGGCTCAAAGCCGCAGCCGGGAGATGGCATTGCTGCGCGCCAAGCAGGAGGCAGAAGTCGATGCTGAGCGTACGGCCTCCGAGAGCCAAACCGTCATTGAGCGGGCTCGTGCCCAGGCCGACGCCACACGGCAAACGGCGCAGGCCGAGCGTGAACATATGCTGGCCGAATCCGAAGGTAAACGCGCCCTGTTGGCGGCCGAGAATACAACGTCTGATGCACTGATGCGCATGAAACTTGAGATGTATCGACTCGACCGCATGCCAGAAATAACCGCGCAAATCATGAAGCCGGTGGAGAAGATTGATTCGATTCGTATCAATCAAATTACTGGCATGGGCCACGGACCAGGCGCTGGCTCGGTGGCTTACGGGCCAGCCGGTGGCGGGGCCGGCACTGGGCTCGGACCGGGCGGCTCGCCCGTCAATCAGGCGATCAACAGCATCTTGGATATGGCGTTGCAGTATCCAGTTTTCAAACGCATTGGCGACACCATTGGGGTTGATCTTGAAAGCGGCCTGAAAGGCGTGATTGGTGGGCCGCCCATGGGCGGGGCGTCGCATGATGGCGCGCCTAATGTTGGCGGGTCCAATGCTGGAGCACCCAATGCTGGAGCGCCTAAGGGTGGACCGGCTTAGTACCGTAGCGCGCGCTGCTGCGCAGACGCTCCGATCATTGAATTGAATTGAACTGGCATTTGTTTTTTTGTTTGTCAATCTTTAAACAAGACGCGCGCTTTGCTTGGTTTTTCGTTTTTCGTCTTTAATTAAGCGCGTCATTCATCAGGAGAGCCCAGTGAGTAGAAGTCGTCGTTCCTTTCTAAGCAAAACCGGTGCCTTGGTTGTTGCCAGCCAAATCCCCCAAGCTGCTCACGCGGCTAACGAAATCAAACTTGGCAGCATTCTCGATACCTCGGGACTGTTTGACATCTATGGCAAGCCCATGGACCAAGCGGTGCAAATGGCGGTGGATGAACTCAACGCGGCAGGTGGCCTGCTGGGCCGACAAATTAAAAAGATCGCCTATGACACTCAGTCTGATATGGCGCTCTACACCAAGTTCGGTCAAACCTTGGCCCGCGACGACAAGGTCGACGTGGTACATGGCGGCATTCTGTCCGCGTCCCGCGAAGCGATTCGTCCGACCTTGCGTAAAGAAAAAGTGCTGTACTTTTATAACGTGCAGTATGAAGGCGGGGTGTGCGATCGGAATATCGTATGCACAGGGATTACCCCTGCACAGCAAGCCGAGGTGCTGCTCCCCTATGCGATGAAGAAATGGGGCAAGAAGGCCTATGTCTTGGCGGCGGACTATAACTACGGCCAAATTACTTCGAAGTGGGTGCGTAAGATTGTAGCAGCCAATGGCGGCTCGATTTCGCAAGTCGATTTCTTCCCGCTCGATGTGGCCGACTTCAACTCCACCATCAAGAAGATTCAAGACGCCAAGCCTGATTTTATCGTGTCGGTGTTGGTCGGTGGTGCCCATATGTCGTTCTACCGGCAATGGGCGGCGGCCGGCATGAATACCCGTATTCCGATGTGCTCCACGACTCTCGGTGCAGGCAATGAGCAGTCGGTGTTGACCAAGGCCGAGGGCGACGGTATTTTGTGCGCCTACAATTTCTCGCGCGAGCTGACCAACCCGGCGACCAGAAGTTTTCTGGAGCGATGGACGAAGAAGTACGGCAATACCAATAATGTTCACGAGCTTGCTGCGGCCAGCTATCAGGGTGTGATGCTGTGGTCCGAGGCGGTGAAAAAAGCCAAGTCCATCAAGCATGATGACGTGGTGAAGGCGATTGAATCTGGCTTGTCGATTACCGGGCCCGGCGGGAAGATCACCATCGATCCGCTCACGCATCATGCGGTGTTGGACGTGCACATCATGGAAGTCCGCGACCAGAAAATGAATGTGCTGCAAAGCATCGCACAGAAAGGGCCGGTCGATACGCAACTGGTTTGTAACTTGAAGAAGAATCCTGACTCGAACGTTCAGCATGAGATCAAGATCTAATCCGGCCGGTTCTCACTCTGCCCACGCCTAGGATCAGGCCGTGGAGCAAGTCGCCGTGGGTGCGATTGAGATTGCCTACGCCATCGCTTCGCTGGCACTGATTAGTGCTGGCCTGGCCTTGGTGTTTGGCATGATGCGAGTGATCAATCTCGCTCATGGCGAGTTTGTGGTGATGGGTGGCTACGCCACCATTGTGGCGGTTAAACAGGGCGTGGATGTGTTCTTCGCCATGTTGGTGGTGGCACCGCTGGTCGTGGGGGTGATCGGCCTGATTGTGGAGCGGCTCATTATTCGTTGGTTGTACGGTCGCATGATCGACACCATGCTGGCGACCTGGGGGCTTTCGCTGCTCTTGGTGGGTCTTATTACGGCCATTTTTGGAAATACGATTACCGGAGTACCTAACCCACTCGGGCCGGTGAGCATCGGCTCCTATCAAGTCGGTGGTTATAGTCTCTTCATCATCGCCGTGGCCGTGGTGTTGATGCTGGTGATCTACGGCCTGCTCAAATTTACCCGTTTAGGCTTGATCGCCCGCGGCGCGATGCAAAACGCCGAGATGGTAAGCGCGCTGGGCTACAACCCTTCACGCGTTTACATGGTGACCTTTGCCGTCGGTGCCGCCGTATCAGGGCTCGCGGGCGGAGTCATGGCGCCACTCACCGGACTACTACCTACTTCGGGCGGGCAGTTCATTGCGAAGTCATTCATTACCGTCATCGCAGGCGGGGCTTCCGTGATTGCTGGTACGACGGCCGGGAGTATTTTATTTGGCACGGTCTCCAAGGTTGTGGAGATGCTGTCCACGACCGTGATCGGTGAGATTGCCTTACTGGTGGTGGCCGTCATTTTATTGCGCATCCTGCCCACTGGAATTACCGGACGCTTTTTTCGTGGGGCGGTTTAGATGACGCGCCGCGAACTGATCTGGCTGGTCATCGCGATGGCAGGGTTGGTGGCGGCACCGTTTGCCGTCAGTGCCAGCACCTTGACCATTCTTTTGATTTACGCGCTGTTGGCCTTGTCGCTCGGCTTGGTGTGGGGCTTTGGGGGCATTTTATGTTTTGGCCAAGCCGCGTTTTACGGCTTGGGGGCCTATGCCTATGCGGTTGCGGCCATTAATATTGGTGAGTCGACGGTGCCGATGCTTCTCGCCATGTTGCTGCCCGCACTGCTTGCGGCGGTGCTCGGCGCCCTGATGTTTTATGGTCGCA
>JAYUOT010000102.1:0-3411 GCA_043760705.1 Betaproteobacteria bacterium
AGTCGCGATTTGAATCGATTGGAAGACACCCACGAAAATCCTAGGCCGCCATCGGATCATGCAAAACAATGGTTTCACTGCGATCCGGTCCGGTCGAAACGATATCAATGCGGCAGCCCGCCACCTGTTCGAGTCGCTTCAAATAACTTCGGGCATTGGCGGGAAGGCGCTCAAGATCAGTTACCCCAAAGGTGGTCTCCGTCCAGCCCTGCATTTCTTCGAAGATTGGCTTACAGCGAGCTGCGCTATCAGCGCCGGTGGGGAGCATGTCGATGCGCTTGCCATCGAGCTCATAGGCCACGCACAACTTCACAATGGGCAGGCCATCCAGCACGTCTAGCTTCATCATGGCCAGGCCATTCACCCCATTGATTTGAATACTTCGGCGCAGGGCCGGCCCATCAAACCAACCCACTCGACGCGGTCGACCCGTGACCGCCCCAAACTCTTTGCCGACTTTGGCGATTTGCGCGCCGACCTCATCAAAAAGCTCAGTCGGAAACGGACCAGAGCCGACCCGGGTCGTATAAGCCTTCACAATACCCAGCACATAGTGCAACTGCTGGGGGGCGACGCCACTGCCTGCGGCGGCCGCACCTGAAACACAATTGGAGCTGGTGACAAAGGGATAGGTGCCATGATCAACGTCCAACAAGGCTCCCTGGGCGCCTTCAAAAAGAATCGATTCACCTCGCGCGATAAAGCTTGCCAATTCGGCCGAGACATCGGTCATCATCGGCTTGATTTTTTCGCCTCGCAAAAGTGTCGCCTCATACACTTCATTCAGCGCAATCGCGGGAGCCTTCAAATATTGAGTCAGCACAAAATTGTGGAAATCCAGAACTTCTTCTAGCTTGCTCCGAAACCCGCTCGGATTGGCTAAATCGCCCAGTCGAATCGCGCGACGCGCAACTTTGTCTTCGTAAGCCGGCCCGATACCCCGGCCGGTGGTACCAATTTTTGCTTCGCCACGCTTGGCCTCACGAGCCTGGTCGAGCGCCACATGGTAGGGAAGTATCAGAGGGCAAGATTCTGAGATACGCAGTCTTGGGCGAACCGACACACCGACGCCTTCAAGCTCCTCGATTTCACTCAACAATGCTTCCGGCGAAAGCACCACGCCATTGCCAATAAAACAGGTGACTTCGGGTCGCATCATGCCTGAGGGAATTAAGCGGAGCACTTGCTTTTTGCCATTGATGATCAAGGTATGGCCCGCGTTATGGCCGCCCTGAAAGCGCACCACGGCTTTAGCGGTTTCGGTGAGTCGGTCCACGACTTTACCCTTACCCTCGTCACCCCATTGGGTACCGATCACAACAACATTCTTGGCCATAAAAATACTCTGGGAAAAACTATAAAATTAGGGAAGGTTCAAAAATAAAGGAGTGCTCAAATTAAAGCGAAACGATCTGCCAAGCCCCATCACGAGCAAGCAATTGGCGATCATACGAGAACTCTTGTTGCTCGTCTTCATGGCCCGGCAAAACTTGCACCACAATTTCACCGGCTTCGCGCAACTTGGCAATGGTCTGACGCAGACTCTGATCGTCAGCCCAGGGTGCACGAATGGCATTCATCCGAAGATTCGCTTCGGGCGAAGCGTTCAGGGCCGCAAGGCCACGTAACTCAAGCGAGAAGCCAGTCGCCGGACGAGAGCGTCCGAACGCATCGCCGGCACCGTCATAACGACCTCCCCGACCCATCGCTTGGCTTCGCACCCTGGGATGGTCAGAGTCGAGTACAAAGGCTGAAAAGACAAGCCCATTGTGATAGCGATAGCCACGCACATCGGCCAAATCCAGAGCCAAGCTTGCATTGGGCAAATGCTTCCACAGTGAGGACGCCTGCAAGGCCTCAAACTGGGCCAGGCAAGTCTTGATTTCAGGCGAGGCTGGAAGGTAGTGGCGCAGATTTTCCAAGGATTCATCGGCATCGCTTGCAGCAATACTGATTAAGGCTGATTTTTGCGGATCGGGGGACTTGGCAAGGAGGGAGCGCAACGATGGAACGTCACGCTGACTCATCAGGCGGTAAATGTCTTCCTGATCAATCGGTTCTAAACCTTTGAGAAGACTCGGAACGATGGCCGAATGGTTCACGTCCAGTCGCAATTTGCTAGCCCCCGACAAATGCAAAGAGCTCAGCATCAATTCGATAATTTCCAAATCGGCTTCAATGCCTTGATGGCCATAGAGCTCAGCACCAATCTGCAAGGGCTCGCGACTGGCGTAAAGTCCCGACGGTAAGGTATGGAGCACTGAGCCACTGTAGCAAAGTCGGCTTAAGCCCTGACGATTTAAAAGATGGGCATCAATCCGGGCAACTTGCGGAGTGATGTCAGGTCGAATTCCCAGGGTGTGACCGCTGAGCTGGTCGACGAGCTTGAAGGTCTTGAGGTTGAGATCCTGTCCGCTACCGGTGAGTAGTGCATCCAGGTACTCCACCAAGGGAGGTTGCACTAATTCGTAGCCGTAAGACTGATAGCAGTCTAGTAGGCGTCGACGTAAATCTTCAATAGTGCGGGCTTCTGAAGGCAAAACATCCGCAATGCTTTCAGGAAGGAGCCAGTTCGGCACGGTCAAATCCAGGGGAATTAAAGCGTAATTCTAAGCTAGCTTGAAAAGCGGCCGCCAAAACCCGCAAACAGTGCTTGGCGGCTATCGCGCAAAAAACAAAAACAGCGCGCCGAGAGCCACGGCTCCCAGTCCCATAAAACGAATTTGCCCATCTTTCAGTTTTGCGACCTGGGCAAAGAACTCGCGCCACTGCTTGGGCGAAATCAAGGGCATTAAGCCCTCGAAGATCAACATTAAACCCAGTCCGATCAGTAGTATTTTCATTCGCTGGGAAGCCCCTTGAACGCTTGAACAAGGGGCGCCTTTTTTGACCAAAAAATACTGATTTACTTAGCGGCCTTAGAGCCTTTAAAGTACTTGAAGAAATCGGCGGAAGGATCGATGACCAGGACATCGCTGCGACTCTTGAACGACGCGCGATAAGCTTCCAAGCTGCGATAAAAGCCCGCGAACTCAGGGTTCTGGCCAAAAGCGTCACTGTAAATTGCCGCGGCCTTGGCATCGCCCTCACCTTTCAGCTTTTGAGCATCACGATAGGCTTCTGCAAGAATCACTTGACGCTGGCGATCCGCATCGGCGCGAATCTTTTCGCCCTCCGCGGTACCGGTCGCGCGGCGCTCATTGGCCACCCGCTTTCGCTCAGACCGCATACGCTCATAAACTCTCTCCACCACCTCGCTGGCAAAGTCGACCCGTTTAAGGCGGACATCAACAATTTCAGTGCCGATTTGCTTGGCATCTTCGTTGACTTTGGCGCGAATGTTTTGCAAAAGCTTTTCACGATCGCCCGAGATCACTTCGGAAACCGTGAGCTTGGCGATCTCGTTGTTGA
>JAYUOT010000103.1:0-6925 GCA_043760705.1 Betaproteobacteria bacterium
TTCTGATCGCTTGGGCCGAGGTTCAATTCTGAAGACTGCCCGAGGAGTCGCTCACAATAATCAGGGGCGAGCGCCTCTAACGCATCCCAAAGCGCTTGATTGAGAGCCTCCAGAATAAGACTGCGCGGCACCAATGCCCGGGCATCGGACTTCAGGCGGAGATTGCCGAACCAAGCTTCACCGAGTAAATAGGCCATGGGAAGTCGCGTTTGCAGGCGTTGTTGAATCTTGTCGAGGATTTGAATTTTTTCGTCCTCGCAAAGCTTGGCATCGAGATGTTTTTCGAGTTCAAGGGGGTGAATACGCGTGATCCATGACAAAACCTGCAAGGCTTCGCCCTCGGCGCTTTGGCTGCCGTGACCATGGCTAATCATCGAAATGTTGGGTGGGTCTGCTTGAGCCCTGGAGAGACAGGTGACAATCATGCGGCGCCAATCCCGAATACTGTGCAGCGCTTGAAGCCACTCTTTAGGATTAAGGCTTGGCGAGTGCAGGGAAGTGCTTTTCATAAACGGCTTCGGAAAATCCTACTAAAACGTCATCACCTTGAACCAGAATGGGTCGCTTAATCAGCGTGGGATTTTCGAGCATCAAGTCGACCGCCGAAGTTTGATCGGTAATCAAGGCACGCCGCGATTCATCGAGTTGGCGCCAAGTGGTGCCGCGCTTGTTGAGCAAGGCATCCCAGGGCACGTGACGCAACCAAGCTTGAAGCATGGCCTCGGTCAGTCCTTGCTTGCGATAATCGTGAAATTGAAAGGCATGCTCGTGCCGATTCAGCCACGACTTGGCCTTACGCACTTGGTCGCAATTTTCAATGCCGTAGACGGTAACCGCTTGCAAGTGAGGGCTCGATTAAATATTAAGTAAAAATTCGGAAAATGAGGCACCTTCGGCATTGGGTTGCCCGGGCGGCTGGGTCAGGGATACGCGTGTCGGCTTGCTCGACAAACCGTTGCCGCTCCTGGCCTCGTCGCTAAGTTCCGTTGGGGCGGCTTTCTTGTTCTCAAGCATCCATAGCAAGTTGGTCGCTGAGTCGGCGTTGGCGAGAGCTTCCTCTTTTGAAATCTTTTTGTCGGCTAGAAGTGTCGCCAAGGCTTGATCGAAGGTGATTGAGCCTTGGGCCATGCTTTTTTCCATGGCTTCCTTAATTTCGGACAAGCGACTTTGTTCGATCAGCTCTTGAATATGCCTCGTGTTTAATAGAACTTCCACCGCAGGAACACGGCCGCCGCCGCTGGATTTAAGGAGTCGCTGACACACGACGCCTTTGAGCGTACTCGCTAAATCTTGCAATAAAACCGGACGATTCTCAGGTGTGTAAAACGTCAAAATCCGATTGAGCGCATTGTTGGCATTGTTGGCATGCAAAGTGGCCACCACTAAGTGGCCGGACTGTGCATAAGCAATGGCTGCCGTCATGGTTTCAACATCTCGAATCTCGCCGATAAAGATGCAATCTGGAGCCTGCCGCATGGCATTCTTTAAGGCCACTTGCAATGACACCGTATCGGTGCCGATTTGCCGCTGACTGACGATGGAGCGGCGATTTCTAAATACAAATTCGATCGGATCCTCCAGTGTGAGAATATGCCCTGACTTGTTTTCGTTACGGTAGTCGAGCAAGGAGGCCAGGGTGGTTGACTTTCCGGAGCCGGTAGAACCGACCACCAGCATCAAGCCCCGCTTTTGAATGATCAAATCCTTCAGTACCTCGGGCAGGCCAAGGGTTTCGAATCTGGGGATATCACCAGGAATGTATCGAATCACCGCGGCAGCGGTTCCACGCTGCTTGAATACATTGACACGAAAGCTACCCACACCGCGTAGGCCGTAGCCCAAATTGAGTTCATGGTCTTCATCGAATCGTCGCCACGATTTTTCATCGACGATTTCCTTGATCAAAGCGACCACGTTGGCTGGGTCGAGCTTTTGGTCATTGATAGGAACCGTCAGGCCATTAAGCTTGAACTGGACCGGGGATCCAGGCGCCAAAAAGAGGTCAGAAGCTTTCTTCTGAGCCATCAAGGTCAGAAGCCTCTCCATCATCCCTAGTTCCGCCATATGATTCCTCTTGATTCCTATTGAGTTGAGTGCTTAATCACCGCGTAAGAGCTCGTTGATTGCGGTCTTGGCTCGGGTCTGCGCGTCTACGGTTTTTACGATCACGGCACAATACAGCGAGACTCGCCCATCACCAGAGGGCAAGTTGCCTGGCACGACGACCGAACCGGCGGGCACACGACCATAGCTAATCTCACCGGTCGCGCGGTTGTAAATCTTTGTGCTTTGGCTAATAAAAACGCCCATGGATAACACCGAATTTTCCTCCACAATCACTCCTTCGACGACCTCAGAGCGCGCGCCAATAAAGCAATTATCTTCAATAATCGTCGGATTCGCCTGAAGCGGCTCGAGTACGCCACCGATACCGACGCCCCCCGAAAGGTGAACGTTTTTACCAATTTGTGCACACGAACCGACCGTCGCCCAGGTATCCACCATGGAGGACTCATCCACATAGGCGCCCACATTGACATAAGATGGCATTAACACCACGTTCTTTGCGATGAAGCTACCGTGGCGAGCGACCGCCGGAGGAACTACCCTAAAACCACCCTTGGCAAAATCGTCGGCGGTATAGTTTTCGAACTTGGTCGCAACCTTGTCATAAAACTGCAAGGCGCCACCGGCGATCGGACGATTGTCTTCAAGGCGAAAGGAGAGAAGCACTGCTTTCTTGATCCATTGATGTACGACCCAGTCTTTGCCGTGCTTCTCGGCAACCCGTAGTCGCCCAAGGTCGAGCTCCTGGAGTACGTGCTTTACGGCTTCGCGAACTGGGGCGGGAGCTGTTTTTGGAGAGAGTTCAGCGCGCTGTTCCCAGGCTTGGTCGATCGTTTGTTGGAGATTGGACATGGTCATCTTGTGGGTCGTCGAATGAGTGGAAATCAATTGAAAATAAAGCGGGATAAGTTAGATCAAATCAAGAGCGCAGGGCCATGTCATCAAGAAATGGGTGCCATCACGAAAGTTGGCTAACCATACTGGTCTGCCAAAGTAACGATTCTTTTGGCACCTTCCAGGCAGGCAGCTTCTGGTTCGACCAAGGCCAACCTGATAAAACCCTTACCCGGGTTGGCTAGGTGAAGACCTTTGGGACTCTTCGCGCCTTCAGAGTCACGGGCCAAAAGACTCCCGGGTAAAACATGCACATTGAAACCGGCCAGTAAATCGAGTGCAAATTGAACATCATTGCCACCAGGAACCTGACCCCAAACGTAAAAGCCCGCCTCTGGCCTTTGGCAGTTCAAGACCGGCCCTAGCAAAGGCATCACAGACTCAAATTTGGCTTTGTAGGCGCGACGATTTTCGATGACGTGTACTTCGTCAGACCAAGCGGCTGCTGATGCTTGCTGGACCACCAAATTCATGGCGCTGCCATGGTAGGTTCTATAAATTAAAAACTTCTTGATAAGGGCTGGATCGCCCGATACAAACCCCGAGCGCATGCCGGGGCAATTGGACCGTTTCGAAAGGCTCGTGAAGCTCACCAATCTTGAAAAGTCACGCCCTAACTTTTGTGCAGCCTCAAGAGCTCCGATGGGAGGTTGGCCTTCGTCGAAATAAATTTCCGAGTAGCACTCATCCGAGGCAATCACAAAATCGTAGCGCTCGGAAAGTTCGAAGAGCTGTTGCCATTCTTGAAGATCAATGACTGAACCGGTAGGGTTTCCCGGTGAGCATACAAAGAGTAAACTGGTTTTACGCCACACCGCCTCGGGGACGCTGGACCAATCGCAAGCAAAATGATTCTCGACTAATTGGGGGACTAAATGAGTTTGACCCCCGGCAAGCAATGCCGCGCCTTCGTAGATCTGGTAGAACGGGTTGGGCGCAACGACAATCGGTTTATGGTGAGGGTCGATGACTACTTGTGCGAACGCAAACAAAGCCTCGCGCGACCCATTGACGGGCAATACGTGGCGCAGAGGATCCAAACCTTTTAGCCCGTAACGTCTTTCCAGCCAGCCGACCATCGCACCTTTCAGCGCATCACTCCCCGCGGTGGCCGGATACACCGACAAACCTTTCAGATCACGGCTCCACGCCTCTTTCACCAGTGAGGGGGTCGGGTGTTTCGGCTCCCCAATTGACAAGTTGATCGCTGTATGGGTGGCAGAAGGCACAATGGCCTGAGTGAGCTCTCTCAGTCGCTCAAAAGGATAGGGATGCAGTGAATCCAAAAGGGGGTTCAAGAAAACGCTCTAAAGAAATGCTCTAAATTATTGATTTTTATACGGTTTATACATATTAACACGAGTGACGCTTAAACTCCAGGTGAGTTTTAGAGGCATGCTAGAGTGGTATTATAGAGGGCTACTTCCGAGGTTTGCCCTGTGCGTTTAAAGCAACTTAGATTGGCGGGATTCAAATCTTTCGTCGATCCCACTCATTTTGAAGTTCCAGGCCAGTTGGTCGGTGTTGTCGGGCCCAATGGCTGCGGCAAGTCCAATATTATGGATGCCGTACGCTGGGTACTGGGGGAATCCAAAGCCTCGGAGCTACGCGGCGAGTCGATGACCGACGTCATCTTCAGTGGCACGACGCAACGTAAAGCGGGCTCGCGGGCCTCGGTTGAATTGATTTTCGATAATAGTCTTGGCCGTATCGGCGGAAGTTGGGCGGAGTTCGCCGAGATCTCTGTGAAACGGGTGTTAACCCGCGACGGTCAGTCCACGTACTACATCAATAACCAAACTGTTCGACGTCGCGACGTGCATGACATGTTCCTGGGAACCGGCCTGGGCCCGCGCGCTTACGCCATTATTGGCCAAGGCATGATTTCAAGAATCATCGAGGCCAAACCCGAAGAGCTAAGAGTCTTCTTGGAAGAGGCGGCGGGGATATCGAAGTACAAAGAGCGTCGCCGTGAAACTGAAAACCGACTAGGCGATACCCGTGAAAACCTCACGCGCGTGGATGACATTTTGCGGGAGCTCAATTCTCAAATAGAGAAATTGGAGCGGCAAGCGGAGGTGGCTCGCGAGTATCGAGAGCTCGAAGAGGATCGTCTCAGAAAGCAACAAACCTTGTGGATGGTTCGGCGCGACGAAGCCAAGCTGGAGCAAACACGGGTTCTGGAGTTAACGGCGACTGCAGTGATCGCGCTGGAATCGAAGGTCGCGGAGTTGCGACATTTGGAGACCGAAGTCGAGACCGTTAGGGCCCAGCACTATGAGGCAGGTGATGCAGTACATCATTTGCAGGCGGGTTTCTATGAATCTAATGCACTAGTCAGCAAGGTCGAATCTGAGATTCGTCTGGCCTCGGAAACGTCGCGGCAATTGGCCGAGCGTCTTGATCTTTTAGGGAATCAACTCATTCAGGCGCAAACCCTTCAAACGGAAGGCTCATCCCATTTAGTACAACTCCACGAAGAGCAAGAGGGAGCCTTGATCTCGGCCGACGAAGCTCAAGGTCGATTGGCGGATACTGAAACTCTGACGCCTCACTTTGAAGAATCGGTACAAAAAAATCGTGCTGAGGTCGATGCGCAGCGCACCAAAGTGGCCGAAGCGCAAAGACAGTTCGATCTGTGTAGCTTGCAGCAACGCAGCACTCAGGAAGGCATTGAAAAGGCCCGCAGTCGTAACGAACGATTGAAGTCAGAAGCCGCTCAGCTTACCCAATTTGAAGCCGAGACGCTTTCCATGGCGGTCGAGGCGCTGGCCATCGCAGAAGACACTGAACAGTCAAGCATGCAAGCCTCTCAATTGGCGGAACAACAATGGCAGGCCGCGGAGCGCGAACGAGGCCCGGCCGTGGATGCCTTGCGTCAAACCGAGGCTCGGTCCGCGAAGGTCGAAGCTCGACTCGCGGCCCTCAAACAATTACAGGAGCGTTTGCAAAGTCAGGCGAAACTCAATCCTTGGCTTGCCCGCCATGGTCTGGATACGATGAAGCGCATGTGGCAGAAGCTGCGTATCGAGGAGGGCTGGGAAAAGGCTATTGAATCGGTTTTGCGCGAAAAGGTTCAAGCGATCGAAGTGGGTCGCCTCGATCTGGCCTCCGGTTTTGCGATGGATCCGCCGCCCGCAAAAGTTGGATTTTTTAGTTCGGAAGGAAGCCACGGAGCGTCCCGTGCTGAAACCAGTGCGGCTTGGCTCAGCCATAAATTGCACACCGATGATGTACGCTTGAAACAAATTCTGGCGGACTTCCTGGGAGGTGCCATGGCCTGCACAAGTTTAGAGCAGGCCATCAAGCAGCGCGGTGATTTGCCAACAGGCGCTTTCTTCGTCACACCAGAAGGACACCAAGTTTCAAGTGGCTTTGTGCATCTCTACGCGGCCGATTCCGAGCAAGAGGGGGTACTGCAACGGCAACACGAACTTGAAACCCTTCACATTGACGCGAAAGAACTCGCGACCCAACTGGAGACGGCGCGAGCCCATGCGGCCAAGATCGAAAGCGATGTGCGAGCTCGGCAAAGCCAGGCAGCACTGACTCGCGATGCCCATACCGCGCAGATGCGTTGCCTCGCCACCGCTCGCATGGAGGCGCAACGCCTGCAACAAGAAAAAGCACGTTTCGATGCCGATCATTCCCGCCTCAGCGCTGAACAGAGTGAATCTGCGAGTGCCCTGGTCGATCTTGAGGCGAATTTGGAAGAGTTGGCGGCTCGCTTCGACGAGCTTGATGCGACGATTGCCCAGGAGCAGGAAAGTCTCGAAGTGTTACGAGTTCAGCTTGAGGACGCGGAGCTTAGGCTTCAAAACCATCGCGAACTGCTTCGCTCCCATGATCGGGAGCATCAAGAGTCTGGCTTCAAGCAAAGAAGCTTGGCCATGAACATTGAGCGCCTTCAAAGCAATATCAGTAATGCCTTGCAAATGGCCGCCCAGGCGGCACAGGAGCAAGA
>JAYUOT010000104.1:0-6911 GCA_043760705.1 Betaproteobacteria bacterium
ACGGCAAGTACAAAATGAGCGCGATGCTCGGTTTGGCGAACCTGAATCGCTGGCAGGGGCGAGATCATTTGTCGGCACCCCTGTACAAGCAAATTTTGGCGCTTGACCCGACCAACAAGGATGCGATCGAGGGTCTGCGCCTCTCGGATCGGGAGATGAAACCAAAAACTACGATGACGCTGGGTGGCTCCAACGATTCGTCAGATATCCAACTGCGAACGCTCAAAATAAATCATCGCTGGCGAGACCCAAGCGGCGCCAATATTTGGGAAGTGGAAACCACCCGCGTGCGAAACAACAATTTGGTTACGGAGGTGCAGCGTCAGGATTTTGCGGTACGTTACAAAATGTTGGAGACCCGGTTTAAACCGCGTATCGAGCTGGGCACGGACGGTCAGAAAGTGTACGCAAATGTGGGCGTTGAGTTAGGAACCCTGCCGGTATTAGTAGATTTTGGGCGGGTGAATTGGGGACTCTTGTCCAACAATCCAGCCGCATTGGCTGCCAATCTCTCGGCCACGCGCCTGGGAGTGCAGGGTTCGGCTTCCTTGGCCGCGGGAAGTTTGTTTGGTCGGGCAGATTTCTACAATATATCGGATGGCAACACGATCACTACCAGCGCTTTAAGATTCACCCCCTCCTGGCGCCCGCTCGGCAGCCACTTCAAGCCGCTCTTAGGGGTGGAGACCCGGAACGCGAAATTCAATACGCTGAACTACTGGTCGCCTTCAGACGGATATGGCTCTGCAACCGCCGGCGTGATGGGCGAATGGGGCGAGCCGGATTGGAACTTCTTTGCTTCGGCGCAGGTCGGGGCTCGTTTGTTTGGTGAGGCCGGCCGTAGTTGGAGCCTATCTGCGGGCGGGAAACGATGGTTGAATAAAGATTGGGCTGTGGGCATGAACTTCTGGGCGATGGGAAGTCAGCGCGACAATCTACCCTACAGGGCCCGCTCACTTTACTTCACGGTTGAAAAGCTTTGGCCGTAAAAAAATACTACAAATATGCCATCTCCATAGGTGTCCTTGGAACCCTGGCGACCCTACTCAGCCTGAGCTATCGCTCAGTGGTTGAGTCCAAAGGTTCGTTCGCGCTTCTTTTTGAAAATTATGTCTTGGCCGCCATTAGTATTTACCTCCTGGTTTTTCTGGCTCTCTTGATCACCCGCTACGCGGTCTTGATTCTGTACTCGTTCTTGGATCATCTGGAAGCCATTAAACGGGGTCCCATCGTTTACGAACCCACGAAGGAAAGCTCCCTGCCGATGGTTTCTTTGGTGGTGCCGGCTTATAACGAAGGCGTGGTGATCGAAGCGGCGATTCGCTCTCTCTTGAATTTGGACTATCCCAACTACGAGATTCTCGTGATTGATGATGGCTCAACGGACGATACCTATGAGAAAGCACTCGCCGTCGCCAATGAGTCGACCACAGTGCCTGTGCGGGTGATCACCAAGCGTAATGGTGGCAAGGCGGAGGCATTGAATACCGGCATGAGTATGGCGCTGGGTGAGTTCATTCTGAACATGGACGGCGATTCCAAGATGTCGAGAAACGTCCTGCGCGCCTGCATCCGTCACTTTGACGATCCCCGGATTGGCGCGGTCGCCGGTAATGTCAAAGTGATCAATCGGGAAAATATTTGGTCCAATATTCAAGCTTTGGAATATGTTGAGGGCTTAGCAATGGCGCGCAAAGCTCAGAGCTTTATGCGTGCGGTAAACATTATTCCGGGGCCGCTCGGAATGTTTCGTAAGAGCGTATTGCAAGAAGTCGGAGGCTATGATCACGATACCTTTGCGGAAGACTGTGACCTCACGCTCAAACTTTTAGTGCGTGGCTGGCATATCGCCTATGAGCCCGATGCCGTCGCTTGGGTCGAAACCCCGAGCCGTTTGCTCGACCTCTTGAAGCAACGCTATCGCTGGACCCGCGGCATTCTTCAAGCCACCTCGAAGCATAGTGCGTCGCTTTGGCAGCCCCGCAAGGCCGGGATTAATTGTTTTATTCTGTGGTACATGCTGTTTGAGGGAATCATGTGGCCGTTCTCCACGATTCTCGGAAATTTGTTTTTTATTTACGTGGGCTTGCAGTACGGACTTGCGGTTCTGCTTTTCTATTGGTGGCTACAGCTCACAGCTTTGGACGTAATTGCGGCAGCGTACTGTGTAATCATCGAAGACGAAGACCCTGCCTTGATTTATTACGCGATTATGTTCAGACTTTTTTACATCAATATCATTGACGTATCGAAAGTGTTTGCGACAATTGAAGAGTGGCGTGGCAATACCATGACCTGGGGAAAACTAGACCGGGAAGGGAAACTTTAAGATGGATCTGATTTCAATTTTAACGACCGTCATTCTGGCCACGACCATCGGCACGGTCATCGTTGGCGTTGCGGCCTATGCGGCGTTTAAGTTGCGCGATAAGCGCAAACCGAAGGCCAAGAAAGTGGTTGGCGAAGCGGCAGCAGGAAAGGAGATGGCACAGGCGATTTTTCTGACCAAGTATGTGCCAGCCAGTCTTGGCGCATTGGACGCAGAACCTGCGGACAGCACGGCGAGTTAAAGACGATGCTCAACGCCCCTCGCTCACCCTTTCAACAGTTCGGCCCTTTCCTGCCGATCTTCGTAATCTTGGGTCTTGCGATTCCTGCTGTTCTGTACCTCACCATTATGGTCATGATTGGATGGTCTACGCCGGTGATCGGCGCAAAAGGATTGATGGGGTTTGACTCAACAAATGCTCCTATTGTGCTGTACGAGTCGGTCGAAACCCGTGCGCATTTTTCAAGGATTGGCGGAAATTACGATACGCTATTGAATCCTTGGAGAACCTATTTCACTGAACGAAAAAGAAGTTATAAAGTTTTGACGAAGGCCGAGGATCTGGCTAAGCTAAAAACGGGTGTGCTTGTTCTTCCCTCTGCCTTGGCCTTGAGTGATGCCGAGCGCGATGCGATCTTGAGCTTTCGAGACAAGGGGGGATCGGTTCTGGCCACTTGGGCGACGGGCACTAGAAATGAACGAGGCGAGTGGGTCGGCTGGCAGTTGTTAGAGAAACTCGGCGCCACGAATGTTTCAGAAGTGCCTAATGAGCTTGATGCCCGTCAGCTCATTTTGACCGGAGAGTCTCCGCTCAATCATAGTCAGCCCGCGGGTCAACGGCTTTGGATGGGTAAAACCGCAGAGGCACTCCTTCGGTTAAAAGGTGAGGCAGCAGTAGGTCGACTCATGAACTGGGCCAGGGTTCCCGATGATTCGAGAAAGGCGGAGGGCGCTGTCGTTTATTCTGAGTCTAAAGAGACAGCGAGTCGCTCGGTGGTTTTTGCCTTCGCTGAGAGTACTTGGGAATCGCGTCCCTTCGTTGCCCACCTTTTGATTGACGATACCTTCAAGTGGCTGCGCCATGAAGCTGTTGCGGTGCGCTCAGCCTGGCCCGAAGGAAAGCGTGCGGCCCAAGTGATCGAAATGGATACTGAAGAAGGGTTTGAGAACGCTTTGAATTTTGCCTCCCAAATGCAGGCCTCAAAGTATCCGGCGACCTTCTACGTCCTGACATCGTCGGCTAAGGCCGCACCGCTCACCCTCTCAACACTTGCCAAGAATTTTGAAATCGCTTATCACGGTGATGTTCATGAGAGCTTTAAAGATGTTTTGCCCGCTCAACAGCAGAAGAGAATGTCGACCATGTTGAACGACATGGCCGCTCTTTTGCCCGGAAGCCAACATAGATCGGGTTTTAGAGCGCCTACCGAAGGCTATGACGTCAACACCGAATTGAATCTTCATCGCTTTGGCATCAAGCACCATGCGGTTGACCCACAGCGCAGTGAAGGTCGCTTGCCCTTGTTCGCAAAGCTTCCTGAAGTTCTTCCGGAAGAGGATTTAATCTTATTGCCGCGAACCCAGCGCGACGACATTAACCTTGCTCTGCACAATATGACCGTTGAACAGACGACAAAGGCCTTGACTGACGACTTTGACGAGGCCCTGGGGACGGGTGCATTGGGTTGGTTGAGCGTACATAGTCAGAATTTTCAGGAAGCGGGTACTCTTGCCAAGGCATTCCCGGATTACCTCTCTCACATCAAGAAAAGCAATACGAAAGTATGGGTCGCTTCCGCCGGGCAAGTGGCAGATTGGTGGCGGCAGCGCGAAAATTTCAGACTAGACTCCTCCTATAATGGTAAACGCTTGGATTTCGACGTCACCGTTAAGGGGGTGGCTCCAGTGATAGGCGCAAGCGTCATCGTCATGTTGCCGCAGAAAGGCTTGCTTCCACATGTTCTTGGAACGAAAGTGGGCATGGAGATGCCTACCGTCACCTTGCTGGACGAGTATCGCGCCCTACTTGTTTTTAAAACGCTGAGCCCAGGAAACTATGGCTATCAGACCACTTTTGCACCTAAATAGTTCTGAATGCTAAGCAATGATTAAGTTCTACTACAACCTTTCCCCCGACCCGATGAAGGTTGCGCTCTTGCTTGAGGAGCTGAACTTGCCCTACGAATCGTTTCCAGTCGATACCCGTAAAAGGCAGCAGTTCTTACCGGAGTATCGCAGGGTGAATCCTAATGCCAAGGTACCGACCATTCAAGAGGGTGATGTCACGGTTTTCGACAGCAACGCAATTCTGCTTTACCTCGCTGATCGAGAGGGGCTGTTTGTACCGCTCCCGGGCAACCCTCTCGCGCGATCAAAGGCTTTGTCCTGGCTAATGTTTATTGCGACCGGCATTGGGCCTTCATCGGCGCAGTCGATCCATTTTCGCTACGTCGCAGATGCCTCCAACGATTATGCGCGGGCTCGTTACGATTTAGAGGCCCATCAGGCATGGACCGTGATTGAGCAACGCCTAGCAACGCACACCTTCATTTTAGGTCAGGAGTACTCCATCGTCGATATGGCTTTGTGGGGTTGGTCCAGGCTTTTACCCTATGTCTTGGGGACAGGTGAGGCCACCTGGGCGCGCTACCCTAACGTGAAGCGACTCACCGACACGATTCATGCGCGCCCCGCTGCGGCAAGGGTTGAGAGCTTAAAGACAAAGCACAGTTTTAAAGTGGCGCGTCGCTACCGTCCTGAAACATCCGTCGTCAACTGATGTGATGTGTCATTAATCAAAAAGCCGCGTTCAATCGTTTGCTTTCAGTAGCTCGCGTTCAGTAGCTCGCGTTCCTAAAGTGCTTTCCGGAAAGTGAGGTTGTAGCGATAGTTTTTGTCGCAGTGGCTTTCGCTTAGGTCGGGCTGCTTAGGCAGGGCTCGTACTCCGTGAAAGCGCAATCGAGAACGCCCACCCCAAACCAGGACGTCCCCATGTTGCAGGCTTACCGAGCGCACAGGGTCGTTGCGATGCAGCCCCCCGAGAATGAACTTGCAGGGCGCTCCGATGGACACCGAGACAATCGGCTGGGAGTGATCTAGCTCGTCTTTGTCTTGGTGAAGTCCAAGGCCAGCGCCAGGGGCATATTGATTGATCAGGCATGCGTCGGGAGAGAATTCCGACCAGCCTACACTGCGAGCGGCTGAGACCGCGAGGTCCAAAAGGCGTTTGGGCATGGCAGGCCATGATTTGCCGCTCAGGGGATCGACTGAAGAGTAACGATAGCCACTCCTGTCGCTGGTCCAGCCAAGTTGACCGCAATTGCTCATCGCCACGGCCATGCGTTTGCCACCCGGCACGATGAGATGGCGAAGCGGTGCTGAGGCGATGACGTTGGAAATGTCGTCCAACAGTGGAAGCTCGTGCGAAAATCCTGGCAGAAGCCAAAAATCAATTTCTAATTCGAGTGGTGTGGGTGCAAAAAGCATTTTGGACCGGTTTGATTTAAAGTATGAGATCAGCTCCCATATCGTCATGACTTTTGGTTCATTCTACGTTTGGGTGTATTGTGGACTGGTTCATGCTCGATCCTCGCGCTCGAAATCTTCAGGGAAGGTCCCTCTCATTAGTACTCCCAAACTTCAAGCCAAACCCTTACCTAGCCGCAAAGATCAAATCGATGCCGTACTCCTCAAGCTCGCGGGTGTCAGTGGTAGAAAGATTAACGGTCTCGACGCTTACTTTGTAAGCGACAAAATGTTTGCCTGTATCAGCGCGGGCGGGGTTGGGCTGCGCCTACCGATTGCGAGCGCGGTTGAACTTCAATTCTCACGAGCCAACGTGGTGCCCTTTCGACCCAGCGGTATGCCTAGTACCCGCGAGTGGATACAGATCGACCGCGAGGATGCCGCTGAATATGAAAAGGACCTCCCCCTATTCCAGGCTTCGGTGGATTTCGTGAAGGCGGCGCGATCCCGTTAGGGTGTTCCTAAATGGCTCAATGCACGAACCGGAACGGCAGTGCCGACAGCGGCAGCCATCTCATAGCTAGAAATTTGGCTGACCGGCGTGGCGCTTGGGGACACACCGAGAACCACACTCAACGAGACACAAAGCCAGGCTAAAACTCAAGCGGCGAGTCGCCAGTGTTTTGCAAATGAATGTACAAACTTGAAGCATAAAGTCCTTTGAAAGGATGTGCTTGAGCTTAGGTTCCCCAAAAGGAGCGGTTCGAACAAGTGTCGGGCAAAGATCGCTATTTTGGGGCCCGGCTCAGCGCGATTTGCTTGACCAAGGTTGTAGAGATTCAGCGATCATTTTGCGCTGTCCCTCGATTAATTTGCCTTCGTAGTGATCGCTCGCATCACGGCGAACAACTCTTCCAAATGGTCGCGATACTTCTCATCGACTGCGGTTCGCACAATGACGGTCTCGTCCTTCTCGGACACCCAAATAGACTGGCCCCAAACACCGTTCGCGAAGTATTCACCGTCATAGTTCTGTGGCACCCAAAATTGCATGGCATAGCCTCGAAGGCCATTGCTACCATTCGGTTGAGTTGGGTTAGGTGCTCCGGGTTCTTGC
>JAYUOT010000105.1:0-3398 GCA_043760705.1 Betaproteobacteria bacterium
CGTGCCTTGGGGAACGGGAATTCATATTACCCAGCAAATGCGGAATGAGTTTCCGCTGGAGCCGACCCTGGAGTTAACGAATAACGCCAGAACGATAGAGCCGGTCATATAGAATCTTGGACTTGATCTGAAATACAGTGCTGGGATTGGTCGAGAGTTGCGCTGGATATAGGGGAGGAATCGGCCAGAAGCCGAAGTTGAGATAGTTGCCACTTACCTGACGTTGGTTGGCTTGAAGCTGATGGCCGGTCTCGAAAGTTTCATGAAATAACGGCTTACAATCATCGGGGACAAAAGAAGATCAGAATGCTGAACTTGGCGCTGACCCAACGAATCTTGATTGCGGCTTTTTGTGCCAATTTTAACCGTATTAGAAATACTGATTTCGTAACCATCTGTTGTTATGGGGTTATACTTAACATTTGTTCGGAATGTTATCCGGCGCGTCGGGATGTCAACAGGCGTGTTTGCTGTATAAAACTAGACGGTATAAGTATGGCGATTCGACCAATATATCCAATGCCTGATATGGACATTGAGCCACCGGGCAAGCCGGTCGGTGTAGAGGAGAAAGCATATCGAGAAATAACTCGCGAAAGGCAGCACAAGGAGAGCCCGGATAATCGACCGCTCAGTAATTATTACTTGAGTTGTAATGCTTATAAGTCGACAGTAAAAAGCTATCCGCTAAACTTGGCCGAATGCGAGCTTTCATACTTGAGCGGTGCGGTACTCATGAAGTTTTATACGAACACTACGGCTGATCAAAAAAAGGCGAATGAAACAAAAAATACAAAGCGCGATCCGTTGAAAGAATGGGGAGACACGCCCGTGGCGATCTATGACTTGAACACCGTTCGGCTGCACACGGAGACGGTAGACCCACAGCATAATGGGCCATATTTCAACATGTCTGCTAGCGCAGATGGCTCCATACACGATCGGAAAATGTCAAGTATCGAACTACACGCACAAATAAATAAAAATGGAATTCTCACGCCTTCCAACGGCTGTTTCGGTACACATCGTATTGAATTGGAAACGCTGGTAGATATTCTCGCGGGGACTGACAAGGGAGACTTAGCTGGCCGAATTAAAAAAGCGAGCGCACTGCTACAAACTGAGCGTGTGAGGTTGCATTTCAATCGAAATCTACCCGAAGTGCTATCAACTCAACCAAAGTGGAAATAACATGAGCCTTCTCGCGCCGGAGCAAATTCTTGTGGCCATCGTTGAAAATAGAACCCTCCCGTTTGATTTAACTGATGTGGTCAGGGCCGAAATAAAATCATCGGGCGAATCCGCGCCGGGAAAATTGCTTTTTTCCGAGCCAGGGCACCTTGTAGATACTGAGGACGTTCCTGTCTGGCTTCCGCAGCACACTCCCAGGCTGGCGTTCGATTCAATCAATCGCGCGACCACGTTATTTGCCGAATGTGCGCGCCTGCGCGACCGAATTGAGGCGTTGCAATTGGATATATTTAATTATCACCAGTTTGACACAGCTAGGACCGATGCGATCCGCTTACGTTCCATACAAAAACTCGAATGGATCGCTGAGAAATTACGGCTAATAGAGGTGCAACGGATATCTAAATTAATTGAATCACATCGGAAATATAATTTCAGCGCGTGCGAGACCTCAACTGCATGGTACGAGAATGATACTCAACATACCGTCGGGCTTAGAAACCTAATAATAGAAACATTGAACGCGACGCAAGCTTTGAATGATGCCGGCGCACGCTTGATAGAATTTGATCAAGATATTGCGCGTGTCAAGGCGGGCTGGGGTACCGATGACACGCTGTATGAGGCTAAGAAAAAGATGATGGCATCTGGTGGCAACTTGGCACTTGAAGACAGGCTGAGCGGTGCCCTGCGTCTTTATTTCGATCACATGGCCAGGCTAAAAGCACATATTTTTTCGGCTGAGTGGGGACTATCCCATGTATTTGGTATCTGGCCGGATACCAAATGGAATGATGGAGATGTGATCGCTCAACGATACAAGGGGAGCCTTGACGATTTTGGCAGACTCCTATTGCAATTAATTGAAGCATCATATGATTTTCAGATGACAGAGGAAACGTATTCGATAACCAAAAAAATACACCTGACCGATAACGGTGCTGGAGCTGGAATAGGTCAATTTGATGTTGAACTACCAGAGAATCGACTGTCCCTTTTGAAGGGCGTAAGAGTACGCGGCGCGGACGCAGGCACGCTTGAGATTGAATTCGTGCCCCCGGCGGCAACAAGCAAAGCGAAAATTACCTTTCCAGAGTGGCTGGATCGTTTTTTTCAACTCGACTCCACCGATCCGGATGCCATAGCAGATAAGCGAGATATTCCCAAGAGACACGAAGCAATTGCCAACCAATTCATTAATGAGGGGCGATCATTTTATCTTTCCTACCTCGTAAGCGACGTGGGCGACACCATCGGAATCGTTTCGGATCGGAGTTTGCTGAATCGACCGGTCACAGGGACTTGGAAGGTCACTGTTCGTGGAAATGGGTACGTCGATATTCTAAGCAGGCCATTAATTGTCGATTTGCAATTGACGTTCGCAAAATAGATATGCCATGACTCAGCACGCACGTTCGTACTTCAGGCGGAGCATTGCTCCTCAATGAAATGCCGAGCGAAAGGCCGTTCAACTGCGCGCTCAATGCAGACGCGCGCGAAACCGGCGCGCGCTGGTTAGCGCAACGTTAACGTCTGCTCTCAAATAATCGTGTGACTGCTTGGGGTCGTCCTCGGCTATCGATGCATTTTCATTGACCGCCGAGTCTGACTTCCCATTCCGACCGGCACATCCCGGATCTATGACTACGGATGCGGCATATTGGCGATAATCGTAATCTCGCTTTTCTTTGGGCCGTAGCACCAAAAAATGCGATAGTCGCCTGGCTTGCGGTTCTGGACGTACGCCTCAAAATCCTTGGTGCGAGGATCATAGGGATTTTCGATCGAGTCGTACTCGTGTGTTTCAAGGCCGGGATGGCGAGGTTTTGAATGGAGCAGCTCCACGCACTTTACCACTTGCTTAAACAGCCCTTCCTGCTTGGAATTCTTTGACTTCTTAGGCGCAGTGCGGGTTTCGATCGATTTCTGGGCCGCCGCCTGGAGTTCGCGGAAGGTGTTCGCTGACGCCGCAAGCCAGACCCGCGTTAAGGGCATCAGTTCTCAAGCTGCGCGGCGAGTTTCGCCGCCGCTTTTATGTCCGGCGGGTTCTTCGCAACGTTACCTTTGCGCGCTTGATCAAGGCCACGCCTAACCGAGGCCTAGGCTTTCAGGTTTTCGTAAAGCCACGCTTCGCGCTCTGGAGTCACACGCGCCAGCCGGACGATGACCTCATCATCACTCTGGTGTTCGACGATAACGGCTCGGTT
>JAYUOT010000106.1:0-17905 GCA_043760705.1 Betaproteobacteria bacterium
ACGAGCTTTAAGATTTCTCTGCCGCTGCGGGTCGCTACCTTGCCCGTATTGGTGACCCGCGGGACCGGGCAAATCTTTGCTATTTCGGTTCGCGGCCTACAGCAATTGCTTGGCACCGATGCTCTCGCCACGGATCATCGTGGAGAACAGAACTTTACTTTTCAAAATAAAGTTTATCCGGTGTTCAGACTAGAGCAACTCATAGGACTGTCCCCATACGGATTGCGCCCAGCTTCTCACGAAGTGACCTCTGAAGTGGTGGTGTTGGTGAAGCTGAGCGAGACCGAACTGGCCGCAGTCGTGGTGCCGGCGCTCTCCCAAACGCGAAACGTGGTGGTTCGAGCGCTACCTTCGTATCTGCCCATGATAGATGGCGTAGAAGGCGCCGCTGTGCTGGGTGACGGCGCCATTGCGCCCGTGGTGGATTTGGTGAATCTTATTGCCAGTGCCAAGCGTGGCAAGCGCGCCGACGCTCGTCCAATGCTTGAAGTCGCCCCCCAACTACTGTGCATGATTGTTGACGACTCCGTGTCTGTACGGCGCGCGACCGAGTTATTCATCTCGGACCTGGGTATGGACTTCATTAGCGCAGCCGATGGTGTCGAGGCCATCGATAGGCTTCAAAAGCGGGTGCCAGATCTGTTTCTGCTTGATTTGGAAATGCCACGCATGAATGGTGTGGAATTGGCGCGCGCTATCCGTACCGATGCGCGCACCGCGAAGGCTCCGATCATTATGATTTCCTCGCGCAATTCGCAGAAACATCACGAATTGGCGATGACTGCCGGTGTCGATATCTTCCTGACCAAGCCGTTTACCGAAGACGTTTTGAGTAGACATATTGAGTCCCTCCTGACCCGAAACTAATCTGACCGTTCGTCAGATCGTTCGTAAGACTAGCGATCCTGAGCGCAATGCGCTAGCATAGTCATTAGATCAGAATAGGGGGCATGATGAAAGTCAATGAAGTTTTGCGAGTGAAGGGCAGCACGCTTTTCACCATTTCGCCCGAAGCCATGCTCTCCGACAGCGTGGTGGCCATGGCGGAGCAAGATATTGGCTCCTTAGTGGTGATGGAAAAGGGCAAGTTAGTGGGTATGTTGACTTTTCGTGAGGTCATCCGAACGCTTGCGAGGCGGCAGATGGAGCAGCGCACCGGCCCAACGCCACCGGTGGCCGAGATACAGGTGCGAGGCGTGATGAACGCCCAACCCACGGTCGTGCAGCCCGATATGGATGTGAATGAACTTCGCCATGTCATGCTTGAAACTCGCCAGCGCTACCTGCCCGTGATGGATCAGGATGTGCTTCTAGGGGTCATCTCTTTTCATGATGTTGCCAGGGCCGTATTGGAGGAGCAAGGCTTCGAGAATCGCATGCTTAAGGCGTATATTCGGGATTGGCCAGCGGAAGGTTAAAATGCGCAGACATGCGCAGCTCCCCCACGCCTAAGAAACCTCAACCCTCCAAGAGACCGGAGTTTCCCGTGAGGGCGAACTTCGAGAAAAAATTGCCCCAGAAGGGCAGAACGACCTTTTTAGAGCCGGTACCCATCTCAAGCCGGGCCGGGTCGCCAGGATTGGCCGTGGAGGCCTCGCGTGCCAAATTAGTTCGATCCTTGCATGAACGAGGTGTCCGGGATGTCGCGGTACTCAAGGCGATCACTGAGATTGACCGACACTTGTTTGTAGACGCCGGATTGGCCAGCTTGGCCTATCAAGACGAAGCCTTGCCGATCGGGTTTGGGCAAACCATTTCGAAGCCTAGTACGGTGGCGCGAATGCTGGAGCTCATGGGGGCGAGAATGCAGCCGACTTTGCGAAAAAAGGCTAAAGTTTTGGAGGTGGGCACCGGGTGCGGATATCAAGCTGCCTGTATGGCGAAGCTGTTTGAGGAGGTTTACTCTATCGAACGCGTGAAAGGTTTGCACGAATTAGCAAGACAAAATCTCCGGACCTTGAGGCTGTCCAATTTGCGCCTGGTGTTCGGGGATGGGTATCTCGGTGTGCCGAGCGTGGCGCCTTTTGATGCGATTATTGTGGCGGCGGCCGCTCCTCAGGTTCCGCGAGCCTTGCTTGAGCAGCTTCGAATTGGCGGTCGGTTAGTGATCCCGGTCGGGGACAAGTATCAAGTGTTACAAGTCATTGATCGAGTTGGACAGGAGGACTACGAGTTGATGGAGTTAGATGCGGTACGATTCGTCCCCTTGGTGGATGGAACACGATAATGAAGCAGGCTATTTTCATGCAAACAAAATTAAAAAGCTCGGGCTTTCCCTGGCTGTTGTTGAGCTGTGTTGCGGCGGCTGCGCTGTCGGGATGCGCTGGTACGAAAACACCCGCACCGATTGAAGTTCGCGCTCCGGGTAGTCTTCCCTCAAGGTCCGAGCCGGTGCGCCGTGCCGAGGTTCCCTCAAGCGCTACGACGCTGCCGCCGACGAGTGGCCCGGTCCCGGGCGCGCCTGGTGCGACGACGACACCCGGCCAAGGCGCTAAGCCCGGGCTGCCTCCATCCGGGGCAGAAACAGGGATGGTCAAGCAAGGGAACACCGAGAGTCGACCCTTAACGCAGGCTCCCGCCGCGGGAGGGCAAAGTGGACCGACTTCAGCGTCAGGACTACCCACGCCGCCCGTTGTGAGTTCGACGCCGATTAAATCGGGACTAAAGGCTGTAAAGCGACCGTTTTCGGAGACTCTGCTGGCTGAATTGAAAGGCGCCGACACCCTTTTGGCCCCGACGCCTAGGGCTACACCGTCGCAGGCGAGCCCTGCGGGCGCGGGTGCCAGTGCAAACCCCAATAGTTCCAGTCCTAGTTCCAGCTCAGGCGCGGCTGCTACCCCACCCTCGACAACTTCACCAAGTGCGGCCAATGGTTCGAAGTCCGCCAACGCACCAAGTTTTGCTTGGCCGATCAAGGGTAAAGTACTGTCCAATTTCAGCGAACCCAAACAGATGGGCCTGATTCTCGATGGCAAAATCGGCGAGCCCATTGCGGCGGCTGGCGATGGCAAGGTGATCTTTAGCGGTCCAGGCCCGCGCGGCTATGGCAACCTGATCATCGTGAAGCACGATGGCGAATTGTTATCGGTCTATGCTCACAATAAAACGTTGTTGGTGAAAGACCAAGAAAGCGTCAAGAAAGGTCAAAAGATCGCCGAGCTAGGGGATTCTGGCACGGATAGTCCGAAGCTGCATTTTGAGATTCGTCGTCAGGGCAAACCTGTGGATCCAAAACAATACCTGCCTGCGCGCTAAGGATTTTGTTCGAAGCATGGCAAGACCACTCGCTCGGCCACCCGCCGAGAACACCCTGGGCAAGATTAAGGATTATTTGATTGAGTCCATTGACCTAGAAGCCAATGGCATCAGCCGAACCGATGGCAAGGTGTGTTTCGTACGGGGTGCCTTGCCAGGTGAGTTGGTCCGCGCCGAGGTGATCAGAAGCAAGTCGAAATACGATATTGCTCAAACCCTCACCGTGCTGAAGGAAAGCAGTCAAAGGGTGCAACCGGCCTGTCCGCATTTTGGCGTGTGCGGGGGCTGCTCCATGCAGCATCTCACAGTACAGGCCCAACTCGCAATTAAGCAGCGTGGGCTAGAGGATCAGCTCTGGCACTTGAGTCGAGTGCGCGCCGAAAGCCTGCTTCGCCCGATCGCGGGACCGGCATGGGGATATCGTTATCGTGCCCGCCTATCCGTGCGCCTAGTGACTAAAAAGGGTGGGGTACTCGTCGGTTTCCATGAGCGCGCCTCGGGCTTTGTTGCGGACATGCGCGAATGCAAAATTTTGGAGCCCAGGGTGAATGCCTTGTTGATGCCCTTGAGGGCACTTATTGAGAGCTTGAGCATTCGCAGCCAGATGCCGCAAATTGAAGTTGCCGTCGGAGAGCGAAGGGTCAGGGACCAAGCAAGCGGCAGCGCTAGAACCGGCCTAAGTCGCTACGACAACACCGGCGTCAAAGAACGGGTCGTTGCCCTGGTATTTAGAATTTTGGAGCCTCCCAGCGATCTCGATGAGGATCAATTACTGGCCTTCGCGCAGAAACATCAAATCGAGATCTGGTATCAATCCAAAGGTCCCGACACGATCGAACTGTTTTGTAATGAAAATGGCCGTGTCGAGGACACGGCAGAGGTTTCTCAGCTCGGTTATTACCTGCCTGAGTACGGCATTCATATGCCTTATCGGCCGACAGATTTCACTCAAGTGAATCATGCGATCAATACGGTATTGGTGGGGCAAGCGGTTCGGCTGCTGGACCCACAGTCGGATGAAAGCGTCGCCGACTTGTTTTGTGGGCTAGGGAATTTCACCCTGCCATTAGCGACCCGCGCTGCCTCGGTGCTAGGCATCGAGGGCGCCAGAAGCCTCACTCAGCGCGCCAAAGAAGCTGCGGCTCATAATGGTTTAAGTGACAACACTGAGTTCAAGACCCGTAATCTCTTTGAGTTAAGCTTTAAAGACTGGCGCGCTCTGGGTTCATTTGATCGCGTCCTGATCGATCCACCGCGCGAAGGGGCCTTGGCCGTCGTAAAGGCGCTGGCGGAGGATCGGCGCAAGCCCAAGCGTATCGTCTACGTCTCCTGCAACCCGTCTACTTTGGCGCGCGATGCCGGCGTGCTTTGTCACGGTGGAGGCTGGGTGCTTAAGGCGACTGGTGCAGTGAACATGTTTCCGCATACCTCGCATGTGGAATCAATTTCGGTATTCGAGCCTTCAGGCTGAACCGGTACGCAGGCGCCCGACAAGTCGAAAAAAAAGCCGATGAACATCGGCTTTTTTTAGTTCGCCGAACCTGGTTCAGCGAGCCGGCTAGGGATCGCGCTTAGTCGCGATCACCCCCTGTGATGCCAAGAATCGACAACAGGCTCGAAAAGACGTTGTAGAGATTCATATAGATCGACAGGGTGGCGCTGATGTAATTGGTCTCACCGCCATTGACCACGTTTTGCACGTCGGTCAGCATCCAGGCTGAGAAAATGAACATCGCCATGGCGGAAATGGTTAAGGAAAGGGCCGGTAGTTGCAGCCAGATGTTGGCGATGCCTGCCACCAGGATCACTAGAGCGCCAATCATCAGCCATTTACTCATGCCTGAAAAGTCGCGCTTGCTGACCGTGGCAATGGTCGACATCACCCCAAAAATGGCGGCCGTCCCGCCAAAGGCCATCATGATGAGCTGGGGGCCATTGGAGAACGAGAGCACGGCACCGAGCATACGGGACAGCATGACCCCCATGAAAAAAGTAAATAGCAATAAGAGACCGACGCCGACCGCGCTATTCTTGAACTTTTCGATGGCAAACATCAGCCCAAAGGCGCCTACCAGGAAAATAATCGCGGTCATTCCTGCGCCCATGCCAGCGAAAACTTTGAGCTGCATGCCCAGCCAGGCCCCAAAAACGGTCGGAATGAGTGATATGGCGAGCAGAATATAGGTGCTACGCAAGACTTTATTGCGCCGGATGGTGTCCAGCACGCCTACGGCCTGACCGAAACCGTTGCCGTTGAAGGTGTCTTTTTGAATTGCCATGGATCGTCTCCTGTTTGTACGAATGACGCTAATGTAGGGCCGATTGCCAAAAATCTCAAGTCAGGTGGCATTTCACATTAGTTGGTAAAATAACCGGCTAATGACGAAAAGTCTAAGAAAAGTCTAAAATCCTCAATAAAATCAAGGAATAACCATGGCGATTGAACGTACCCTCTCGATTATCAAACCCGACGCAGTTGCGAAGAATGTAATCGGTCAAATTTACAGCCGTTTCGAGGGCGCAGGCCTGAAAGTGATCGCAGCGCGTATGATGCATTTATCGCCCGGTGAGGCGGGTGCCTTCTATGCCGTCCATAAAGAGCGCCCTTTCTTCAAAGATTTGGTAGGCTTCATGATCTCCGGTCCGGTCATTGTTCAGGTTCTGGAAGGCGAAAACGCTGTTTTAAAGCACCGCGATCTGATGGGTGCGACCGACCCCAAGAAGGCTGCTCCTGGCACGATACGTGCGGATTTCGCCGATAGCATTGATGCAAACGCCTGTCATGGCTCCGACGCTGCCGATACCGCTACACAGGAAATCGCTTTCTTTTTTCCTGGCATGAACGTTTATTCGCGATAAATTTGGACACTTCACCCTCTTCGACACTAAATCTTCTCGGGCTTGATGCTCAGGGTCTGCATGCGCAGGCCTTAGGTTGGGGCGAGAAGCCGTTTCGTGCGACTCAGCTGATGCGCTGGGTGCATCAGAGAGGCGTATCTGAGTTCTCTGAGATGAGCGACCTGGCGAAAAGCTTTCGCGCGCATCTCAGCGAAAATTGCGCCGTGCAAACCATGCCGGTGGTGCAGGACCATGTCTCAAGCGATGGCACCCGGAAATGGTTGTTTGATGTGGGACAGGGCAATGCCATTGAAACCGTCTTTATTCCAGAGACTGATCGCGGCACCTTGTGTGTTTCAACTCAGGCCGGTTGTGCCGTGAACTGCCGATTTTGCTCGACAGGAAAGCAAGGATTCTCTCGCAACCTCACGGCCGGCGAAATTATGGCCCAGCTGTGGATGGCCAATCAAGCTTTGGGTGCTTACAAAAGTAAAGAGGGTGTAAAACCGGATCGCATTATCAGTAATGTTGTCTTCATGGGGATGGGCGAGCCACTGCAGAACTACCTGCCCACCCTGACCGCCTTGCGCATCATGTTGGATGACAATGCCTACGGCTTGTCACGCCGCCGAGTCACGGTATCGACTTCGGGAGTCGTGCCGATGATGGATCGCCTGCGCGACGATTGCCCGGTGTCCTTGGCGGTATCTTTGCATGCGCCCAATGATGCCCTGCGTGATGATCTAGTGCCTTTGAATCGCAAATATCCTTTGGCTGAGTTGATGGCGGCCTGCCAGCGTTACCTGGAAAAAGCGCCGCGCGATTTCATTACCTTCGAGTACTGCATGCTTGATGGCGTGAACGATGGTGTGGCCGAGGCTCGCCAGTTGCTGAGCTTGGTCATAAACCTTCCTTGTAAATTCAACCTCATTCCCTTCAATCCATTTCCTGAATCGGGTTTGCTTAAATCCAAACCCGAGGCGATTAAGCGCTTTGCACAGGTTTTGATGGATGCAGGCATTGTCACCACCGTAAGAAAAACCAGGGGTGACGATATTGATGCCGCTTGCGGCCAGCTCGCGGGAGCGGTTCAGGATCGTACTCGTTTGGCCGAGCGCAGTGCCAAGCAGAAAGTCATCCTGTTTTCAAATACTAGACCTTTCAACGCTAGACACTAGCAAGGTAGCTCTGTGACAACTTGTCGATTACTCGCTGTTTTTGCCATGGTATTGACCCTGCTGACTGGCTGTGCGACGCGAGGCAGTGAGGGCACTGATATCGCTAGTGATAATGCCCGCTCGGTCGGCTCGGTGTTGCCGATCTCCCAGGAAGAAAGCATTGATCGCCAACGAGCCCGTATTCGCCTGGAGTTGGCGGGAAATTATTATCAGAAAGGCAATTACGGTGTTGCCCTGGAGGAGCTGCGCCAGTCCCTGCTGGTCGATCCAAACTATGCCGCCGCTTATGGCCTCCTTGGCTTGGTCTATATGGACCTTGGCGAGACTCAAAAAGCCGGCGATAGTTTTGTGCGGGGTTTGAGGTTGGCACCGACCGATTCAGATTTGAACAATTCCTACGGTTGGTTTCTTTGCCAAAACAAGCAAGAACGAGCCGCCATTGCCTACTTTGATCGGGCCTCCAAGAATCCTCTTTATGCAACCCCCGGCAAACCGTTGCACAATGCTGGCATTTGCCTGCGCAAAGTGGGTGATGTGAAAGGTGCGGAGGCTTATCTTCTGCAAGCCTTTAGAGTCGACGCCGGTAGCCCCATTGCAATGTTTAACCTGGCCGAAATCTATCTTCAATCCAGCGATGCCGAGAAAGCACGGTTTTACACTGAACGCTTATTGGGGACCTACGAAGCCAACGCTCAAATGTTATGGCTATCGTTAAGAGTGGAGCGTTTACGTGGCAATAGGGATGCGGAGCTCTCTTTAGGAAGTCGCCTGAGGCGTCTGTTTCCGGCCTCGCTTGAGGCCTCTTTATTAGAGCAAGGAAAATTCAATGACTGAGCAGCTCAGCATTGTTGCCGACGCACAAAAGCGAGTGGCATCAACCCCGGCGGAATTGAAAGCCCTGCGCGAGGCCGCTGGTTTATCCATTCCTGGCACAGCAGCTCAGTTACGCTTGGCGGCGCGTCAAGTTGAGGCCCTAGAGCTCGGAGAATGGGACAAGTTGCCGGGGATTGCCTTCATCAAGGGGGCTCTACGTTCTTATGGTCGTTTGTTGAGCGCCGATCTTGGGCCCTTGATCGCCTACGTGGATCTGCAACTAGGTCAAAGTGAACTCAAGGCGGATCGAACCCTGGAGGGCAAAATACCTGAGCGCTCGGCCTTGGGGTTTGGCGAGGGCGGCAAAGGTAGTAAGTGGGCATGGGTTGGCTTAGCACTCGTTGGCTTGGCGGCATTGGCGCTCTTTTTCGGTCAGGGTCTTGAAAGCTATATCCCTACGAAATTTATTCCTCCTTCGAAAACCATGGATCTTGGGCGCGATGTAAGCCCCGCGCCCGGGGTGGCGAGTCCACCTTCGCCTATGCCGGGCGTCGCTAACCCACTGAAAGACGTCGGCGGCAAGACTGGCTCATCTGGAGTAGAAACACCTTCCACTTCAACGTCCGCTAGGGATCCGATCAAACCCGCAACGGGCCGTTCAGTGGCTCCTGGTGCTGCGGCGTCCACTGCGGCCGTCACGCCGTCAATCAGTGCTGCCACCGATCCGGCCAAAGCTGGCGAACAGAGTGTAGCCAATGCGAGCGGCGCGGTGACCGGCGAGGTGCAGTACCACGTCAGTTTTGCCAAAGACTCGTGGGTTGAAATTAAGGATGCGGGTGGTGAGCGCGTTTTGTACGGCCATCAAGCCGCAGGTACCAATCTCGTACTCAAGGGCAAAGCGCCGTATTTGGCCGTGATTGGCAACGCCATTCATGTGACGGTCGAGAAAAAGGATGGTTCGATGGGAGCCTCCGGAGTCGGACAAATCGTGCCCATGCCTAAAGACATGCGGCAAGGTATTGCCCGTCTAACCATTCGTTAGTATTGAACGCCACACCAGGATCTCGATGTCAAACATTCAAGGCCCAAAGGCTATACATCAAAATGGGCTGATCAAGCCAAGCTTGGAGGGTGGTTTAGACGCTTACGAAGCCTTAACGATGGCTGCCATTGATGCGGGCGCAAGGCCTAAACGGGCCTGTCAAGAAGTCGTCGTCTCGTGGGGCGAGCGTGAAGTGAAAATCGGTGGTCATCAGCCGGTAGTCGTGCAATCGATGACCAACACCGACACTGCCGATACGATTGCAACAGCCATTCAGGTGAAGGAGCTCGCCGTCGCGGGTTCTGAGCTGGTGCGTATCACGGTGAATACACCCGAAGCCGCCGCACAAGTGCCTGCTATTCGAGAGCAGTTGGACCGCATGGGCATCGACGTGCCTTTGGTCGGTGATTTTCATTACAACGGTCATAAACTTCTGACCCAGTATCCTGAGTGTGCGAAGGCCTTGTCGAAGTATCGAATCAATCCAGGCAACGTGGGCGCCGGAAAGCGACGTGACGATAATTTTGCGCAAATGATCGAGGTTGCGGTGCGGTACGGCAAACCGGTTCGAATTGGCGTGAACTGGGGCAGCCTGGACCAGGCCTTGCTGGCTCGCTTGATGGATAGCAATGCGGCGCGCAGCAAGCCCTATACCGCTCAGCAAGTGATGCGTGAAGCCTTGGTGACCTCGGCTCTCGAAAGCGCGGCGCGAGCCCAAGAGATTGGCTTGGCGAAGGACCAGATTATTTTGTCTGCAAAAGTCTCTCAAGTGCAAGATCTTATCGCTGTTTATCGTGCATTAGCCTCGAGATGTGACTACCCCCTGCATCTTGGCTTGACCGAAGCAGGCATGGGCAGCAAGGGCATTGTTGCCTCCACCGCAGGGATAGGAGTGCTCTTGCAAGAGGGTATTGGGGACACGATACGGGTCTCACTGACGCCAGAACCCAACGGGGATCGCCGCAAGGAGGTGATTGTCGCTCAGGAGATTTTGCAGACGATGGGCTTGCGGGCGTTTACACCGATGGTGATTGCTTGTCCCGGGTGTGGACGCACCAGCAGCACCTTTTTCCAGGAGCTCGCCGACCGTATTCAGAGCCACCTGCGGGAGCGGATGCCGCAGTGGCGAGGTGTATACCCCGGTGTTGAAAGCATGAATGTCGCGGTCATGGGCTGCGTCGTCAACGGTCCTGGCGAAAGCAAGCATGCCGATATTGGCATTTCCTTACCGGGCGCCGACGAAGCGCCGGTGGCGCCGGTTTTTGTCGATGGAGAACGCACCGTGACCCTTAAAGGCGATCGTATCGCCGAAGAGTTTCAGGCAATCGTTGAAGAGTATGTGAACAGGCGCTATGGCAAACAGGTCAGCAAAGACAGCGCGGATGGAATGACAGTATGAGTATGAGCAATAGTGACCTTGATAACCTAGGTGATCTTGCTGAGCTCGGTGAGCGCTCAGTGAGCGCGAACTCGGCCAAAAAAGAGGCTCTGCGAGGTGTGCGCGGGATGAACGATATATTGCCTGCGGATGAGGCTCTTTGGCTACGCTTTGATGAGGCGGTTGCCGATGTCATGGCGGCCTACGCTTATCGCCGTATTCGTACCCCCATTGTTGAGCACACGCGTTTGTTTGTACGAGGCATTGGTGAAGTGACGGACATTGTCGAAAAGGAAATGTACTCGTTCACTGATGCACTCAACGGTGAACACTTAAGCCTGCGCCCGGAAAACACTGCGGGTGCTGTGCGCGCCGTCATTGAGCACAATCTTCTTTATGACGGGCCAAAACGACTTTGGTACACCGGACCGATGTTTCGTCACGAACGACCCCAGAAAGGGCGCTATCGGCAGTTTCATCAAGTCGGTGCGGAGGCGATGGGGTTTGCTGGCCCTGACGTGGATGCAGAGCTTATCCTGCTTTGCCAGAGGCTCTGGGACGATCTTGATCTGCCGGTGGTCTCGCTTGAAATCAATAGTCTTGGACAACCCGACGAGCGGGCTGCCCATCGAAGCGCCCTGATCGCCTACTTTTCGGCCCATGAGAACCAATTGGACGAGGAAGCGCGCAGGCGCTTGCATAGCAATCCCTTGCGAATCTTGGACACCAAGAATCCCGCCATGCAAGTGCTGGCCGAGGGTGCCCCCAAGTTGATCGATTTCCTGGGTGCAGAGTCATTAGCGCATTTTGAAGGGCTGCAATCGATCTTGAAGTCCCAAAATATCCCCTTCAAAATCAATCCGCGCTTGGTACGTGGATTGGACTATTACAATCTCAGTGTTTTCGAGTGGATTTGCAAAGGCTTGACGGTGTGCGGCGGCGGGCGCTATGACCCCCTGATCGAGATGCTGGGCGGCAAGCCGGCACCGGGTGTTGGTTTTGCCATCGGCGTTGAACGCATTCTTGAGCTCATGCGCACGCAAGTGATGGCCCAGCCATCGGTGGACGTTTACGTCGTGCATCAGGGAGCGGCAGCCGCGAGTGCCGCCCTACAATGTGCCGAGCGCCTTCGAGACAGTGCGATCACGGTTCAGATGCACGCGGGAGGGGGGGGGTTTAAGTCCCAAATGAAGCGTGCCGATGGTAGTGGAGCCGCTTATGCGATCATCCTAGGCGATAACGAGATCGCTGAGGGTAAAGCGACCGTTAAGGCGCTGCGTGCCACGGGCGCGGCGGGCAGCCAGGGCGAGGCCAAGCTCGGCCAACAATGGAGTGTCGCCTTGGAAGAGGTCGCGCAGTCCTTGCGTGACAAAATGCTGGGCCGCTAGTGTGAAGTTCCGAGTGCAGGCTGATCATTAGAAAAATAAATGTCAAAGAGTGGCGTTGTCCCTAGCCACTCAATGGGTGTTTCAATAAAAGTAATTAGACTTAGGAAAGCAAATGGCTTTAGATTTACATGAACAAGACGAACTAGATAACCTGAAGGCTTTCTGGTCCAAGCATGGCAATTTAATCTTGACGGTGATCACCGTTTTGTGCCTGAGCTTTGCAGGCTGGCGGGGCTGGAATTTCTATCAGGCCAAACAATCGGGTGAAGCGGCAGGATTGTACGAAGTGTTGCGTACTGCGGCTAGCGCCAAAGATCTGACCAAAGTCAAAGAGGCCTCTGGCAATATCTTCGAGAAATTTAGCGGCACGGCTTATGCTCAGATGGCTGCCTTGGTGTCGGCCAAGGCGTACTTTGACGCCAATGATCTAAAGGCGGCAAAGGCGCCCTTAGAGTGGGCCAGTGAGAAGGCCCAAGACGAGGAATTCCGTTTGACAGCACGACTGCGTTTAGCCGCGATTTTGGTGGATGAGAAGGCCTACGACGAAGCCGCGAAACGCTTGCAAGGCCCGGTGCCGAAGGCCTACACCGGCCAGTTTGCCGACGCTCGCGGTGATTTACTCATGGCTCAAAACAAGCTTTCCGAGGCCAAAGCGGCCTACAAAGAAGCCTTGGAGGCCTTGGCCGAAAGCAGTGCGATCAAGCGCCTGGTGAAAATCAAATTAGACGCTTTAGCGGGTGCTTGATATGAATGAGGCCAAACGACGGGGTCTACTGGGTGCTAGTGGTTTCGGACTAGTTTCCGGTCTGAGCGCTTGTGGCATCTTCGGAAGCAGCAAGGCGAAACTTGCGGACTTACCGAACCTGCCCTCCAATCGCCTCGGGGTTGCATGGAAGACATCGGTCGCTGGTGCCGGTTTTGGTTTCCAACCGAGCTATGCCGCCGATAGCATTTGGCTGGCGGGAAAAGATGGCGGCTTGTCTCGTCTTGAGGCCCGATCGGGAAAGCCTCAGTGGTCGACGAAAACGAACGCACCTCTCATCGCCGGGGTGGGTGCCGATGGGGATATTGTGGTCGTGGCCAGTCGCGACGGACGGCTTTTGGCCTTCGACGCTCAAGGCAAGAGCAAATGGGTGCATTCTTTGGGCACGGAAGCGAGCAGTGTTCCGACCGTCGCCCTTGGGGTCGTCGTGGTCAGAACCTCGGACAACAAAACCATCGGCATTGACTCGGAAACCGGCCGTCGTCGCTGGACCTTCAGCCGCCAGAATGCGCCCGTGGTCATCCGTCAAACCGCCGCGGTAGCGATTGATGGCGCCAGCACCTTTGTCGGCCTCCCTGGTGGACGACTGGTTTCTTTGTCTTTACAAAATGGCTCAGTACGCTGGGAAGCCCCCGTATCCAATCCGCGCGGCTCGACCGAAATCGAGCGCATTGCCGATGTTCTGGGCTCGCCGCTGATTTCTGGGCGCGATATTTGCGCGGCCACTTATCAAGGCCGCGTGTCTTGTTTTGAAGTGGCCACGGGTCGCCCCTTGTGGAGCCGTGAATGGTCCGCGGTGGGCGGCGTGGAGCTGGATGCCAGAAATGCCTATGCCTGTGATTCGCGTGGGTTTGTGACGGGATTATCACGAGGAGATCGTGGTACTCCGATCTGGACTCAGGAGTTACTGAAAGGTCGCGAACTTACGGCACCGGTTCTGGTGGATTCGACGTTAATGGTGGGTGATCAAAGCGGAGTGATTCACGCGCTGAGTGTCACAGACGGTACCCTGATCGGTCGTTTAACGACCGATGGGTCGCCGATAGTCTCTGCGGGCGTGAATGCTGGAGGGCTGGCGGTGTTTCAAACCACGGTCGGCGGCGTTTTCGCAGTGAGTGCAACCTAGTTGGCTCGTTTACCTGTTTTAGCGCTCGTAGGTCGACCCAATGTGGGAAAGTCGACTCTTTTTAATCGTCTGACTCGTTCGCGAAACGCGATCGTCGCCGACGTGCCTGGGCTGACCCGAGATCGCCAGTATGGCCGCGGCCGTTCGGGCGACTATCGCTTTATTGTCATTGACTCGGGCGGATTTGAACCCGTGGCCAAGGACGGTATCGCGGCCGAAATGGCCCGCCAGACTCGCCAGGCCATTATCGAAGCGGACTTTGTGGTCTTTGTGGTGGACGGCCGCGAGGGCCTGACCCGTCGCGACCAAGAAATCGCCAACGAGTTACGCCGTGCGGCTGCCAAGCCTATTCTCGCCGTCAATAAAACCGAGGGTATGCAGCGAGCGCAAGTGGTGTCCGAGTTCTTTGAACTGGGGTTGGACGAACCGATCGCCATTTCGGCAGCTCATGGGGAAGGCGTGCGGGAGTTGGTCGAGCATTTGATCGGACAGTGGCCAGGGCAGGGCTCTGAAGAGACTTCCAGCGTCGATCATGTTGACTCTGATTTACCCAAAACAGGTGTCGAGCTCCCCGAGCGCAAGTCAACTACAGGTCTGACGATTGAGGCTCCTGCGACTGTCGATGAAGAAAACTCTCATGCGGCGCTCGGCACGGACGAAGAAAGTTCCGAGCTAGAGTTCATCGCGGCACCCAAAGCAACCCGAGTCGCGATTGTGGGCCGCCCGAACGTCGGGAAATCCACGCTCATCAATACCTTGTTAGGTGAGGAGCGGGTTTTGGCCTTTGATGAGCCCGGCACCACTCGGGATGCGATTGAGATTGATTTTCAACATCAGGGCCGACCCTATGTTTTGGTGGATACGGCGGGTATCCGTCGGCGCGGCAAAGTGACCGAAGCCATTGAAAAGTTTTCGGTCATCAAGACCTTGCAGGCCATTGAAGATAGCAACGTCTGTATCCTAATGTTGGATGCCAGCCAAGAAGTCTCTGACCAAGATGCCCATATCGCCGGCTATATTTTGGAGGCGGGGCGAGCGTTGGTGATTTCGATTAATAAATGGGACAAGCTCGACGAGCAGGAGAAGACCCGCATCAAGAAAGAGTTTGAACGCAAGCTTCATTTCTTGGGCTTTGCACGCACCCATTTCACCAGTGCTCTCAAGGGCTTTGGGGTGGCAGCCTTGATGCGCTCGGTGGATGAGGCCTGCGCGGCCGCCTACAAGAAGTTGACCACGCCCAAGTTGACGCGCGCCTTGATCGATGCCGTCGAAAAACAAGCGCCGCCCAGACACGGCCCCTTCAGGCCGAAGTTGCGCTACGCCCATCAGGGGGGCTCGAATCCGCCCATCGTGGTCATCCATGGCAACTCTTTGGACTACATTGCCGAGCCCTATAAGCGCTATCTTGAAAGCATGTTTCGTGAGAAGTTCAGCTTGACCGGTACTCCCTTGAGGATTGAGTTCAGGAGCACGGTCAATCCTTATGCCCGCGAGGCGGGGCGCTCCTGAAGTCATGAACCGCTGAACGGTACGACGAATTCAAGATGCCTGACAGACTTGTGGTGTCTTGGCCGCATCATTGTTAAATATCCACTTGGCGATTACTCTTGACTTCTGTACTATTAATCCCAATATCCTCGTTTCTGGAGCTTGGATGTTTAGTTCTTACTGCTTCTATAGCGAATTCTCCTCTAACTTCTAACAATAATCGGAGCTCAACATGAGCAACAAAGGGCAACTTTTACAAGACCCGTTTCTGAATCTTTTACGTAAAGAGCACGTGCCCGTGTCCATCTATTTGGTCAACGGTATTAAGCTTCAGGGGCAAATTGAGTCTTTTGACCAGTACGTGGTCTTACTGCGAAATACGGTCACCCAAATGGTTTACAAGCACGCCATCTCGACGGTCGTTCCTGGCCGTTCCGTAGACTTCGTGCAAGAAAGCGAGCCAAGCTGAGAGGCGAGCTTTCCGAGGCCAAGCCCGCGCGGCTGGCCTCCCCACTAGCGGGTCTGGCAACCTCAAAAGAGCGTCCAGACCGGGCGTTTTTGGTGGGGGTGAAACTGAGCGGTGCCGGTGCCAATTCCGGATTTGAAGACTCTTTGGAAGAGTTGCGCGCACTGGCCGGCTCGGGCGGGTTTGATACGGGTGGCGAGATGTTCTTTAAGCGCGACCGCCCTGATGCCGCTTGTTTTATAGGCTCAGGTCAGGCCGAGCGCTTGGCCGAGGCGGCGAAGGCCGATGGTGCCCACTGCATCGTTTTTGACCGAGAACTATCGGCCGTCCAAGAACGCAATCTCTCCCAGCTAGTGGATCTTCCGATTGTTGATCGCAGTGAGCTTATTTTAAGAATTTTTGCGAGCCGAGCTCGCAGTAACGAGGGTAAGCTTCAAGTGGAGCTGGCTCGACTGGAGCATCTCGCTGCCCGCCTGGTTCGTGGATGGAGCCATTTAGAGCGCCAACGCGGCGGTATTGGTGTGCGTGGTGGACCTGGTGAGAAACAGGTTGAGTTAGATCGACGCATGATCACAACCAAGGTCAAGAAGCTGCGTGGAGAACTAGAAAAAATCACTCGCCAGCGCAAGACTCGACGGCGCGCTCGGGCCCGTGGATCCACGTTCAATGTGGCCATCGTCGGCTATACCAATGCTGGCAAATCCACCCTTTTTAATCGTCTGACGGGTGCCCAAAGCTATGCCGCCGATCAGTTGTTCGCAACCCTGGATACCCTCACTCGGGAGATTCCTGCCAGTGTCTGGCCTAGTCTTATGCCGCAGGTCGTGATCTCCGATACGGTGGGTTTTGTTCGGGATTTGCCGCTCCAACTGGTGGAGGCCTTCCATGCCACCTTGGAAGAAACCATTGAGGCCGATCTGCTTTTGCATGTTGTGGATACCAGTGCCCCGGATCGCGATGCACAAATCGCCCAGGTCAACAAGGTTTTGAACGCCATTGGAGCCTCCAGCATTCCTCAGTTAATTGTCCTTAACAAGATCGACAAGATCGGTGCTGATGACACCCGCTGTGGTAGCATCTCAAAGCTGTTTGTGAGCGCACAAACGGGTCTTGGCATGGAGGCTCTAAAACAAGAAATAATGCGGGTTGCCCTTGAAAATGCATCCTTTGTTCCAATATCAGCTAGCCATGCTGCCTACACTTCTGTGACACCCCCCGATGAGCAAATTGTTGAGAGCGATCTTTTCCTTGAATGATCCCGGTTGGGGTCGGAGCAAAAACACGCCTCCGTCCTCGACGCCTGAAGCGAAGGGCGAAAATCGCCCCGAGAACAAACCACCCGATAGCAATAAGCCCAGAGGCTCGAAAGACGGTCCGCCCGATCTTGATGAACTTTGGCGAGACTTCAATCGCAAGCTCAACAGTATCTTTGGAAAGGGCAAGGGCTCGGGTAATTTGCCCAGGCCCAGTGGCAATAACAACGGTAACAACAATGGCGGCAGTGACGGCCCTGGGGCAGGAGGCTTTCGTGGCGCTGGCATTGGGCTTGGGGTGATCGCCGCCGGAGCCGTATTGCTTTGGTTGGCCAGCGGAGTTTTTATTATTCAAGAGGGCCAAACGGCTGCCGTGTTGCAGTTTGGAAAACTAGACCGAACTCGAGATCTTGCGGGTATTACCTGGCGCTGGCCTTACCCAATTGAAGCGCATGAAGTGATCAACACACAGCAACTGCGCACCGTCGAAGTGGGCTATCGTCAGGTTCCCAAAAACAAACTTGAGCGTGAGTCACAAATGCTGACCATGGATCAAAGTATTGTGGACATGCAGGTCGCCATTCAATATCGTATTAGCGATGCCAAGGCGTTTTTCTTTAATAACAATATCAGTGGCAACCCAGAAGAGCTGGCCCGCCAAGCGGCCGAGGCGGCGATGCGCGAAATCGTGGGCCGTCGCACCATCGACCAAGTGTTGTATGAGGAAAAAGAAGCAGTCGCAAAAGACGCGCGTGTCTTGATGCAAAAACTCGTGGATCGCTATGGTGCGGGTATTACCGTGATCGACGTGACCGTGCAACAGGCGCAACCCCCAGAGAAAGTGCAAGCTGCTTTTGAGGATGCCAACAAAGCCGCTCAAGACAAAGAAAACTTTATCAACGAAGGGCGCTCGTACG